>DASQJA010000186.1:0-11620 GCA_035631275.1 Bryobacteraceae bacterium
AACGCCGCCGAAGTTGGCGCTTATCTCAAGGACAAGCTGTATGAGCTTCAGGCGAAGCACCAGTTGATCGGCGAAGTGCGAGGAATGGGGCTGTTGCTGGCCATGGAACTGGTGGAGGATCGCGAGACCAAGAAGCCGGCGGCTGCGCAAACAGCGGCTCTCATGGAAGCGACTCGCGAGAATCGAATTCTACTCGGCAAGGGCGGTTTCTATGGTAACGTTCTGCGCATCTCGCCTCCGCTAAACATCAGCAAGGCGGACGTCGACGAATTCACGCGGCAGCTCGACCGAAGCTTCGCGAAGATCGAAGCCTTCGCGGCAGTCTGATTCAGGCGAGCATGGACGAGCGCGCGTTTTATAAGGAATCGCAGACCACGAAGCCGGCCAATTTGAACTGCCCATTCTGCCGGACGCAAGAAAACTATGAGTTGCGCTGGCTGGTCCGCAAGAAAGTGGATCGGCTGCCCGGGCAAGCCGACGAACGGGACCGCGCTAAGTTCGCGAAGGCGGCGAGTTACATGGTTCTGCTGGACGACAAAGTGATGTGCAAGAACATGCGTTGCCGGAAGCGTTTCGACGTTTCCGGCATCAAGACGACGGCGTTTATCTGATTCCGCCGACGACAGAGTCGCCTTGAGCGAGCCGGCTAATAGTCGCGGCCGCGGCCGCCACCTCTACTATGTTGGGGCCTTCCACCGCGTCCGCCACCACCGCCTTCGCGCATGGGACGCGCTTCGTTCACCACCAGCGACCGGCCGAGAAAGTCCTGGCCATTGCAGTTCTGCACGGCGCGGTCCGCCTCTTCATCGTTGCCGAACTCCGCGAAGCCGAAGCCGCGCGGGTCGCCCGTGAATTTATCGCGGATGATCTGAACCGAGTCGGCGTGGAAGCCAGCCCGTGAGAACCAATCCTGAAGTTCTGCCTCACTGGCCTGGTAGGGAAGGTTGCCTACAAACAGTTTTTTCAAAAGGGACTCCTTGGGCCCGGTCATCGCTGGTCGAGGATTGTGGGCGCGCTCCAATCCGGCAGGCAAAATTCCACCCGCTTACCATGCATCCAAAGTTTGGAACAGAAAGCTATACGAGTCAAACGTTTTCTGCGTCGCTCAGATTACTGGAGCCGCGTTACTAACGCGGCGTCGAAGCGACGCTTACTTCAGGTAGACGCAACTGCCCGATGCTCCATGTCAAAATCGAACAGCGGGGAGCGAAATCGGACAGTCCAATTTCCGCCACGCCGCCAAGTAGAACATTTTGCGTGGGAAACGTCATCTTCACAGTCCCTTTCCGCGCGGTAAGCTGGAAGCTCAATTGCTCTTTTCTGGCGTTTTGATAACCGTGAGAGACTGCGCGCGAACGCGGAAAGAAGCCGCCTTCGCCAGGATTTGACTTCCATGAGCATTCGAACAATTCCATACGTTTTCTGCCTGATCTTCGCTGCGCTTGGCAGGGCGCAGTCCGATGATGTTTCCATCGAGACGCCCAAACTGCCAGCGGTGGTGGGTCGGATTATGAGACCCTTTCACATCGAGCGGCGCATCGTATCGCCCGCGAATCTCGGCAACTCGCCACGGCTCGAAGCGCTGCTGCGCGGCGGCAATCTCTATTTGAGCGTGCCGGACGTGATCGCGCTGACGCTCGAGAACAATCTCGATATCGCGGTGCAGCGCTATGGACCGCCATTGGCTCGCGAGGTTCTGCGGCGAACCGAAGGAGGCGGCGCGCTACGCAACACAAGTCAGCCGATCAATCCTGGACCGCAGAGTGTCAGCCTGGCCGGAGTGAGCGTAAACGCGGTTGGGTTGCCTGAGAGCGGATCCGGCGTGGGCTCCGGCGGCGGCATTACGATTCAGCTTGGAACCACGCCTCCATCGTTCGATCCGGCGCTGATCGCCTATTTCAATTTCCAGCACAGCAGCGTCCCGTTGAGCAATACGTTCCTGGCGCTGACGGATGCGCAAGTCAACAACAGCCGCAACGTGCAGCTTGCCTATCAGCAGTCATTCGTTTCCGGGACCTATGCACAACTCTCGTTCTACAGCCTGAGAAATCATTTCAACAGTCCTGCGTACAGCGTGAATCCGTACACCACCGGTTATCTGGATTTGTATGTGACGCAGAATATTCTTCAGGGATTTGGCGTGGCCGTGAATAATCGCAACATTCGCGTGCAGCGCAACAACATGAAGGTCACAGATCTGCAGCTCAAGCAGCAGGTGATCGTTACCGTCTCGGCGGTGCTGAATTTGTACTGGGATTTGGTGAGCTTCAATGACGATGCGCGGATACGTCAACAGGCGCTGGCCACTTCGGAAAAGCTCCTCGAAGACAACCGCCAGCAGGTCAGGCTGGGAACGCTGCCGCCGATCGAAGTGACGCGCGCGGCCGCTGAAGTTTCCGCCAACCGGGAAGCGCTCCTGATCGCGCAGACCAACGTGGCGCAACAGGAAACCATTCTGAAGAATGCTCTAAGCCGGACCGGGATCGCGAACTCAGCGATGGACGAGGTTCGCATTGTTCCTCTGGATCACATTGTGGTGCCACAAACCGAGGAATTAAAGCCGACGCCGGAGCTGATCGATCAGGCGCTGAAGAACCGGCCGGAGCTCGAGCAGGCGCGAATCAGCACTGAGAGTCTGAAGATCAATCTGGCGGGAACGAAGAACGCCCTACTGCCGACACTGCAGGCTTTCGCGGAGCTGACCAATAACGGGCTCAGCGGCATGCCCAACCAACTGGCGTTGGAGTCGTCACTCTGTCAGACGGGCCTCAATTGTGCTCCGCCGCCATCGTTCGTTGGCGCCTACGGAAATTTGTTGGGACAGATTTTCAAGCGCAACTTTCCGAATTATTCCGCCGGGTTCTCGTTGAACATCCCGTTCCGCAATCGTGCCGCGCAAGGCGACTACGTCGCCGATCAACTTAGTCTTCGGCAGGGTGAGCTGCAGCTTCAGAAATCCGTGAATCAAGTTCGGGTGGACGTAAAGAATGCCGTGATCGGACTGCAGCAGGCGCGCGCCCGTTATGAAACCGCCGTCGCAACGCGCGAGCTGGCTCAACAAGCTCTGGACGCCGAGCAGAATCGGTTCAAGTTTGGCGAATCCACGATCGCCATCGTGGTCCAGGCGCAGCGCGAACTGGCGACCGACCAAGAAGCTGAGATCCAGTCCATGGCGAATTACACGCATGCCAAGATCGCCTTCGATCAGGCGGTTGGACGGACGCTGGACGTCAACAACATCTCGATGGCGGAAGCCGAGTCAGGTCATGTGGCGCGCGTTTCTTCGGTGTCCGAAAATGCGCCGCAACGGCAGTAAGGAACGAACCACGATGCACTCACGATTTATTCTCACGTCACTAATCGTCGGGGGTTCGCTCGCGTGTTTCGCGCAAGGTCCGAAGGAAGCACTGGAGCGGCCGCAGGGATCAATTTTTTCTCGCCCCTACCGGGGCGCAGTTGTGCCACCGGTTAAATTGGAGAACTCGAGCCACGTCTATAGTCTCATTCGCGGCGGCAAGTTATACCTCACCGTGCAGGACGCGCTGGCGATAGCAATCGAAAATAACCTTGATTTGGAACTGGACCGATATGGCCCGATCAGCGCGGAATGGTATCTCGAGCGTTCACAAGCGGGTGGACCTCTGCGTGGCGTTACAGGAGGCAACTCGATCGCAAACCAGGTAACCAGCGGCCAGGGCGTGGGTGGAAGCCAGGCGAGCGCCGGGCTATCGAGCAATGGCGGCGGAGGCAACGGGAACGGGACCAATGCAGTCGTGTCCCAGATCGGACCGATTACGCAAAATCTCGATCCCGTGGTTCAAAGCACGATTGGTTACTTTCACAGCAGCTATCCACAAGCCGACGCAGTGCAGAGCCAGACCGAGGCGCTGATTGGAACACGGCACGTATTCAACAATCTGTTCCAGCAGGGGCTGCTCAGCGGTGGTTATGTTCAAGTGGCTTCCAACGAGTCGTACCTGAAAGAGAACGCGCCGAGCGATGTTGTGAATCCGTCCGTTGCGCCCGTGACTCAGATTTATGTCCTGCATCAATTTCTGAATGGTTTCGGGGCCGTCGTGAACAGCCGATTTATTCGTGTCGCGGAGAAGAACATCGGCGCAGCGAGGGAAACATTTCGCTCGCAATTGTTGAATACCGTTGCGACCGTCCTCAATCTGTATTGGGACCTGGTCACATTGAACGACGATTTGAAAGTGCGGCAGCGCGCAATGGAACAGGCTCAAAAGGTCGCGGATGATACGCGGAAGCAGATCGCACTGGGAGCTACCGCACGCGTCGACATCTATGCCGCCGAAGCGCAGCTTTCAGCGCGCAAACAGGATGTGGCGATCGCGCTAGCATCCGTCGAGCAGCAGGAAGTTCTTTTGAAGAACGCGCTGAGTCGGAACGGACTGGAAGATCCGGGTATCGATTCTGCTTCCGTGGTGCCGCTGGATCACGTTGAGATTCCGGCCAACGACGAATTGCCTCCGCTGAGGGACCTGGTCGCGCGAGCATTGGCGCACAGGCCCGATGTGGCGCTCGCAAAGATTAACGACGAGACATCGGAGATCTCGGCACTGGGAACCGCGAACGGTATTCTGCCGACTTTGCAAGGCCGGGCGTTGGTGAACACCCGCGGACTGGCCGGCGGCTACAATCCGGCGTCCGGCGAGTCCATTCCGAAAAATTTCAACGGTGGACTCGGTACTGCGCTCGGAGAGTTGTTTCGCCACGATTTCGGCGCTGAAATGGGCGCCGGGCTGTTCGTCGGCCAGATTCACAACCGTGTTCCGCAGGGTGACTATGGAATCGATCAATTGCAACTGCGCCAGGGCGATTTGATCGAGCGCAGGAACATGAATCAGATAGTGGTTGCGATTTCTAATCAGATGACGGCGCTGCGGCAGGCGCGGCTGCGATATACGCAGGCCGCGGATGCTCGGGCATTGCAGGCGGAGCTACTCGAGAAAGAGCAGCAGATGTTTTCCTTCGGCAGCGCGACAATCGCTGATGTGGTTGCAGCGCAACAGAGCTTATTGTCGGCGGAATCCACGGAAGTGGCGTCCCAATCGGCTTACCAGCATGCGCGCATTTCGCTCGACCAGGTGCTCGGCGAGACACTGGAGACAAATCACATCTCGGTGGAGCAGGCCGCGGCGGGACGAACCGAGAGGCCGTCCGTAGATGCAAGCCGGTGAGGTGGCCTATAATCCGCCGGTGACCGTGGCCGAACGATGGCAGGTTTCGCAGGGGCAAATCTTGCGCAGATGGTCGTAGGAATAGATCCCGCTGTTGTGGCCGTCGCTCCAGTCGATTTTGAAGGCGTAGTGGCCGATCGGCTCGACATTCAGCATTTTCAGCACGGGCGCAAACATCTTGAACGGCGACGCTGCGGGTTGCGGCGAAGAATAGTTGCTCGCCTGGGGTTCGGTTCCATGCGCGCCGGTACAACTGGCGCACGGGCAACGATCGCGCAGGTAAGCCAGAGTGTAAGCGCTATGATGCCCGTCTTTCCAATCGATCTGGATGCCTTTGGATTTTGAAATGGCGATGTGCTCGGGCTCGGCTTGGATTTCGATCATTGGATTCTTTCCACGTCTCTGACGCCGGAGATGCGGCGGATTGCGGCGGTCACGCGCTCGAGCTGCTTTTTATCACGAATCTCTACGGTCATATCGATCACCGCTCCGTCGCCGCTGCGCTTTTCGTCGGGAGCGGCTTCGAGCGTCCGGATGTTGCTCTGCTCGGCGAAGAGGACGGACGTGAGCTGGTTCAGCATGCCCGGCCGGTCGTCGGTATGGATCATCATCTTCACTGGGAAGCTTTCGCTGGCGGCGCGCGCCCACTCTACGTCGATCTTGCGCTCCACTTCGTACATGAGGTTTTGCACGTTGGAACAATTGACGGAATGCACGGCGATGCCTTTGCCGCGCGTGACGTAGCCGACGATGCCTTCGCCGCGGATCGGATTGCAGCATTTGGCGCGATAGACGAGCAAATCGTCGACGCCTTTTACTTTAATGACGAGGTCACCGGTTTCCGCTGCTGCGGGCACGGTGCTCGCCTCCAGCATCGAAGTTTTGGGCGTGTCGGGCGGTAGCAGCGGCTCTATTTGATCGGGAACCAGCTTCTGCAGAACCTGACGCGCGGAATACTTGCCATAGCCGAGGGCCGCATGCAGATCTTCCATCTTGCTATACCCGTACTCCGCCGCGACACGCTCGAGTTCGGCCTTAGTGATCTTGTTTAACTGCACGTTGAGCCGCCGGGCTTCGCGTTCGAGGTACTTCTGGCCGATCTCGATCGCCTTGGCGCGCTCGGTGGTGTTGATGACGTGCTTGATCTTGTTGCGCGCCTTCGAAGTCTTGACCAGCGCGAGCCAGTCCTTGCTCGGAAGGTGTCCGGACTGCGTCAGGATCTCGACTACATCGCCATTCTTCAACGCGTACTTCAACGGCACAATCCGGCCGTTGACTTTTGCACCCACGCAGGTGTTGCCGACATCGCTGTGAATGGCGTAAGCGAAGTCGATGGGCGTGGCGTCGCGCGGCAGCACGATTACTTTACCCATCGGCGTGAAGGTGTAAACTTCCTCCGGGTACAGATCCACTTTGAGAGTGGAAATGAATTCGCCCGGATCGCGCATTTCCTTTTGCCATTCGACGAGCTGCCGCAGCCAGGTGATGCGCTGATCGTCGACGCCGGGCCCCTTCTTGCCTTCCTTGTATTTCCAGTGCGCGGCGATGCCTTCTTCGGCCAGGCGATGCATCTCTTCGGTGCGAATCTGAACTTCGAACGAGCGGCCGCCCGGGCCGATGACCGACGTGTGTAGCGATTGATACAAGTTCGGACGCGGGATGGCGATGAAGTCCTTGATGCGGCCGGGAATGGGGTGCCATTCGTTGTGGATCACACCGAGCGCGGCATAGCAGTTCTTCACCGAATCGGTGATGATGCGGAGCGCGAGCAGATCGTACACCTGGTCGAGTCCGATCTTTTGCCGCTTCATCTTTTGATAGACGGAGTAAGCGCGTTTGATGCGGCCTTCGACGCGGGCGGGGATGTTCTCGCGGCGGAGATTCACCTCCACTTCGTGGCGCATCTTGGCCAGGAACTCTTCGTTCTGCTGGCGCTGGGCGTCCATCTCGCGGGTCAGTTCCTCGGCCGCTTCAGGCTCCAGATATTGGAACGCCAGATCCTCCAACTCGCCACGGATTTTTCCCATTCCGAGGCGGTGGGCGATCGGAGCGTAGAGATCAAGCGTTTCTTGCGCGATGCGCAGCCGCCGGTCCGGCGCGAGAGCCGCGAGTGTACGCATGTTGTGGAGTCGGTCGGCCAATTTGACGATGACCACGCGGATGTCGCTCACCATCGCAAGCAGCATCTTACGGACGCTCTCGGCCTGGCGTTCTTCACGCGAATAGACGTGCAGCTTGCTCAGTTTCGTGACTCCGTCGACGCAGCGCGCCACTTCGTCGCCGAAGTCTTTGCGGATCTGGTCGAGGCCGAGCTTAGTATCTTCCACGGTATCGTGGAGCAGGCCGGTCTCGATACACACCAGGTCCATCTGCATGTCGGCCAGAATCAGAGCGACATTCAGCGGATGGACGATGTAAGGCTCGCCGGATTGCCGGAACTGCCCCTTGTGTGCCTCGGCGGAGTTGCGATAGACCTTCTCGAGCTGCGACAGATCCTCGTTCGGGCGCAGCGCACGCAGTTTCTCCTGGAGTTGAACGAAAAGCTGGTCAGGTAGGCTCGGTTCAGGTTGGCCGTCTCGAGACACGCCGACCGCTGGAACTACATCGGTGGACACTCTATTTCTAGAGTACTTGGTTTCTAAGAATTAGCGAATGCATCCGGTTACGGGCGGCGGTCCCGGCTGGGCACTTGCTGGTGGCGATCTGGGCGTGAGCCGCCTGAAGCCTTCCGGCCGCCGCTTCAAAATCGCTTCCGCGTCCGGCGCTGCCATCACTACTGCCTCGATGTGTTTGCAGAATTCCGGCTCGTTGAACGCACTTCGCATTTCCGCCAGGAACGGCCGAATCTTAAAAGGGTGCCGAAATCTCGCCGTGCGCCCATCGGAAGGCGTCAGGATCGATCGCGCCCGTGGTCACCAGTGATGCCACCATGTCCCAATAGCCCACCACCATACGAAACACGGTATTGTGTCCGCTCATCAGAGCTGCTCGAATGTCCTCGAAACTTTCGAGATTAAACTCGAGCAAGAACCAGGAACGACCCTAGCGTAAAACCGGCTCACGGCGCTGGTCGAATAGTTGAAGATTGAGCTGCGCGCTTTCGAACGGCGTAGGCATATCCCGACTCAGTGCCCCGATCCGTTGAGGCGGCCGTTGCCGTTGTAGACCGATGAGTGGCCGGGCAGATCCCGGCGGGAGATGACGCGATCGATAAGGCCGTATTCGACAGCCTGCTGCGCTTCGAGGATGTAGTCGCGATCGACGTCGCGCGCGATTTTTTCGAGCGGTTGGCCGCTGGCGTCCGCGAGGATTTGATTCGTAATCTCGCGCATGCGTAGAATCTCGCGCGCCTGGATGTCGATGTCGGCCGCCTGGCCGCCGAGGCCGCTGGCGTGCGGCTGGTGGATGAGGATTCGCGCGTAAGGCAGGCTGTAGCGTTTCCCCTTCGTGCCGGACGCCAGTAGGACGGACGCCATCGAGGCCGCCTGGCCTACGCAGTAGGTGACGATGTCGGGTTCGACGAGATTCATGGTGTCGAGGATCGCCATCCCCGCGGTGATCGAGCCGCCGGGAGAGTTGATATAGAGCGAGATGTCCTTCTCCGGGTCTTCCGCTGCGAGAAAAAGCATCTGGGCGATCACGACGTTGGCGACGTTGTCGTCGATGGTCGTGCCCAGAAAAATGATGTTCTCTTTCAACAAGCGCGAATAAATATCGAAGGCGCGCTCGCCGCGCGAAGTTTGTTCCACCACCATCGGAATCATGCTCATCTCCTTTATGCGACCGCCATCATCTCGTGCACGAATCCAGCGAAGCAGACCAGGTCGACTTGCGCGAGATGCCAGTCCGTGTGTGTCAGCGTGACGCGCGTGCCATCGGCTTCCACGGTGAATTCGATTTCCACAGTCCCCGCGTGATCCGTGTTTGCTCCTGGATGCCAGGTCAATTCGAGGCGATCGGGCGGATCCCAAGCGGTCACAGCACCCCACTCGCGTTCGTCACCCGAGGGAGTGCGTTGGACGATCTTCCCATCCTTCCAAGGCTCGATTTCGTGCGTCGAGTCTGCGTCGCCCGGCCACCACTCACCGAACCGTTCCGTAAACAAACGGAACGCATCTTCCCTGGAGCAGTCAACGTGAACGCTTTGTCGGATAGGCTCGTGTTTTTCTTCGTTTGTCATTGCCAGAAGACTCCTTTGCTGCGAAATTGGAAAATGCGGCCAGCGCATCACGCCACATGCCATCGATGTGCTCGCGCAATTCGGCCAGGCGCTTGGGGTTGAGGCGGAAATAGTGACGGGTGCCGCGCCGTTCTTCGTCCACCAGGCCTGCAGTCTTCAAGACCTGCAGGTGCTGGGAAACGGCGGGCCGGCTGACAGGCAGACGATCGGCCAGCTCGCCTACGGTAGATGGCCTGCTGCGGAGCAGGTTCAGGACTGCCTGACGAGTGGGGTCGGCGAACGCACCCAACAGCTCGATTCGGTCAGCCATACCTTACGGTAAGCCTATGCTTACAGAATGTCAAGACCGGCCCGGAGAACGCGGCGAAAGTCTCGGCTAGTTTAAAGAAATCGGGTGAAGATGGGAGTGCGAGTGGAACATGCGTCCGCGATGACCGTGGCGCTGCGCATGAATCAGGTTGGTCTGGCGCAACAGGTCGACATTGGCCAAGATGTCGGCCGGCCGGCCTTCGGCGACGAGCTTGCCCGCATCGAGAACAAAGCACTGGTCGGCAATTGTTTCGAGACCGCCCAAGTCGTGGGTGGCTGTGATGACCGATTTTTCCCCGCCGCTCCATTCGATCATCAGGTCGATCATCTCGCTTTGGCTGCGGGGATCGAGCGCAGCGGTGGGCTCATCGAGGAGCAGTACCGCGGGATCAAGAACCAGGACGCTGGCGAGTGCGACACGCTTCTTCTCGCCGCCCGACAGGCGCTGCGGGACGCGATTTCTCAGGTGATCGATACGGAGACGGTCCAGGATCTGATCGACGCGGTCGCGAACGTCGTCTTTTCCCCAGCGGAGTTGGAGCGGACCGAACGCCACTTCGTCGAATACCGTGGGGTTGAAAAGCTGCACGTCGGGATTTTGGAAGACTATCCCGACGCTACGGCGGAAGGCGAGCGCAAAAACGTCGTCCAGGAGATGCTCGTCAGAGATCTCGGCGCCGCAGAACCGGATTGTGCCGGATTGTGCATAAATCAGGCCGTCGAGCAGCCGGAGCAGCGTGGACTTGCCCGATCCATTGGCACCCAGCAAGGCAACGCGGCTTCCTTCCGGAATCGCGAGGCTGAGGTCGTCGATCGCGGTGACGCCTTCGTATTGATAAGTCAGGTTTTCGAGTTGAAATAGCATTTATCGTCCCAGAAGGAGGGAGGCTGCCGCTAAGGTTGCGAAAGCTCCCGCCGCGATCCAGTCGCGTGCTCGCATTTCGAAATCGTCGAGCAAGTACACTTCGCCGCGAAACCCGCGCGACACCATCGCCTGATACACCTCGCCGCTTAAATGCAGGCTCTTGGTGAGCAGGACACCGGAACTCGTGATCGCCAGGCGCCGGTTTTCGGCGGGCGTCGGGCGGTTCACGCGGCGGCTGCTGCGCGACTGGAACAGGTCGTGAGCGGTTTCGAGCAGCAGCACAATGTAGCGAATGGTCATGCCAAGGATCAGAACAAACACTACGGGCACGCGGAAGATCCGCAGCGCTTTCAAGATGTGGCTCCAAGGCGTGGTATAGCCGAGAAGAAAGATCAGCGTTGCTGCGGTAACTGCTCGCAAGACCAGGAAACTTCCGGCGCGGATTCCCTGGACAGTCATCGGCGATCCGAGCACTGCTGCGCCGGGCGTCAGAAAAACGGCGGGGATCGCGATGAGGCCGCTGAAAACCAGTGCGCCTAGCCAGGCGCGGGCGGCGAGCGTGCGGAGCGAGATCCGGGAGAGTGCCGCGAGCAGTACTGCGAGAATCAGGATCGCGCCAGTGACGCGGAGCTTCGCTGACAGAGCGGCGGTGATCACCATTGCGAGCAGGCCCGCGACCTTCACGCGGGCATCCAGACTTTGGAGAACGCCATTGTTCTCGGCAGCGGTTTCGGCGGAGAGCGCGCGTTCCATCGCCGAGTGCAGACCTTGGAGAGTGTTCTCGAGAAAGCCGCCGCGCGTGCTGGGATGAAAGTCGCTCACGCAGGGTCCGATCCGAGCCGCGCGGCGCCGCGTGCGAAGTTGCCGAGCAGCAGGAAGAGCACGACGATCAGGCCGGCACCGAACATGGCAGATAGAAGGTAGCCGAACGCGGCGCCGCGAATATAAGGAGGCGCGTAACGCGCGAAAGGCGCGGTCCAGACCGAAGAGATGCGCTGCAAGCCCTCCGGGACCTGCGTGGGGACGGCCTGGTTGAACGACGCGGCTGCGATCGCGCGGCGCGCG
>DASQJA010000187.1:0-2165 GCA_035631275.1 Bryobacteraceae bacterium
GTTCCACGCGGTTCCCATGTCGCGCGGGAGGACCTCGTTGGCGACCTGGGTTACTGCGGCCATCGCCTGGCCGGTGCTGTAGCCGGGCGCGGGCTGGGCAAAAATCTCGATGCCGCGATATTCGTTGAAGCGCGTAGTGTACTCGGGACCGGTCGTGCGCTGCATGTTGACCAGGGTGGAAAGCGGCACCATCTCGCCCGATTTGTTGCGCACATAGAACTGCCCGACGTCCGTGGCCCGCATCCGATATTGCGGTTCGGCCTCGACAAAAACCTTCCACACGCGTCCGAAGCGGTTGAACTGATTCACGTAGTATCCGCCGAGCAGAGTTTGCAGCGCGCGATACACGTCGCTGATCGAAACACCCAGCTTGAAGACCTTGTCTTTCTCCACCCCCGCGAACATCTGCGGGACCGCAGGACTGAAGAGCAGATTCAGTCGCGCAAGTTCCGGACGCTTGTGCGCCGCGGCGAGGAATTTCTGCGTGTTCTGCCACAGGTAATCGACGTCCTTGCCGGCGCGATCCTGCACGAAGAAGTCGACGCCGCTGGCTTGTCCGATTCCGGGAATCGGAGGTGGAAGGATCGCGAAGGCCAGAGCGTCCGGTATCGCGAACAGTTTCTGATTCAATCGGGCGACGATTGCCGGCGATTGCATCTCCGGCGTCATTCTCTCCGGATAGGGTTGCAATGAACAAAAGTAGGTCGCGCTTCGAGTGCTGGTGGTCTGAGTCAGAATGCTGAATCCCGCAATCCCGGTGTTGTAACGGATGCCGGGTTCAGTTTTCAGGATTCCATCGATCTTCTTCATCACCGCAGCGGTTCGCTGCAGCGAAGCGGCCTCGGGCAGTTGCACGTTGATGAAAAAATAGCCCTGATCTTCGTCGGGCAGAAAAGACGTGGGCAGAATTCGACCGAGCCCGCCGGTGAAGACCGTGAACGCGATCAGAACAATTGCCGCCAGCACAACCCGACGAATCAGCAAATTGGAAACTGTGATGTAGCCGTTCTGGGCGTGCGCGAACGCGGTATTGAACTTTTCGAAGAGGTAAGCCAGCGGCCCGCGCGACGGCTTCGTGCTGCGCGGTCGCAGGATTAGTGCGCCCAAAGCAGGACTCAGCGTGAGCGCATTGAACGCAGAGAGCAGCACCGAGAACGCGATCGTCAGCGCGAATTGTCGATAGAGCGAACCCGAGATACCCAGGATGAACCCCGCAGGCAGAAAGACCGCGGATAGCACGAGCGCGATCCCGACGAGCGCGCCGCCGACTTCGTCCATTGCCTCGACGGCCGCATCGCGTGGCGATTTCCCCTGTTCGATCTTGGCTTCGATCGCCTCGACCACGACGATCGCATCGTCGACCACCAATCCGACGGCAAGCACCAGACCGAGCAACGAAAGCGTGTTCACCGAGAATCCGACCAGGGGAAAGAACATGAAGGCGCCGACCAGCGACACCGGAATCGTCAGGATCGGAATCAGCGTTGCGCGCCAGTTCTGCAGGAAGATGAAGATCACGAGCACGACGAGCGCGATCGCCTCGAGCAGCGTCTTGACTATTTCGTATGCGCCTTCGGTAACCGGCACTGTTGTGTCGAGCGTGACGGCCGCCTGCATGTCAGCCGGGAATTTTTTGGCCAGCTCGAACAGCTTGGCTTTCGCGCGATTCGCCGCTTTCAAGGCGTTAGAACCAGGCACCTGGTAAAGCAGCACGATCGAAGCAGGCGCGCTGTTAACGTACGATTGTTCCGTGTAGCTTTGGGCGCCGAGCTCGATTCGCGCGACGTCCTTCAGCCGCACCAGCGAGCCGTCCGGGTTCGCCCGCAGAATGATATTGCCGAACTGATCGGCGTCGAGCAGACGCCCCTGCGCACGCACCGTGTAGGTGTTCGCTTGTCCAGGCGGCGCGGGCTCGCCGCCGACCTGCCCGGCAGGATTGACCACGTTCTGGGCAGCGATTGCGTTTTCGATATCCGCCACCGTGAGCTGGAGATTGGCCAGGGTGGAGGGTGAGACCCAGATGCGCATCGCATAACTGGAGGCTCCGGCTATGGAAACCTGGCCGATGCCGGGGATGCGTGCGAGTTCATCCTGGACGTTGATCGCGACGTAGTTGGCCAGGAAAGTTTGATCCCAAGTGTGATTGGGCGAACTTATCGCAAATA
>DASQJA010000188.1:0-2917 GCA_035631275.1 Bryobacteraceae bacterium
CGCGCGCCGCGCCACTCGCATCGACCCGTTAGTCGCGCTGCGCGAAAACTAGTCCTTCACTCTTCCCGCAACGCGTTCATGGGATCGAGCCGAGCCGCGCGCCAGGCCGGAAAGAAGCTCGCCGCGATTGCAACCGACGCCAGAAACGCGATCGCCGCCGCGATCGTCGAAGGATCGCTGGGCTGTAACCCGAACAGCAGTGAGCTTGCCGTGCGAGCCACCACAATTGCTAGCGCGCTGCCGATCGCGAGTCCGATCGCAAGAAGTATAGCCGCTTCCCGCAGCACGAGCCGGAGCACATTGGCCCGATCCGCTCCGAGCGCAATTCGGATCCCGATCTCACTGCGCCGTCGCGCCACCATGTACGCGATCACGCCGTAAAGCCCCACTGTCGCCAGCACGACAGCAAGCACGCCGAAAAATCCTGACAATGTCGCCATTAGCCTCTCCCGCAGCAGCGACTCCCGCACCTGTGTCCGAAACACTTGGAATCGTACCGACACGCCGGGATTCTGGGTCAGCACTGTCTTCTTCAGTGCCGCCATCAGAGAACCCAGCGGCATCGAGGAACGCACTACCACGTTCCAACCGTCCTCTGGAATCTTGGTTTGCGACTCCGCCACAAACGCGAGCGGGCGGAAGTTTTCTCTCAGGTCGCTATACTTCGAGTTCTTCGCCAAGCCGATGATCAAACAAACGTGTTCCGGCTCGCCCGGACCCGTTTCAACGCGGAAAGACCTGCCAATCGGATTCGCGCCTCCCAAGAATCTGCGGCTGAACTCCTGATTTACGATTGCCACCTCCGGTGACGATGGCGTATCGTGCTCGTCGAAGTCTCTCCCCGCCAGGAGCGGCGTTTCCATCGTGCGAAAATACGCGGAACTGACGCGGCTGAACCATGTGTTCTGCTTGGCTGCATTCTGCTGTCCAAGGATGTCGATGTAGTTGTTCCAGCCATTGCCGCTGATCGGCACGATCGTACTTGTAGCCGCCTGATCCACGCCCGGAATCGCTCGAACGTTGCGGACCAGCTCACGATAAAAGGCCCCACGCGCGTCGGGCGTCATGGCCAGCCGGTCAATGCCAACGCCTGCAACCAGCAAGCCGCTCTCTCGAAATCCCGCGTCCAGCGTCAGCAGGTTCTGCATGCTGCGCGCGAATAGCAGCGCACCCACCACCAGCACCAGCGACATCGCGACTTGGCTGATCACGAGAATTCGGCGCACTCCGAACCGGTTGCGATCGGCCGTGAGCCCGCGCCCCGAAGCTTTCATCGCGGCAGCGGGCGCAGTGTTCGTGGCGCGCAACGCCGGCGCGAGTCCAAACAGGATGCAGGTCAGCACCGCGACCACAGCCGTGAATCCAAACACGCGCCAGTCCCCGTTCAGATTCACGAACAAGCGATTCTCGCTGGTGCTGAGCAGATTGATCATGTACTCGCTCAAGAATCGGGCCAGCAATGCGCCAATGGCCGCCCCGATCACCGCCAGCAACAAGCTCTCGGCCAACAACTGCCTGATCAGACGCCCGCGGTCGGCGCCGATGGCCAAACGAACCGCCATCTCGCGCTCCCGAGCGCTCGCACGCGCCAGCATCAGGTTCGCCAGATTCGCGCACGCGATCAACAGCACCAGCCCCGCGATGCCCAGCAACAACCACAGTGGCTCGGAGTAGCGCTTGCGCAGGCCCGAAACGCCCGAGCCTGCAGGCTCTGCGGTCAGTTTGTACAGCGTGTACCATTTCGAGATATCCGGCCGGTAGTTCGGAGGAACCGTGCTTTCGAAAACCTGCGGCGAAATCGTTTGCACGTCCGCGATAGCGCGCTGCAATGCCCATCCCGGCTTCAGCCTCCCGATGATTGCAAGCCACCAGTGATGGCGCTTGGTTGTGTGATTCTGCTCGCCATGCATCCAGGGCTCGGCACAAACCGGAACGGCGACATCGAATGTCTTGCCGACTTCGACGCCACTGAAACTGGACGGCGCCACTCCGAGGATCTCGAACGGCCGCGAGCTGAGCGCGAGTTTCTTCCCGATCGCCCCTGCATCGCCGCCGTATTCGCGCTGCCAGAACGCGTAGCTCAGCACCACGCCAGGCGATCCGCAGCCGGGACGATCGTCTTCAGCCGAGATCAAACGCCCCGCGAATGGCTGAACACCCAGCGTTCGAAAATAGTCGCCGCTCACCCAAAGCCCGTCTGCGTATCGAACTTCGCCGCCCGCGGCGAGATTGAATCGTTCATCACCCCATGCAAAGATTCCAGAAAACGCTTGCTGATGCGCGCGGATTTCGGCCCACTGAGGAAACGTGAAGTTCGGCCGGCGATCGGAAAAATTGCCGGAGCAGCAGTGATCGTTGTCTGCGATCTTCAGCTCGGCAAGCTGCTCGGGGTGCCCCACCGGCAGCAGGCGAATGCGAACCGCGTCGAGAAGCTGGAAAATCGCCGTGTTCGCCCCGATCCCGAGTGCTAGCGACAACGTCGCCACCACGAAGAACCCCCGGCTCAGCCGCAGCAGCCGCGCCCCGTATCGGACGTCTTGCCAAAGACTCTCGAACCAGCCCAGTGTGTCCATGCGCCTCCCCATGTGAAACGCTCTTTGCGCCTACTGGTTAGCCTGAGCGCGAACGTATCCCGAGCAGGTCAGCACGGGGAGGCGCGGATACTTCGGGAAACTTGGATCGGTCCTCGAAAGTTCGCAGAGATAGAAGCGGGAGCCGCGATCGGACGTAATCCGGCGCACATTCTGGCAGCTCGCGCATAGGCCTGCGATTCGGTCTTCGTCCATCAAGCTTATGGTAGTCTGCCTTTGGAATGCCGAGCAGAGATGCGGCCGGGCGAACCGCCTATGGAGCGGCCTCAATTCGCGCCAGCGAGATGTTTCTGCCGGAAAAGGTCCGGCTTTTCGACGATCCATTG
>DASQJA010000189.1:0-4792 GCA_035631275.1 Bryobacteraceae bacterium
GGCCGGTGAACTGCATTTCAGTCGTGCGGCCGAGGCATTGCACGTTTCACAGCCGTTGTTGAGCCGGCAGATTCGCGACATCGAGCGGATTGTCGCTTGCCGCTGGTCGGCCGCACAAGGCCGACGGTGGAACTCACGGCGGCCGGCAGAAAGTTCTTCGAACAGGCGCAACACACTTTACAGCAGGCCGAGCTTGCATTGCGATCGGCGCGAGCCGCGAACGGATCGGCGGAGACCCTCTCAATCGCTTTCGAGCCGTGTTCAGTGTTCCATGGATTCAGGCGGTTCGCCACGAGAATCGGCCGCGCTTTGCCAGACTTGCGCCTGGAGATTTGCGAGTTGCCCGTGGCCGAGCATGTGCATCGATTGCGGAGTGGCGAAATCGACTTGGCATATGCGCATCGAAACGAAGAGGCTTCGGGAATCGGATTTACCTCGCTCGGATGGGAGACGCTCTTTCTTCTGGTTCCCTCCCGTCACCGGCTGGCGCGACGCAGGAAACTGGCTCTGGAATCGTTGGCCGGTGAGCCGTTTATTTTCTGGCGGCGTGCGCTCGCGCCCGCGTGTCACGACTACGTGATCGGGCTGCTCGAATCGCACGGTGTCGATCCACGGCCAAAACATCTTGCGACGGATCATCGAAAGTCGCTCGAGATGGTGGGGGCCGGACTCGGGTGGACGATTGCGCCGGAGTGCGCCCGCCGGGTTGGGCAGCGTGGCGTCGCGTTCCGGTCGATCGACGGCGTCACAGCGAAAGTGGAGATCGGTGTGTCGTTCTTACGCGAACACGCCGGACGCAAGCTGAACGTGGTGAAGAAGGTCTGGATCAAAGCGGGCGCTCAGTTTCGTGAGACTGCGGAAGCAAACACATAGCATGTGCCTGCAGTGTTTCCGCAAACCGTGGCCGCATCCCAGCCATTTGGGGGTTAAGACTTCGACGAAGTTCCGCGTCGTTGAGAATTGTTGTTTCTGCTTAAGGAGGCACCAAGACGGCATTCACGTGAATCGTGAGCCTAGGAGCCGTGAGCTCGAGTGCGGAGGGAGTTGTCCGCTAGCGCCAACCTACGCCTAGCGTGGCAGGCCTTGGCTCGTCAGCAACCGCCGGCGCTGCGTCGATCAACGCTGCGACGGCGGTCAACGAGGTGTCGCGATGAGTCGCGGCACGGCACGCAGGAGTGCGTGCGCCACCGGCGGTTTAGTCGGCTGCCGCGGGCGCAGGGGTCCAGCCGATGGGTGGTTCCTGTAATAACTCGAGGAACGCCTGCCCGGCTCGATGAAAGCGCTTCTTGCGGCGGTGCACGATGCCGACGGGGCGGAAGAGCTGGAATCCTGCAATCGGGATCGGCACCAGACGGCCTTGACGGACTTCTTCCTCCATAATCCGCGCCGGCATGATGCTGAGGCCTGAGCCGTGCGCCACTGCTTCTTTGATCATCTGGAGGTTGTCGAAGTGCAGCGTGATGTTGACATGAACGCGCTGGTCTCGGAGGAACCGGTCGATGTCGCGGCGGATGGGGAGGTCTTCGTCGAAGCCAACGAAATCGAGCCCGTCGAGGTCTTCAGGGAGTACTTCAGCGCGATTCGCGAGCGGATGATGCGGCGAAACCGCAACTACCATTTGCTCTTCGCGCCAGGGAAGCACGCGCACTTCTTTGCTTGATTCCGCGTAGCTCATCAAGCCGAGATCGACTTGATCGGACACGACAGCCTCATAGACTTTTTCGGGCCGCAGGTACTCGACTTCCAGGCGCGCCTGCGGATGGCGGCGTGAGAACTCCTGCTCCAGGCGCGACATTTCTGAAAGTCCGACCGAGTAGATGGACGCGACACGCACAGAGCCTTCAACCTCGCTCTTCATGCGTTCGAGCGCAACCAGGAACTCATCGCGCTTGCGCAAAACCTCGCGGCACATATCCAAATAGAGCTTGCCTGGGTCGGTGACGGTGAGCGGGCGCGTGCTGCGATCGAGCAGCGTAGTGCCGAATTGATGCTCGAGTTCTTGAACGTGCTGGCTGGCAGCGGACTGGCTGACACTGTTTAAAGAAGCGCCTCGACTGAAGCTGCGGGTTTGGGCTATGTCCTTGAAAAGCTTGAGATGATCAAGATCCATCGATATCACAATTATATTAAGTCAACTGATAATCAGTCAATAGAACTTTTCGCTAGACTTATATTTTGATCTCTGGTACAGTCAAGCATGGTCGGCCTTCCCGCGAAGCAAGGTCTGTACGATCCGCGCCACGAACACGACGCTTGCGGCATTGGTTTTGTCGTAAATACGAAAGGCGCGCAGTCCCACGAGATCATTTCGAAGGGACTGCAGATTCTCATCAATCTGACCCACCGCGGAGCCTGCGGCTGCGACCCTGAGACCGGGGACGGCGCGGGCATCCTGATCCAAATCCCACACAAGTTTTTTGCGCGCGAGTGCGAGGCGCTCGGCTTCACGCTTCCGCCTCCGGGCGTATACGGCGTGGGGATGGTGTTTTTGCCGGTTGAGCCGTCGCACCGGTTGATCGCGGAAGGGATTCTGGAGCGGATCGCGCGCGAGGAAGGGCTGAGCGTGCTCGGATGGCGCGATACGCCGGTTAACGTGGACGCGATCGGACGCGTGGCGCGCGCCTCACAGCCCTACATCGAACAGATTTTTATTCGCGGCGGGGCGGCGATGTCAGAAGATGAGCTGGAGCGCAAGCTCTACGTGGTTCGCAAGCGCGCGGAAGTGGAGATGGCGGCGTCGAATCTTCCGGACAAAGGATTTTTCTACATTCCCTCGCTGTCGGCGCGAACCATCGTCTATAAGGGCCTGTTGCTTGCGCCGCAGATCGCGGAGTTTTACAACGAACTGACCGATCCAGACGCTATGAGCGCGCTGTGTCTGGTACATCAACGGTTTTCGACAAATACTTTTCCGTCGTGGCAGCTTGCGCATCCTTACCGGTATCTGTGCCACAACGGCGAGATCAATACGATTCGCGGGAATAATGCCTGGATGCACGCGCGCGAGAAGATTTTGAGCTCGCGCCTGTTCGGCGACGATTTGAAAAAGCTGTTTCCGGTCGTGACGCCAGGCGGAAGCGATTCGGCTTCCATCGACAATGCGGTGGAGTTGCTGACGCTGGCGGGGCGCGATCTGCCGCACGTCATGGCGATGCTGATTCCCGAGGCCTGGGACGCCGACACCACGATGCCGGCGGATAAGAAAGCTTTTTACGAGTACCATGCGTCTCTAATGGAGCCGTGGGATGGGCCGGCGGCGATCGCGTTTACTGATGGCCGCGTGATCGGAGCGACGCTCGATCGTAACGGGCTGCGCCCTGCGCGCTATTTAGTCACGCACGACGATCTCGTGATCATGGCGTCGGAGACGGGCGTGCTTCCGGTGAAGCCCGAGGAAGTAAAGTTCAAAGGCCGGTTACAGCCTGGACGGATGCTATTGGTGGACACGCGCGAAGGCGGAATCGTTCCCGATCAGGAAATAAAGCAACGCTTGGCGAGCCGGCGGCCGTATCGCAAATGGATCGAAGACAATCAGGTTCTGATCGACAACCTGCCCGATCCGCCGAGCGTACACGCTACGGACTTCGACACCATCGTCCAGCGGCAGCGCGCCTTCGGATACACGGATGAAGATATCCGAATCCTGATGACGCCGATGGCGGTAAACGGCGAAGAGCCGGTGGGGTCGATGGGTGTCGATACGCCGCTGGCGTGTTTGTCGGACAAGCCGCAGCCGCTGTTTCATTATTTCAAGCAGCTGTTCGCGCAGGTGACGAATCCGGCGATCGATCCGATCCGCGAGGAGCTGGTGATGTCGCTCACCAGCTACATCGGCACAGAGCGGAACATTTTGGAAGAAACGCCAGCGCATTGTCATACGCTGAAGCTGCCGCATCCGATCCTGACGAATCGCGATTTGGAGAAGCTGCGGCGCGTCTCAACCAGCGATTTGCTCGCGACCACGCTGCCGATGCATTTTCGAGTGGCGGGCGGAGAGAAGGAATTGGAGCGCGCGCTGGACGAATTGTGCCGGAGCGCGTCGCGGGCGGTGAAGTCGCGCTATACGCTGCTGATCTTGTCCGACCGTGGCATCGATGAGGAGTACGCGCCGATTCCGAGTCTGCTGGCGCTGTCGGCGGTGCACAACCATCTGGTGCGCGAAGGATCGCGGACACAGGTGGCGCTCATTATTGAATCGGGCGAGCCGCGCGAAGTGATGCATTTCTGTTTGCTGATCGGCTATGGCGCGAGCGCAGTGAACCCATATCTGGCGATCGAGACGCTGGAGGATCAAGCGGCGCGCGAGAATTTTCCGAATCGCGTGACGTTTGAGACAGCTCTGAAGAATTATAAGAAAGCTATTAACAAAGGACTGCTCAAGGTTTTCTCGAAGATGGGCATCTCGACGCTGCAGAGTTATCGCGGCGCGCAGGTGTTTGAGGGGATCGGACTCAACAAGACTTTGGTCGATCGCTACTTCACCGGCACCGCATCGCGGATTGAAGGCGTCGGATTGGACGTGCTGGCGCGCGAAGCCAAGATGAAGCACGATCATGCGTTCCGGCCGGTGACGGAGGCGGATGACGAACTGACGATCGGCGGGAGTTATCAATATCGCGCGCGGGGCGAGTATCACTTGTTCAATCCGGACACCGTGAGCAAGCTCCAGCATGCCGTGCGCCAGAAGAGCTTCGAGACATTTCAGCAGTACACGCGGCTAATCGACAATCAGAATCACAATTTGTGCACGCTGCGCGGGCTGATGCAGTTCAAGTTCGCCTCGCAGCCGGTG
>DASQJA010000190.1:0-2569 GCA_035631275.1 Bryobacteraceae bacterium
TGCCGTTGATAAAAAGCTTCAATACCCATAGCGACGCCGATCATCGCGGTGTGCGCCAGGAGGAGTGCCAAAGCGAGCGGACGGTGTTCCGGCGCCGCAAATCGATACGACAACCAGGCTCTGCGGAAGAACCAGGTCATAAAAAGGAGGAGCACGGCCAAGCCCAGCAGTCCGAAGTCCGCCAGGAACCACATCGCCGTGTTGTGCGCCACCTCTCCGACTGCGAGCCGAAAGCTACCTAGGCCTCCACCCAACATCGGATGACTCTTAAACGCGCTGATCGCATCTCGAATCAGATCGATACGTTGCTGGACTTGATGAGGCCGGCTGGCCATGTTTTCGAGAAATGGCAGGAATCGATGTCCGAGCACCAGGAAGAGACACGGCGACAGCACGAGCGCCGACAGGACGGGCCGAATCGCGACCGCGGGCTTGAGGACAAAGAAAACCAGGACCGCTAACGTCAAGCCGATCCATGCCGAACGCGAGAATGTGAACAAAATACCTAAGGCCAACGTTACGCGTGAAAACCAGAGAGTCCCGCCGCGGAACAGGGGCGCAGGCCCCCATGAGGCTCCCTCAGACAACACGAGGGCAACCGCAAGGAGCCCGCCGTATGCGTTCGGATCGAGGAGCATTCCCGAGAGACGCGCGCCCTCATAGCGCGTGAACGGCGTCGAAACGCCCCAGAAGTATGCTGCGAGGAATCCGCCGATCGCCACTACGTTCTCGAACACGACGCCGAGCGTGAAGTAACGAATTACTCGCCGCAGGTTCCGCCAATCCGTGATGCTGGAAGTGATGGCAACGTAACTCAGAAAAGGCAGCAACAGGCCAGCCTCCTTGTTGAAGAGCTCATAGCGATCGAGCGTTCCCCAACGCAATGTGCCGACCAGCGATCCGAGAACGAAGGTCACAAGAATCGCGATATGCCATGGGCTCCACAGATCGGACCGGAACTGCAGCTGGCCAGCCGCCAAAAGGACCGCAAGCAGAAGAAAAATGTCCGCCGGGGCGAAGTTGAGCCGATCGCCGACATTGAACAAATAGGGAAGTAAAGCTACGTATCCCAAAACCAGGAGGCTCAGAAGTCCCTTGGCGGAAGCGAATTTCTGCGGGATGGCGTGCGGAAGAGCCATGCTCGTCATAGGCTGGGACTCCATTCCGCTACACGCACGGCGCGGTTGGTACGGTTGGCGCCCGCCAAAATAAGATGCCCCAGGACCAGCGCGGCGAGAATGAGACGCATCACTGCGCCGGCGACCATGCCCAGCGCGCCGCCCGTCAATCCCATGGACGGTACCATTCGGTAGCACGCCAACGCAGTCGTTGCGGCTACCATCGAAAATATGACCACCTGAATCCGGAACCTTCGGGCGGCGAGAATTCCGCTGGTGAACATTGCGGCTACACAATGGATCGCAGCCGCGAGCATCAGCAGAACGAATGCCTGGAAATGTCCGGAGTATTCCGGACCATAGAAAACGCCTAGCAGCCACCTTCCTGCAAGCTGAACCGCGCCTAGCGCAGCGAATCCCATCGCAATGCCGATACCGGAGAGTTTCAAGACTGCGGCTTGAAACGCGGCCATGCTCCCAGCCTCATAGAGCCGAGATAGTTTTGGTATTACGCAGTGCCCAAGCGAGTCGCTAATGAGGGTCAGAGCGACGGTGGCGTACGCCAGCGCGGAGAAGACGCCGAGTTCATGCTCTCCCGATCGCGCAGCGACGAAGTAGCGGGGCATGTTGAGATTGATCGACGCCAGTGTGGTAACAATGCCCAGCGGCAATGAGAGACGCAGCAGCGTCCATTGGCGCCGAACCCGGTACTGAGTGCTCCAGACGCGCCAAAGACCTTTTGCCTTTGGGAATTTTCGAGGTTCGCCAACAAAGATCAGAAGCCGCAAGGCCTGGCGGAAATCCCAGCCGATCAGCGCGGCGAGCCAGACGAACGCAAGCGCAACGCACGACCACAAAATACTGCGAGTGAAATAAAGAACTGCGCTAAGAGCGGCGACAGAACCCAGTCCGCGTAGGATCATGGATCGGCCAGTCTGATCCAAACGCTCATTCAATTGGAATAGTCCGTAGTGAATGTCGCTCAAGGCATCGATTGCTTTCGCCAGCGACACGGCCAGAATCACTAATGCAGTAGTGCGCGCGACGTTTTCGGCACGTGCGACCATCGCGATCGCGAGGAGCGCGATCGCGCTCATAACGAACCGAAGCTGAAAGTACTCTCCGAACGAATAGAGGCGTTTCGCGTCGGTCGCCTGGACGGCCCGGAGATTCAGATTCGTAAACATCAGTACCGGCGTCGAAATCGCGAGCCCGAGCGAGAACTGGCCCACCATGAACGAATTTCCTAGCCGGGCGAGGGCCACAATCATTCCTAGTTGGCAGGCAGCGAAGACGACGTTACCCGTTAACATCCACGCAAAGTTGGACCGCAAGGAAAGGCCTTGCGGTGTCGGAACTGAGGGCGCGGCGTCAAGTCCAGTGACCTGGGCGTGTGTCGCGGCGTCCAGCGTGGAATTATTTCGAAGTCGCGTATCGCTCACGGGAGGCTC
>DASQJA010000191.1:0-7157 GCA_035631275.1 Bryobacteraceae bacterium
CTTTCACCTGGACTCCGAATCAATCTGTTCTTCACGCTCTTGCTGGGCATTGTGTATCCGCTGGCTGTCACCGGGATCTGCCAGGTCGCGTTTCCGCACCGGGCCAACGGCAGTTTGATTTGGCAAGACGATAAGGTGATCGGATCCGAGCTCATCGGCCAGATTTTCACCAAGCCGGAATATTTTCAGCCGCGGCCATCGGCGGCCGGAGACGGATACGATGCGTTGGCATCGGGGGGATCGAATTACGGCCCCACCAATCAGAGACTAGTGGACCGCGTGAAGGCGTCGATCGAGAAGTTCCGCAAAGAGAACCTGGACTACCAGGGGCCGATTCCGGCCGATCTGGTTACAGCGTCCGCGAGCGGCCTCGATCCGCATTTGAGTCCGGACTCGATACGGGTGCAGATCCCGCGCGTTGCTAAGGCGCGTGGAATTCAGGCGGATCGCCTCACTCAACTGGTGGCTCAGTTTACTGAGCAGCCGGATCTCGGTGTGTTCGGCGAGCCGCGGGTAAACGTCCTGAAACTAAACCTGGCTCTGGACCAGCAATTCCCCAAGTAGCGCAGGCCGCCACACAGCGTCTAACAAGCGGCCCGGAGTTTGTCCTTTAGAATCGCTTGAATTTCAGCCGGTAGCTTCCGGCCTTCATAAGCGACGTAGAAGACATCGATCGCGCGATGACCTTTCGTGTCGATCAGCACGACGTCGATGTTGCATCCGGCGCCGGAAAAGACTGCGGCAAGGCTGCAGAGCAATCCAGGCCGGTCGTCCGTGCTGATCTCAACCAGTGTTGCTGTCTCGCAAGCGTTCGAGTCGAAATGAATGCGCGGTTCCGAGGCCCGCTTTCTGCGCTCGAGTTGCGGGCGGCTGCGGAGTAATTTCTGCCCGTCCGTTTTCCCGAGCGCAACGCGCCGTATCAGCTCCTGTAAACGCTCCACTTCGGATCGATTTTGTTCGAGGGTGCGCTTCGGATCTGAGAAAACGAAGGTGTCCAGAATTAAGCCCTGAGAGTTGGAGAACGCCTCAGCTTTGAGGATGTCCAAGCCAACGCTCGATAGCGCTCCTGCAAGCGAAGCAAAAAGGAACGGCATATCGCGCGCGACGATGGTCAGGCGATACGCATGCTGCATGTGTTCGAGGCGTTGCGCAACTCCGGTAGGCCGGCTCGCTTCGTAAAGCTGAAGATGCGACTCGATCTCCGCCGGATGGTGCACACGGAGGTAACGAGTCGGGAATCCCTTGATAAACTCCGCATCGCTGGGCAGGGTGCGAGGTATGTCGAGGATGCGATCCGTCTCCAGCTCGCGCGTAAGCTCATGGCGGGTGATTTCCACGACCTTCCAAAGCTGTTCCGTTCGCCAGGGGTTGAGAGCCTCGGTACTTGCGGACGAAAGGTCCGCATAAGTGAGCAGCGCGAGCATGCGTAGCCGCTCAATGGTGCCGATCCGCTTGGCCAGCCAACGTGACGTATGAGGATCGGCCAGGTCGCGCACGCTCATTGCCTCTGCGAGATCGAACTGATGCTCAATCAAGAACTCCACGTCGCTCTGCTCATCGGGTGGCATTTCAACGCGCCGTGCCGCTTCTGCCGCGCGAGGGACAGCGAGACGCAATGCGCCGCCGTCGGCCGAGTCCTTGCCGATTTCGTGATAGAGCACCGCGAAGATCAATAAGCCAGTGTTGTCGAGCTCGGCCAGCAGCTCGAGGAATCTCTGCCGCGGCGGGTCCGAACTGGTCCGCAGTTCCGCCAGGCGCTCGCAAGCAATAAGAACATGTTCGTCCACCGTGCGGCTGCGGCCGGATTCGATGTGACTTAGATTTTCGATATGGCTCCATTCAGGAAGGAGAGCGCCGAGCAGTCCCGTGCCCTGAAGTGTTCGCAGCGCCGAGGCGGCATGCGGCAGCGCCAGAATGATCTTCAGCATCGCCCACAGCGGCCCTGGAGCGGCGCAATAGGCCGCGAACGCCGGTCGGGCACGTTCCAAGCGCGTCTCAGTGCTCGGCGACAGCCTGATATCGTGGCGCGCCATAAACTCTACCAGTCGCAGCAACAGTGCCGGATCATGCTCGATCTGAGCCGGATTGCGCAGCAGTAGGCAGTCGCGCGAGACCGTAAAGTCAGTGTTCGACAAGCGCGATCTCCATTCGCGAAAATTTCCCAGTAGCGAGCTATCGGTCCTGTCGGATTCTTCCAGCGTGCGCCGCGCATGATTGGAAACCGCGGCAGCGTGAGAGTAGTATTCGCGCATCCATTCCACTCGCGAGACATGCTGGGAGAACGGTTGGTGTGCGATGGCTTCCTGTGCGTCGAAATCGAGCAGATTCCGGTCAGCTCGCGCACGGTAATGCAGAAAGCATCGTGCCGAGCGGAGGAAGGCGGAAGCGCGGGCGAGTGGATCCGATTGATCGTGCCGCCGCTCAGGATTCAGCCGCTCCAGCCACGAGATCAACCGGAGATCGCCTAGTGCGCCCGGGCACTCCACCAGATCGGGTTGAAGCTGCCGCACCGTATTCTGGTACCGCGCATAACGCAGTCGCGCCGCCCGGCAAAGCTCTTGGGCAAGCCTGGTCCCGTTCTTCGCATAGAATCCTGCGAGCCGATTCTCGAGCTGCGCGAAGATCGTGGGTTGGCCGGCAAGGAAGCGCCGGTCGAGGAGAGTGATCTTGAGTTCGCGGTCTTCTTCGCGAAGATCCAGACACTCGGTGATGGTCCTCACCGAGTGATTGGCGCGCAGACCACGGTCCCAAAGCTCGCGCACGAATTCGGACAGCACTTCGCGGAGCGCGGTCCAGGACGTATCGCCTTCGAGGACGATCAATAGATTTATGTCGGAATAAGGGAACAGTTGCGCGCGGCCATATTCGCCCAGAGCCAGCAACGCGGCGCCTTTGGACAGAACTGGTTCAATTACCGTCGCGTAGGCCCCGGCGACCATTTCGTCGACCGTACGAACCAGTCCCGCGTGAACACCGGATGCATCGCCACTCGCGGCAAATTCCCGCTCGATTTTCCGCCAGGGTTTGCTGACGGCAAGATGAACCTTGCCCTGGGCGGGTCCTGCACTTGCATTCATACTAAGCTCTAATAACTAGTATCGAGCAGGCTTGGAGAAGGCGCGGCTGGATTATGAGTTTCATCCAAATTATCTATAAATGCGCCGGTTCCGGCATGTTGTTTTAGTAAACTAAGGTATTCAGCCCGCACGCAGAGAAGTTTTGCCGCCATCGCGAAAATTGCCTGAGTTCTCCCGTATTCTTGTACGCGCCACGAATTGGGTTGGCGACGCCGTGATGTCCCTGCCCGCGCTCCAAGCCGTCCGAGCGCGATTTCCTAAAGCGCACATCGCGATCCTGGCGCGGCCCTGGGTGGCAGACCTATACGCGCAGGAGTCCTTCGTCAATCAAGTGATTTCCTTGACCACCAGCCGCGGTGCAAGCGATCCGGGCGGAAAATGGCATGCGGCTCGTCTGCTGCGTAAAGAGCAATTCGATTGCGCAATCTTGCTCCAGAACGCTTTTGAAGCAGCGCTGCTCGCCTGGATGGCAGCCATCCCACGCCGCATCGGATATGCGCGCGACGGGCGCGGATGGCTCCTGACGGACCCGATCCCGGTGCCACTGCCGGGTGAGATTCCACGGCATGAGCGGTTCTACTATCTTGCTCTGTTGGAACGAGCCGGCTTGCTAGACGCGCCCGTGAAAGATCCGGTTGTAGCGCTCAGCCGCGTCGTGGAATTGCGCGATTCTGGGCGGCGCCGGCTAGCTGGTTTCAGTCTCGATGCGCCTACCATCGGTGTGAGCCCGGGCGCTGCCTATGGCGGCGCTAAGCGATGGACCCCTGAAGGCTTCGCTGAATCGGCTTCGCGGCTGGCCGAGGAAAAGCTCGCCAGCGTCGCCGTATTCGGTTCCCAGAGCGAGCGTGGTCTGTGCGAAACAGTGGCCGCCGGAATCACCGTCCGTGGAATTCCTGTGCACAATTTCGCCGGAGAAACTCTGCTGAGCGAATTTATCGAAATGGCGGCCGCGTGTTCGTTGTACTTGACGAACGACTCGGGCGCCATGCATATCGCCTCTGCCCTGGATGTGCCGACCGTCGCCGTGTTTGGCCCTACAGATGAGACCGCAACGGGACCGAGCGGAGCGCGCGCTGCAGTGATCCGGGAGCGCGTGGAATGCAGTCCGTGCTTATTGCGAGAGTGCCCCATCGACCATCGCTGCATGACTCGGGTGAGCGCTGATCGCGTAGTCGAAACGGCGCTCGCGATGCTTGGCTCCGATGCACGGCGGTAAGAGGACGCTAGACCGTCTGACGCGTGGCGCGCGTGTTGCCATCGTGCGTCTTCGATCGATGGGCGACTGCGTCCTGACGACACCCGCCATCGACATCCTCAAAGCGGCGCGGCCGGACCTGGAGATCGGCGTCGTCGTGGAGGAGCGGTTTCGAGCCGTTTTCGAACGGAATCCCGCGGTCTCGGCGATTCTTGCGCCAAGCTATGCGGCAATCTTCGCGTGGCACCCGGCTTTGTGCCTTAACCTGCATGGCGGGCAACGGAGCCTGTTGTTGAGCGCTGCATCCCGCGCGAAGATCCGTGCGGGATTTGCGCATCACAAGGGAGCGTTTTTGTACAACGCGCCGATCCCGCGCGCCCAGGAGATTTTGGGTGAAGAGCGGCCCGTTCATACCGCGGAACATCTCGCTTCGGCAATGTTTTATCTCGGATGTCCACTTTCCGATATCCCGCGCGCTCGATTATTTGCGCTAGGGATTGGCTACACTTCCCGCTATGCCGTTTTTCACCCGGTTGCGGCGATGGAGTATAAGACCTGGGCCGCCGAGCGTTTCGTGGCTGTGGCAAAATATGTCCGCGAAACACGTGGCCTGGAGCCGATGTTCATCGGCGGCGCCAGTGACAATCTCGAAGCATTTCGAGAGTTTCGCATAATCGCCGGAAAGCCGCTCGACCACGTGATGAGTCTGATCCGGGGAGCGTCGCTTTTCTTTGGTAACGACAGCGGCCCCGCACATATTGCCGCAGCGTTCGACGTGCCGCTGGTGGTGTTGTACGGCCGCGCGGAGCACGCGGTCACCTGGGCGCCGTGGCGCGCGTCACGTGCGCGTAAGTTGGTCGATTCCAAGGGCATCGCAGCAATTCAAACCGAAGACGCCATCGCGACGTTAGAAAGTCTGTAAGGCTCGCTCAAATAATGAGCCGGTTTTGCTGATATGGGGAGTGATGAGGATGAGTCTGTTCGTTGGCTTGTGGCTGGCCGGCCTGGGCTTTGCCGCACGGAAAGAACGCGTCGTCGAGAGCATTCTACCCTCGCTCGAATATGGGCCGCAGTGCTGGCCGAGCGTGGATCTTCAGAATCTGGGCGATCGCTCCGTCACTCTAGAGGTTGAGGCGCATCGGGCCAGCGGCGCTTTGGTCGCGCTGGTGGACCATCCCCGGTTGTCGATGACTCTACCGGCCGGTGAACGTGCGAGCTTTCTATTGGAGATTAATGAAGAAACTGGCTCGGCATGGGCGAAAGTGCGGGAGCGCGTGCCGTCTACGGTGCCGTCGCCGGTGGTTGCCGATGCCGGGCATACCGAGTGCGTCGTCCAAAATGAACTGCGAACGTCGGCGCGTGAAGTCGCGTTCGCGTTGCGCAATCCGTCGTTCTCGAGCAACCTCGGCGAGCTACACGGCCGCCTGGTTTCGATGGTCAATACGTCGGAGCGAGCGGCAGAGGTATGGTTGTGTTATTCGGAAGGTAACTTGTATTCGGTATCCGGCCATCCCCTGTCTGAGATTTGCTCCAATGCTTTCGACGTGCAGGTCCCTCCGTTCGGAGCCCGCTCGTTCCCTGTGGAGCGCGACGGTGCCACGCATTTCTCTATCAAAACTCGGGGCGACGGCATCATCTTGCAGATGTTGAAGCCGGTAGCGGTGGAGTGAAGACGTACGCGGTCGATTTTTCGACCAAATTCGGCGGCGAGGCCAAGTAAAGCCGAGCAGCGCGAAAACGATCAGATGTAGTACATGAGAGGCTGGGCAACACGCCGTTGCCTGGCTTCATCCACGCTGCGTATCACATCGGCAAGCGTCGCCTGATCGAGCACTCCCGCGATCGCGTCCCGAACCTGCCGCATGATGATGCGTGTCCCGCAGGACTCCACGTCGGTGCATTCCTCGCAAGGACGAAACGCGGTCTCGCTTGCGCACGGCAGCGGCGCGAGAGGCCCTTCCATTGCGCGAATGACCGAGCCGATGGTGATGGACGACGGCGGGCGGCGCAGCAAATAACCGCCATTTTTCCCGCGCTTGCTGTCCAGCAGCCCGTGACCCTTCAGGTCCAGCAGGATGCCTTCCAAAAACTTGAGTGGGATATTTTCCTCGGATGCGAGCGCCGCAATTAGCACCGGTCCGGCGCCGTGCTGCCGCCCCAACGCTACCAGGGCTTTAAGACCGTATTGCGTTCGCTTGGAAATGGTCCGCATTTTCTGTGTGCGTTTCCAGCGTACCAAGAGGCGATGCGGGAAGACTACCGCTCCAGATACGCCGGATTCTGCGCCGCGGAACGCCGGGGAAACTCGCGCCTTACCTTCTTGAGCCAACGCAACTCGGTTCGGATTTGATCGATATTCAGGCTCAGCATCCACACAGCTTCGTGATACCGGTGTCCAGCCTCTTTCAGAACTGCGCGTAGTATTTCCCGCTTTCGGGTCAGCTCGGACTCAAGAAAGCTCTGGCGTTTTTGAAGCTGCTTCAAGAAAATCCCGGGCCGGCATTGCCAGGACAACGCGAGCCAGATCAGGAACGGCGGCTGCTCCACCTGCTCGGCCCAATCGTCGCGCTCCAATGCGTCGGCAAGCGCGGTCCTGCCTTTGGCTGTCGTCTCGTAGACAGCGCGCTCGGGCCCCTGCGAGGCTGACTCGGCCGAGGTCGAGCGAACCAGGCTCAGTTTTGCCAGCTTGTCGAGTGAATAATAAACCTGGGGCCGCGAAACCCAGTCCCGCCATTTACGAAACTCGAGCACCGTGTTGGCCTGATAGCCGTGCAAGGGACGCTCCGCCAAAAGGCTCAGCAATAACAGATCCGGAGTAGTCAATTTTCCTCTTGACGCGATTGCCATTTCATACTAGTCTAAATGAGACTAGGGCGCGATGCAAG
>DASQJA010000192.1:0-16750 GCA_035631275.1 Bryobacteraceae bacterium
GGGCGAGATCGGTGGAAATAATCACCCGGCGCCCGGGAATCGGGTCTTTTCTGAGTTCGGGCAAACGTTGAGTGTAACGCGGTGCCAGTTTAGCGCGACCTACGCCTTTCAGGAACTCGCGCAAAGCGGAGTGCGGCGCGAAACGGTTGTAACACCTTTAATTTTGCGCGCCGCACCCTTTGCGCTGGGAGCTGAAAGAATCGCGGAAATGCGAGAGCGCAGGAGGCGTCGAAAAAACTTACTTGACAACGTCGAAGCGGACGCGGTCCCAGGAGACGCCCGCGTGGCGGGCATCTTCGCGCATCACGCTTTGCTGTTTTCTGGGCTGATGGCCCGCTCCGGCGCGCCGTATTCGTTCGTGTGGCGCGATTTCACTCGACAAAGACGAGGGTCTCGCGCTCCCAGCCAACCAAGTCGATTTCGCCCGCACCCGACGCCATGCGATAGTTGCGCGCAACTACGACCAAGCCTGCACTCTGGAGAAACCGATGCGCCAAAATCCTCGCCGCGCGCGCCCATGGCCTGATCCAGGTTGGCTGTTTTCAAACGATTCTGCTGGCGCAGGAGATCAGAGTATCGGTAAAGCGTCCGAAGCATGGTGTTATTCATATCAGTGCCGTACGGCGCGGTTCTTTCTCCTACTTGATGACTTCGAATTCGAACTCCATCACTTTGCCGCGAATCACGAAGCAGAGGTAGTGCTCCCAAAATTGTCGAAATCGCGGGAAATAGTTCACCAGCAATTCGAACCCGAGATATCGCCATAGAGCAAGTAGTTTTACGCGCACGCGAGTCTCGCGGAATCGGGCTTGGGAGTAGTAGCCGAAGCCGCCGTGATCTTCGCCGAAGTAGCGAAAGGAAAACGTGTTCAGATGCCAGCGGTGGGTAGGATCGCAAAACGAGCTGAAGTCGGTGTAGTGCGGGGTGACCAGCAAAATTCGCCCGCCGGGGATGACGATTCGATAAAACTCCTCCATCGCGCGCACCACGTCTGAAACGTGCTCGATGACGTGGATCGCGCGCAGGTTCGCGAATGAATTGTCGCGGAAAGGATACGGAACTCGGTCAAGATCGCAGATCACATCGGCCCTGGTGCGCGGATTTCGATCGATGCCGATGGCGCCCGGAAATTTTTTGATTCCACAGCCGACGTCGAGCGTGCGTTTCGGCTGCGGCGCGGCCACTACGCCGCTCGCTTCAGGCATTCCTCCAGTGTATCGACAGCGAAATTCGCTTGATCCCGTGTAACGATCAGCGGCGGCGAGAGGCGGATTGTGTTGCGACCAGCACCGAGCACCAGCAGACCGCGCTCGAAGGCATCGTGCACGATGCGGTCGCGGATCTCAGGAGCGCGTTCTTTCGACTCCTTGTCGCGCACCATTTCTATACCGATCATCAGGCCTAGCCCACGCACGTCGCCCACGTGCGGAAAACGCCGCGGCCAGTCGAGCATTCGAGCGAGGATATGCGCGCCCATGCCCTCGGCGTTCTGCATCAGCCCGCGCTCCACCAGATCGATGGTCGCGAGAGCTGCAGCAATAGCGACGGGATTCCCGCCGAATGTGGACGCATGCGCGCCCGCGGGCCAATTCATGATGGCCGCGCGCGCAACGGTGGCGCTCAACGGTAGACCGCTCGCGATGCCCTTGGCAGTGGTGAAGATGTCCGGCGTGACGCCGAAATGCTCGGCCGCCCACATCTTGCCGGTGCGTCCCACGCCCGACTGGACTTCGTCCAAGACCAGCAGAATGCCGTACTTTTCGGCGAGTGCCTTCAGCTCGCCCAGGAAGTTCTTGGGCGGAATCAAATAACCGCCTTCGCCCTGGATCGGCTCGACCACGATAGCGGCAACTTCCTCCGCTGGCACGATAGTCCGGAAAAGCTCGTGTTCGATAAAACGAACGCAGGCCATCGCGTGATCTTCCGGCGACACACCGGCAGGCCGGCGATAGAGGTCCGGAAACTCAGCGTGAAAGACGCCGGGGATCAGCGAACCAAATCCCTTTCGCTGAACTGCTTTGCTGGCCGTGAGCGACAACGCGCCCAAGGTGCGCCCATGGAACGCACCGCGAAACGCGATGAATTTGTCGCGGCCCGTGTGATAGCGCGCGAGCTTCATGGCCGCTTCAACCGATTCTGTGCCCGAGTTTCCGAAATAAACGCGCCGCGGCTCCCCGCCCGGTGCGATGGCAACCAGCTTTTCAGCCAGCTCGACCATGTTTTCGTAGTAGAAATCGGTGCCGGACATGTGAATCAGGCGTGCCGATTGCCGCTGAATGGCATCCACCACCTGCGGATGCGAGTGCCCGGTGGCCGCCACCGCGATTCCAGCGCTGAAATCGAGGAAGCGATTCCCGTCGACGTCTTCGATGATCGCTCCGTCGCCACGGCTCGCCACCAGCGGATAACAGCGCGTATACGAGGGCGAGATCACCGCCTCGTCGCGCTCGATCACAGCGCGTGCACGAGGGCCCGGCAGCGGCGTAAAAGTATGGGGAAGGTCCGTGCGGACCGCTTCGGAAACCATAAATTACTCCCTTCTCAACTATCAACACTTCTTAGATGGGAAACCAGCTGCGGAGGCAGCTTAATCGCAACCGAAAAGGAAGGGACGAGCTGTAGAGGGCGTGGACATCGAAGCCTCTAACTTCAGGCTACCACGCCTCGATTGCGAGTTAATAAATTTCGAAACAAAACACCCGATTGTCGCCGTTCGGTGACAGCGCGTACTCGCCATTTTCGAGCGGCTCGTCGACTTCGATCTTGTAGAGATGGCCGCCTAGGGACGTGATGGCGAGGTGCAAACGCCCGCCGCCGCGACGCCGCCCTCCGCCGAGCGAAACTTCGCGATTCCCGCCCTTCACCTCCAGGCGCGCCAGCTCGAGCCTTTCGGGCGAGATGTCACGTGCCTCCATAATGAAAATCGGCTCGGCGAGCGGCGTGCGCACGGGTGACGCCGAACCGGAAATCACGTAGTTGTTCTTTTCCGACCGCGCCTGCCCTGTCTCCGTCTCGATCAGATTGGAGGCGTGAAGAAGATAAGGGATGTCCGGCTTCGGCGGTACCGGGCCGGTGTACTTTTCGGCCCCACTCAGCGCCAATACAGCGAGGGAGATCAAAGAAGCGGTTTTCCAGCGCATGTAGACTCCTAGATTCCTTATACTAGTGTCGCGTTTCTCAAATGAGGATGCCAACTCGCCAATCGCTAGGATCGATGCGCCGTGCAGTGGTGATCGGCGTCGCAACAGAGCTTTTCCTCTTTGCTTCGCTGTGCGCCGTCTCGTTTCGCCCACTGTTGACGTTGTCCCGTAGAGCTCTGGATCAGAGTCTTGGAGTCCTTTCAATATCCTAGTCATCCGGTCATAGAGCGCCTGTGCAAAGCGTCAGACCATTCTTTGCTGACGATCTTAGTCTCCTACCGGCCTGGTTTCTCATCGTGCTGGTTTTGGAATTCGTGATACAAGCTTTGTTGGTCACGATCCTCGCGTTTGTGGTGATCTCGATTTCGCGATCAGCTCTAGTCCAGCGCCTCAGGATACGAAGGAAAGCCGTCCCGGGTATTGCCCTTGGTCTGCCTCTCTTCCTGATGCTGCTCGGAACGGCGCTGGTTTTTCCCTACTATTTGGTCGATCTCGAATGGGCGCAAATGATCGTGGTCGTTGCCGCGAGCTGGTTCGGCGTAACGGCGTTCTTGGTGCTTACTGCGTGGGTCGGCCAGCTTGAAGCTACGTGATTGAGATCCCACCGTCCACCGGGATCACTGCGCCGTTCACATACGCACCGGCGCGCGAGGCCAGATAAATCGCCACACCCGCCATGTCCGCCGGGCTCCCGATCAGTTGCAGCGGGCATTGTTTTTCGAGCGAATCCTGGAAATTCTCGAACATCCACTCCGTCATGCGGCTCTCGAACGGACCGGGCGCGACGGCGTTGATGGTGATATTGCGGCCGGATAGCTTCACTGCCAGGTCGCGCGTCATGTGATGTACGGCGGTCCTTGCTCGGCCCGTAGGCGAAATTCTCGGTGAACGGAACAGTTAGACCATCGATGAGCCGATGTTGATCACGCGCGCCGGATTATCCGGTGTAGCGGCGCTTTCGAGCAGCGGCAGCAGATCGCGCGTCGGGAAAAACACCGATTTGAGATTAGCATCGATGACTTTGTCAAACCCGGTTTCGGGATAGTCGGCCAGCGTTCCGCCCCAGGCTGCGCCCGCTCATTAGGATGTGCAACTTAGGTTCGCGCGCGGCGATCTCCTTGGCGAGCGCCTCGCAGCCGGCAGCCCTCGAAACATCGGCGGCAAGCGAAATGCACTCGCCGGCTTCACTGAATTGCTGCGCGACATCATCGCAGACTTCTTTCTTGCGTGATGAAATGTAGACCTTTGCGCCCGCCTCCAGAAATCCGCGCGCGATCATGAGACCGATGCCGGGCGAACCGCCGTAATCAGCGCGACTTTGCCGCGAATCGAAAACAAATCTTGAACTTGGATGGCTTCGTGTGGTTGCATTTATCGAACTTGGACGGCGGGCGGAGTCCAACGCCCGCTCACAACCTCGTCACTCGGCCAATACAAGCGCAGCGACATGTTGAATTTTCCTTCCGGCGCGGGGAGCCAGTTGTAAGTGACCAAAAGGCGCGGACCGGCGGAATCGGTTCCTTGTCGAAGTGCATCGCGTATCGCTGGGAGCCATCGAGCGGTTTGCCCGTTCCGTCCTCCTGGCACTGGATGTATACGGCGTCCTCAGGCGGAAGCGCGCCCAGTCCGATTCGGCGACCGCAGCGAGGGCAGTGTAGTTTGTTCCATAGCGCCCGACGACGCCGCCGAATCCGGTCCAGCAGTTTCTCGTGCTGCGTCCGGCGTTGGATTCCGGCGGATGGGCGAGCGCCTTGGCTGCTTCCCGCCGCGCCTTGCTGAAAGGCTTTCCAGCCCTCCTCTCCCTAGGCCTCCTGGCCGGAAATCATTCCCACTCGCGCGAGCACGCTCATCATAGGCGCGTCTTCAGGATGCGGCGGATTCTCTTCGAAGCAGCGCGGCGAAGATTCGAGAGAATTGAGCCGTGCTCAAGTGCGCTACTTGCATGGGTGGCAGCTCGGGACGACCGAGGCGGGAGACACGGTCGATCAGCCTGATGCGGGGACCGTCCGGGTACTCGCTGAGCGGCATCAGCAGGTCGCTTTTCTGGATGGAATGTACGTAGTCGTAATCGCTGGCGCTATTGGTCTGGATGCGGCCGATCAACCAGACCATGTTCGTTGGCGCGTCGATTCGCTTCGCGCGCGCTGGCAGGGTTCCGTGCCAGCCCGGTTCGACGATCGCGAACCATACCTCCGCAGTGCCGGTGGTTCGCTTACCCCGTACCGAAACCGTCTCAGTCCAGGCGTCGAGGAACTGCATCAATTAGAAACGACCGTGCGTGTCTGGCACGTGTAGCATCACGGGCTCGAGAGAGAGGTTCAGCCATGACGATGAATACAACGTATCGGCGTTCGGGCGAACTACGCCGCGGAACGAGTCATCCGGGAACGCTTTTCGCGTGGTCGAATATGTTGGGTATCGGAGGATCCGTTGCGCGACTCGTGAATTCCATCAGCACGAGCGGGGTAGGCAAACGTGTACGCTTTTGGCGGCAATCTCGCGGATCTCGAATGAGAGGGTTGGGCTATAAGTGACTGGAGAATTGCGAATGCAGCTAGAAAGAAGATCGAAACGTTACTAACTTTCATGTGACTAGGCGCCCCGGGCGAGTAAGTCCGCTCCGTAGCTTACCAAAGCACACTGAGGACGATCTAGTAACAACCTCAAGTACTAGTCTATGTTTGATCTTGAATCGATTGATTTATTGTATTAGAGTGTTAAGGTTAGAAAAACCGCACCGGGTCGCCGGAAGGTGAGGACTGTCGAGAGCCGCCGGTTCCGGTGCGGTTCGCCCTATTTGGGCCTAGAATCTAGCGTCGGCTCGGCTGGACAAAATCAGATCCGAACGAGGCCCGCGTCCTTCTTTCCCCGTCCAGTCGCCAAACGTGACCGATACCAGACTCCATGCGAGATCGAATCGACTGGCAACCCAAAAAAAATCCCTCTGTTGCAACTTGCCGACTTCAGCAAGAGCGGTTACCCAAATCTTTAGATCGCCGGTTCCCGCAAGCACTTCCGTTCACCAGCCCGCTTCTGCCTCGATCTGCCCGTTGCAATCAGAGGGCAGGTTCAAAGGTCACTTCATCAATTCGGGCTAGTACTGTGCACGCTCGAATCCATCGATTTCTTTTGCGGTTCCAATAGTTTACGCGCTCTATGCGACGAACTCTTGAGGCTGGATGCGCCCGGGCTGTGTCCTTGTGACACAATGGATCTTCTTTGGATGCGCGCGACGCTCTCTTGTTTGTGTTTGTTTGCCGCCTCGCTGGCAGCCCAGTCGTTAGAAGAATACCGCGTCTACAATTCCCATCCGCGGCTCTTGCTGACGGCGCAGCGCTTACGACTGCTCAAGCGGGAGCGGGATCGCGACTCGATGCGCTGGCGGCAGTTCTCTCTGCTCGTGCGATCGGCGGCCGAGATGCCAGAAGAAGGCTTTGCGCTGGCTCTCTATTATCAGGTGACTGGCGACGACGCGTTCGGCAAGCGCGCGGTGGATTGGGCAGTCGGCCCGGGCACTGATGTCCGGCAGTTGGCTCTGGTTTATGACTGGTGCCAGCCAGTGTTAGCTGCGGCGCAGTCCAAAGCGGTGGCATCGAAAATCCTGCGCCTCGCCGAACAGCGCGCGGCGGATTCGATTCTGGCTCGTCGCGACCGCGTGTTCGCAGTGATCGCGACAGCCGACGAAAATCAGCACGGCGAAGAGACCTTCTTGCGTGACACAGTAGAACAATGGTGGCGCATCCGGCTCGCGCCGAGCCTGGCCGACGGCCGCATTGTCGTTTCGTTGCCCGACGTCTATGCCTTCGCGGAGCTCTTGCACGCGATTCGCGACAATTTGAAAATCGAGCTGCGCGACGACGTTCCCGATTATTTCCGCGAGCTTGCGAAATATCAGGTTCTGGGCAACTACCCGGCGCCACTTGCTGCTCCAGAAAACGAATATAGGATTCCGGTGTATGGCGGCAACGGCCAGCCGGACCTGGATCGCGCGGCGCTGTCTCGCGCGGGCGGCCTGAGCATGGTGGCGTACGACAACAACGCTCTCGAGAACCAGTTTTTGCAAGGCTGGCTGATTCAGGATCGATTCATGCTGCAGGGAACTTTTGGCGCACCTTACGAGTTCCTGTGGGCGAATCCCTACCAGCCGGGGTTGAGCTATTTCCAACTACCGGTTTTGTATCACGACCCGCACACAGGCGCGCTGTTCGTCCGGTCGAACTGGGAGGACGACGCGGTCTGGTTCGGCTTGTATCAGGGCGAGGCACAATTGTTCCAAGACGGCAAGATCACGGTCCTGAAGCCGCCTCCGCCGGGTGCGGCCAGTCCGAAACCGATCCCGGTAGGCGATGCAAACGTGATGTGGGGAGCAGCGCCGCTGCGGTTTTCGATCGAGGGAGGTCCGATATTAGTGGTCGGTTTGAAGCCGAACCGGACATATCTCATCGAAACCGACGACGAAGAATTGCGTGAGCTGGAAGCCGACCGTGTGGGTACACTAGTGTTGGACTATCCCGCGGAACGGAGCGCCGGGGTGCGAATCCGCGAAGCGGAGGCTTTTAATTGACAGCCCCGCAAAACGGAGCGCGTGAGGCTGCTTACTTGGAGTGAGGCTCACGCGCCCATTGCGGGCAAGGGTGACCAATGGACAAAGCGGAACGGGATCAAATTCAAAAATTACTGACGCAAAGCCGTGAGTTCCTGTGCCAGACGGCAGCAGGATTGACGGCCGAGCAGCGGGCGTTCAAGCCCGCGGCGGACCGGTGGTCGATTGCAGATTGTATCGAGCATGCGATCGTCGTTGAGTCGATGGTTTTGCAAAACGTGATGAAGAAGCTAGAGGCGCCTCCATCGGCAGAGAAGCCGGATACGCATGGAAAGGACGAACTCATCCTGGAACAGGTGCCGAAGCGCACTACTCGCATCCAAGGTCCGCCGGCGTTGATGCCTGCAGGCCGGTGGCCGGATTGTGGCGAGGCGATTCGCGAGTTCGAAGCAACGCGCACCCGTACACTCGAATTCGCCACGACCACACAAGCCGACTTGCGCGCCTATTCATTCCCGCATCCAGTTCTCGGCCCGCTGGACTGCTATCAGTGGTTGCTTGCAATCGCCACCCACTGCCAGCGCCACGTGCATCAGATGGAGGAGATCAAGGCCGACGCCGCGTTTCCTTCGAGCGCCGGATCGGCGCAGGCCTGATTGCTCGCTAAAGAGCAAAGGCCGGTACGTTTGCTCGGGGAACGCACCGGCCTGTCGTCTTTTCGGAAGCTTACAGTTTCACCGTGACCGTCTTCACTTCCGTGTACTGCTGCAGGCCGTACTCGCCGAGTTCCCGGCCGATGCCGGACTGCTTGAATCCGCCGAACGGGGCGCGTGTGTCGAGAATGTTGTAGCAGTTCACCCAAACCGTGCCGGCGCGGACGCTGTTCGAGACAGCGAGCGCTTTCTGAATGTCGCGAGTCCAAACCGCCGCTGCGAGGCCGTACGTGGTCCGGTTCGAGCGATCGACCACTTCCTCAAGACCCTTAAACGGAATGATACTCATTACGGGTCCGAAGATTTCTTCCTGCGCGATCTTCATATCATCTTGGACATCGGCGAACACGGTGGGCTGGATGAAATAGCCCTTGTTGCCGACGCGATCGCCGCCGCACACGAGCTTGGCGCCCTGCTGACGGCCCGAGCCGATGTAGTCCATGACTTTGTCGAACTGCGCCTGGTCCACTTGCGGACCCTGTTCGGTGTTGGGATCGAAGGGATCGCCGACTGTGCGCTTCCGCGCTCGCGCTCCGCTCTTTTCCACGAATTCGTCATAGATTTTCTGCTCGACAAACACGCGTGATCCCGCGCAGCAGCATTGGCCGTGATTGAAGAACAAGCCGAAGTGCGCGCCTTCCACCGCTTCGTCGAGGTTAGTGTCGGCGAAGACGATGTTCGGGCTCTTTCCCCCGAGTTCCAGCGTCACACGCTTCAGATTCGATTTTGCCGCCGCTTCCATGATCAGATGGCCGACCTCGGTTGAGCCGGTAAACGCGACTTTATCGACATCCATATGCCTCGCGATGGCCGCGCCGGCCGTGGGTCCGTAGCCGGGCAGCAGATTCACGACGCCCTCGGGGAAACCCGCCTCCACGATCAGTTCGCCGATGCGCAACGCGGTGAGCGGTGTCTGCTCGGCCGGCTTCATCACGACCGTGTTGCCGGCGGCCAGCGCTGGCCCGAGTTTCCAGGCCTGCATCAGCATGGGGAAATTCCAGGGAATGATCTGACCGACCACGCCTACGGGTTCGAGCCGCGTATAGCAGAAGAAGTCCCCATCGATGGGGATCGTTTTCCCCTGAATCTTGTCCGCCCAACCAGCAAAGTAGCGATAACAGCCCACCGTGGCGGGAACGTCGACGGCTTTGGCGACGCCGACGGGCTTGCCGTTGTCGAGAGATTCGAGAGCAGCAAGTTCATCGGTGTGGCGCTCAATCAAATCGGCCAAGCGATTCATTAAGCGCCCGCGCTCGGAAGCTGGCATTTTGCGCCAGGGACCGCTTTCGAAAGCGGTGCGCGCGGCCTGTACGGCTTTATCTACATCGGCCGCGTCGGCTTCAGCGATCTGGTAGATTTCTTCGCCCGTGGATGGATTGATGGTCGCAAACGTCTTGCCGGATATGCTCGGGACCCAGCGGTTATTAATCAGAAGTTTCGTAGCCGAGACAGGGACGCGTTGTTCGGCGGGATGTGGCATGACAGAGGCCATGAGAGACTCCTTTCTACTTCTCTACATCATCGTCGTAGACTGCCGACGGCAGACTCCTCAACTATACTCCCAATCACGCCGAGTTAATCGCGCGCGCCAGTTACACCATCCGGTTGCGATTAGCACGGAACTTGGCAGAATAAATATTGGAATCCTGCTGCGTACTGGTGAAGCTTTCGGGACTCCAGGAGGTTACAATGAAATTCGCGTTTAGAACGGTCGCCGGAGCGTTATTATTGGGCGCATCACTGCTTATGAGTGCCAATTTTCCCGATCCCGTTGTCGACGACAAAACTGCTCACGGAAAAGAAACTGCCGTGCTCGCAGGTGGATGCTTCTGGTGCGTGGAAGCGGTCTTCCAGCAAATTCACGGCGTGGAGAAGGTCGTGTCGGGCTATTCGGGCGGCGATGCTTCAACGGCGCACTACGACATGGTTAGCACGGGAACGACTGGCCATGCCGAATCGGTTCAAGTGACCTTCGATCCTCAGAAGATCACCTACGGGCAGATTCTGAAGGTTTTCTTCGATGTCGCGCACGATCCGACGCAGCTCAATCGCCAAGGTCCCGACCACGGACCGCAGTACCGCTCGGCGATTTTCTACTCAAGCCCCGAGCAGAAGAAGATCGCGGAAGCCTACATCAAGCAGATCGATGATGCTCGCGTCTTCCCCGCCCCGATCGTCACGCAGGTCGTGCCGTTCAAGGCCTTCTATGCGGCCGAGGAGCCGCACCAGAACTTCTGCAATCGGAACCCGCGCAATCCTTACGTGCAGGCAGTCGCGATGCCGAAGGTCGAGAAGGTGAAGCAGAAAGTTCCCGAGCTGGCGAAGTAAGCCCCTCGGACAGCGCGGGCGCGCTTACTTGAACTCGAGAATCTCTTTTTCTTTGACCTTGGCGGCCTGATCAAGCTTCTGGATGTAGCCATCGGTGAGCTTCTGGATCTCATCGTGCGCGCGGCGATCGTCGTCTTCGCTGATGAGCTTGTCCTTCACCAGCTTCTTTACGTGCTCGTTGCCGTCGCGCCGAATGTTGCGCAGCGCCACGCGGTGATCTTCGGCGATGTGGTGCAGCTTTTTGACCAGATCTTTGCGGCGCTCTTCGGTCAGCGGCGGAATCGGGACACGAATCACTTTGCCATCGTTGCCGGGATTTAAGCCGAGATCGGCGCCGCGAATCGCTTTTTCAATCACCGCGATTTGTGATACATCCCACGGCTGAACAGTGATCAACGTGGGCTCGGGCACGTGTAGCGTGGCGAGCTGGTTGAGGGGCGTCGGGGTCCCATAATAATCGGCGCGTACGTTGTCGAGCAGGCTCACGGAAGCCCGACCCGTGCGCACGCCCGCCATGTCGTGCTGCAAATCGGTCAGCACTTTTTCCATGCGGGCCTTCGCGTTGCCTTCCACTTCCTTCACGTTCTGAAAAGTGTGCCCGCCTGACGCAGCTTGTGATTCGTTCTTCATATCGTTAATGGATGAGAGTTCCGATGGGCTCGCCCATCGACATACGCATTATATTGCCGAAAACATTCAAATTGAAAACGCGGATCGGGAGCTTGTTATCGCGGCACATTGCGACCGCGGAAGCGTCCAGCACGGCCAGGGCCTTGGCGAGCACCTCGTTATAGGAGATCTCGGGATACAGGATTGCGTCGTCGTGTCGCAGCGGGTCTTTGTCGTAAACACCGTCGACGCGCGTCCCCTTTGCGATCACGTCGGCGTGAATCTCGAGCGCTCGCAGCGTCGCCGCTGTGTCGGTGGAAAAGAAAGGATTCGAGGTGCCGGCGGCGAACAGAACGATGCGGCCTTTTTCGAAATGCCGAATGGCCCGGCGCCGGATGTAGGGTTCGGCCACTTGATGCATCTGGATCGCGGTCATCACGCGGGTCGGCGCTCCGGCCTTTTCGAGCGCGTCTTGCAACGCCAGCGCGTTGATCACGGTGGCCAGCATGCCCATGTGGTCCGCCGCGACGCGGTCCATATTCATCGCCGCCGCCGCGACGCCACGGAAAAAATTCCCGCCGCCCACTACCAGCCCGATCTGGACGCCGGTCCGGGCGACTTCGGTGATTTCTTCCGCCAGATTGCGGACACGGTCCGGATCCACACCAAAACGAGAGCTGCCGGCGAGCACCTCGCCGCTCAGCTTCAAAACGATGCGCTGGTAGTGTGGCATGGTACGGTGGCCGGCGGCACTTTGCTACTGGGGCGGCGGCGACTGTTCGGCTGTCTCTTCGATGAGCGCCGCTTCGCCTACCTTGAACCGAACGAACCGCGACACCGAAATGTTTTCGCCTACCTTGGCGATCATGGCCTTAATCAGGTCGCCCACGGTGGTGGAGTTCTCGCGAATGAAGGGCTGCTCGTACAGGCAAACCTCTTCATAGAATTTGTTCATGCGCCCTTCGACGATCTTGTCGATCATCTTCTCGGGCTTGCCTTCCTGAAGCGCGCGGCCCTTCTGGATCTCCTTCTCTTTATGGAGAGCCTCAGGTGTCACGTCTTCTTTGCGAATGAATTGCGGGTCGGCCGCGGCGATCTGCATCGCCAGGTCTTTGACGAGTTGCTGGAAATCATCGGTGCGCGCCACGAAATCGGATTCGCAGTTCACTTCCACGAGCACGCCCAGTTGCGAGCCCGGATGGATGTAGCTTCCGATGACGCCCTGGCGCGTGCTACGCGCGGACTTTTTGGTCGCGGACGCAATTCCGCGCTTGCGCAAGATGATCTCTGCCTCAGCCAAGTTCCCCTTGGCTTCGGTGAGGGCGCTCTTGCACTCCATCATGCCCGCGCCGGTCCGGTCGCGGAGTTCTTTCACGAGCTTCGCACTGATCTCCATAACTCGTTTCTTCTTGGTCCTTGGTTTCTTGGTTCCTTCGCGGGAACCGGATCGTCAATCGACTGCTAGTGCGCGGCTATTCGGTCGCGCCGGACGTGCCCGACGAACTAGTGGCCGGCTCCGGCTCTTCCGACGCCGGGCTCTTGCGGGGAAGCGACATGGAAGGCAAATCTTCATCCGACAGACCTTCCGACATGAGCTGATCCAACTGCTGCGGATCGAACTGCGCGTATTCGAGACTTTCCTCGGCCGGCGTTTCATCGCTGACCACTTTCTCGCCCGCAAAGTCTTGCTCGGTAGCGAGCGCGCGTCCTTCGATTACCGCATCGGCCACCTTGGTGGTGAACAAGCGGATCGCTCGCAGCGCGTCGTCGTTGCCCGGAATGACGTAATCCACTTCATCGGGATCGCAATTAGTATCCACCACGGCGACCACCGGAATTCCGAGTTTGCGCGCTTCCTTGACGGCGATGGCTTCCTTGTTCGAATCCACCACGAACAGAAGGTCGGGAAGACCGCTCATTTCCTTGATGCCCGCGAGATTCTGCTGCAAATGCTTGCGCTCGCGCTCGAGCCGGCCGACCTCTTTCTTTGCGCGGCCTTCGTATGCGCCGTCAGTGGCCATGGAGTCGAGCTCCTTCAGCCGCTTGATGGAGCGCTGCACGGTGCTCATGTTAGTGAGCAAACCGCCCAGCCAGCGCTGGTTCACATAAAACTGCGAACAGCGCCCGGCTTCTTCGGCGATGGCCTCCTGGGCCTGCCGCTTGGTTCCGACAAACAGAACGCTCTTGCCCTGCGCCGCGGCCTCGGCCACGTAGCGCATCGCGTCCTTAAACAGTTTCAGGGTCTTCTGGAGATCGATGATGTAGATGCCGTTGCGTTCGCCAAAGATGTATTCCTTCATCTTTGGATTCCAGCGCTTGGTCTGGTGCCCGAAATGAACGCCCGCTTCGAGCAATTCCTTCATGGAAATGGAAGCCAAATTACCTCCTTTGCTTCGTTGAGTTGCGATTTCGCCCGACCTCGCTGGCGCGCGCGACCCAAAGCGGAATTTGCGCGCGCCGGATGAAACCGGCCGTATATGCTGTGACGCACGCACTCCAGCGTGCCGCGTTCACACTACTGCGAACGCCCAAGAATCTCGAGTTAACGCTTCGAAAATTGGAACCGCTTGCGCGCGCCCTTCTGCCCATATTTCTTGCGCTCATGGGCCCGAGGGTCCCGCGTCAGCAATCCCAAAGACTTTAACTTCGGCCTCAGCTCTGAATTGAACTCGATCAGCGCGCGCGCTATGCCGAGCCGCGCTGCCCCCGCTTGTCCCGCCGGACCGCCGCCGTCGGCCAGAATGAGAATGTCGAACTTGTCGGCCGTCTCGGTGGCCAGCAGCGCCTGCCGCACGACCGCGCGCGAGGCCTCGCTCACGAAATACTGTTCAAGCGAACGTCCATTTACCGTAATAGCGCCCTTGCCCGACCGCAGAAAAATCCGCGCTACCGACGTCTTGCGCCGGCCCGTTCCCAGATACTGTACTAATCCAGCCAATTAAAGACCTTTCTTCTTCACCCGATCGCGAGAGCTTCGGGCTTCTGTGCCTGATGCGGATGCTTGTCGCCGGCGTACACTTTCAGCTTCCGGTACATTTGCTTGCCGAGCTTGGTTTTCGGGAGCATCCCTGAGATGGCTTCCTCGACAATTCGTGTCGGACGCGTCGCGCGCACCTTGGCCATTCCTACTTCCGACAATCCCCCTGGATAGCCGCTGTGCCGGCGATACACTTTTTGTTGTTCTTTGTTCCCGGTGACCCGAATCTTGGCCGCATTGATGACGATCACGTGATCGCCGGTGTCTAAAAATGTGGTGTAGGTGGGCTTGTGCTTGCCCATCAGAATCATTGCGGCTTTACTGGCCACCCGCCCAAGCACTTGATCGGCGGCATCTACAACATGCCATTTGCGCACGATCTCGCCCTGAGACGGAAAATGGGTTTTCATACAGACAGACTTTCTCCGTTGGAGACTTAACGTCAATTCAGCTTACCGAATCGGGCGGAGCGGTGTCAAACGGTAAGAAGCCATCACCCAATCAGGGCGCGAATTTTTGCGCGCACGTCGGCGAGTTCGGCAGGAGATAGTCTCCCTTTGCGTGTCCCTGGCGCTGGCGCCAGTCCAGGCTCTTCACTTGATCTGCAAGCACGACACCCGAGGGCGTTCCCGTAATCACCACTTCAAACGGATAGCTTTTGATCTGAGTTGTGAGCGGACAACAGACCATCAGACCTTTCGCGCGTTGTGCGGAGCGCTACATCTCGATCGCCTCACGCAACCGCCGCTCGAGATAACGGCGCTCGTTTTCGTTAGTAACCAGCGCCAGTGCTTTTCGATACGCTTCCGCCGCTGCCTCAATAGATCCCATGCGGCGAAGCAGGTCCGCACGCGCGGCGTGAAAGAGGTGGTAGCCCTCCAGCTGTCCTGCGAGCATATCGATCTGCTCCAGGCCCTCGGCCGGACTCCGCGCCATCGCGAGCGCGACACCACGATTCAACGATACGATCGGCGACGGCTGCAACCGCTCGAGAAGGTCGTAGAGCTGCAGGATCTGATGCCAGTTCGTTTCTTCGGGGCGCGCAGCATGGCAATGGAGCGCCGCGATGGCGGCCTGCACCGCGAAGGGTCCGGGCGTTCCCCCGATCGCCTCAGCCACAAGAGGGAGGGCCTCGTCGATTTGGCTCCGGTTCCACCGAGCGCGATCCTGCTCCTCGAGCGTCACGATCTCCCCGCGGTCGTCAATCCGCGCGTCCCGCCGCGCATCGTGCAGCAACATGAGCGCCAGCAGCGCCGTCGTTTCCGGCGAAGCGGGCGTCATCAACTCCCGCACCAGGCGCGCTAGCCGGATCGCTTCCGCACACAAATCCAATCGCACCAGTGGCGCGCCCCGCGTGCTCGCGTAGCCTTCGTTGAAGATGAGATAGATCACGGTTAGGACCACGTCGAGCCGCTCCGGCAAGTCGCGCAGCGACGGAACAACATATGGAATGCGCGCATCGCGGATCTTGCGTTTGGCTCTCACCAACCGCTGCGCCATGGTAGTTTCCGGTACGAGAAATGCCCGCGCGATCTCGACTGTTTCGAGACCGCCCAACGTTCGGAGGGTTAGCGCGACCTGCGCATCAGGACTGAGCGCGGGGTGACAACAAGTAAAGATCAGCCGAAGCCGATCGTCGGCAATGCCGCTCGAGTCATACTCCTGCTCTTGGCTTGGGGAAACTGCTTCCGAAACGACCAACGAGCCGACGCGCTGGCGGTGGAGCGCCATGCGTCGGATACGGTCGATCGCCTTGTGCCGCGCGGTTTGAATAATCCAGGCGCGCGGAAGCTCCGGCACTCCGGCGCTCCGCCACTGCCCGACGGCAGCCGTGAAGGCCTCCTGGACCGCGTCCTCGGCGACTTCGAAATCGCCCACCAGCCGGATCACGGTGGCTAGAATTCCACCCCAGTCCGAACGATACAGCTCCGCAACCGTTTGATCTGGCTCCCCCGCCACTTCACTGATAGTAAAAAATAGTCGGGATGGCTGTCGATCCGCCAAGTCTCATTCGACCTACATACGAGGTGCCCCATGCAATACATGTTGATGATGTACTTTGACGAGCAATCGCTCAGCGAGGACGAGCGCCAGAAGTGCTACCGCGAATCGGCTGAATTCGCGCAGAGACTGCATTCCGCTGGAAAATATGTGGCCGCTGCTCCGCTTTACCCCACGTCCACCGCCACGAGCGTGCGCGTCGCTGAAGATAAACGCATGATCACTGACGGACCGTTCGCCGAAACGCGCGAACAGCTCGGAGGGTTTTTCGTAGTCGACGTCGACAATCTAGATGAGGCCATCGAGATCGCGCGGGCATTTCTCGTACCGGAAACTACCATGGCGCAGCGGTTGGTGAGAGCCAAACTCAAGATCCGCGATGCGCGCATTCCATATGTTGTTCCGTCGCTGCGCGACTTTCCGGAGCGGCTCGACGTGG
>DASQJA010000193.1:0-3324 GCA_035631275.1 Bryobacteraceae bacterium
TCTCGACGCTCGCCGAGACGCTGAACCTCAGCTTCCAGCGCATCCAGTTCACGCCCGACCTCATGCCCGCCGACATCGTGGGCAGCATGATTATCGAAACCGACGATCACGGCGCCAAGGCCCTCCGGTTTCAGGCCGGTCCGATTTTCGCCAATCTTGTTCTGGCAGACGAAATCAATCGCGCGACTCCGAAAACGCAATCCGCGCTCTTGGAAGCCATGCAGGAGCGCACCGTCACCAGCGGCACCACGACCCATGAATTGGAGCCCCCGTTCCTGGTGATGGCGACGCAGAATCCTATCGAAATGGAGGGCACCTATCCGCTTCCTGAAGCACAGCTCGATCGCTTCCTCATGAAGATCCTGGTGACCTACCCGTCGCGTGAGGATTTGAACCGCATCGTCGAGCGCACCATCCACCACGCGGAGACGTCTTTGCAGCAGGTGGTGGACCGCGAAGCGATTCTGCAGATGCGCGAGGCCTGCAATGAAGTCCTGGTTGCCGAGCACGTTCAGGATTTCGCCATCGACCTGGTCATGGCAACTCAGCCCGGCTCTAAGCACGCCCACAATCTGGCGAATAAGTATGTTCGTTACGGCAGCTCACCGCGCGGCGCGCAGGCGCTGGTAGAGTGCGGACGCGTATTGGCTCTTATGCGAGGACGCTTGAACCTCAGCATCGACGATATTCGGGAAATCGCACCCTCTGTTCTTCGTCACCGCATCATTTTGAATTTCGATGCGCATGCCGATGGTCAAACGCCCGACACCGTCCTCAGCGAGATCATCGGAAGCGTCGCCGGCGCGGCAGTTGCGTGAAACCGACACCACTAATCGACAGCGTCTTCCTCGAGAAACTCGAGCGGCTGACGATTCAGTGGCAAAAATCGTTCGCGGGGCTGGTCGGCGGTCATAATATTTCCCACTTCGCCGGACCCGGCCAGGAGTTCCTGGATCATCGGCAGTTTCATCACGGCGACGACCTGCGAGCTGTGAATTGGCGCGCCTATCTGCGGCTGGAAAAGCTGTTCCTGAAGATGTTCCAAGTGGAACCCCGCACGCCGGTGCGGATCCTGCTCGATTGCAGTAACTCAATGACCACCGGTGGCGTCTGCAAGTTCGACTACGCGCGGAAATTGACCGCCGCGCTTTGTTATGTCGGACTGGTTCGTCTCGACACCATCGGAATTCAACCCTTCGGCAACGGGCTCGGCGACTCGTTCCTCTGCGGCGGCGGCCGGCATCGCTTCATCCCGGCCGTGAACTATCTTCAAGATCTCAAACCCAGCGGCAAGACTAACTTTTTCGAGGTAGCGCGCCAGTTCATCACCAAGTATCCGCAGCGCGGCCTGCTAATCATCATTTCCGATTTCCTCGACGACACCGACTGCGAGCGTCCCCTCCAATACTTGGCCGACTTCGGCCATGAGCTGATGCTGCTGCACGTCTGGGATCCCGAAGATCGCGATCCACCCTGGGAAGGCCAGTTGGATTTGACAGACGCGGAGACGGGCGCCGTGATCGAGATCGGCTTCGACTCTGGCTCGCGAGCCCGCTACGTGCAAGCTTTCGACGAGTTCGCGCGCAGCATCCAGCGCATTGGCCTGCGAAACAGCGGGCGCTACGTCGGCCTGCCCACGAATACTACGATTGAGGAGGCAGTCTTCGGACCCATCGCGCGGTCCGGCGGCATTCAGTAGTCGCCATGTTTTTCCTCAACCTCAGCCTGCCCGAGTTTCTCACCATTCTAGGCTCGATCTCCGGCGTGGTCGTTGCTTTGTATCTGCTGGACCGAATGCGCAAGAAGCGGACGGTATCCACTCTGCGCTTCTTCGAGATGGTCCAGCGGCCTCCGGTTTTGAAGCACCGGCGCAAACTCCAGCAGCCTTGGTCTCTGGTACTGCAGCTCCTCAGCATGCTGCTTTTGCTGCTGGCAATCGCGCAGCTTCGTTTTGGATCGCCCGAGCGTTCTTCGCGCGATCACGTGTTGATTCTCGACACCTCGGCCTGGATGGACGCGCGCACCGGCCAAACGCGTCTCATCGACCAGGCCCGCGCCGCGGCGCGCAATTATCTCAAGGCCCTCTCGCCGGGCGACCGTGTCATGGTGCTGCGCGCCGACGTTCTCGCCACTCCCGTCACGGTTTTCGAGTCCGATCGGTTCAAGATCGAGCAAGCCATCGATCAAACGCAACCGGGCGCAGGACCGCTCAACGTTCAACAGGCGCTCGACTTCGCGCGTCAGGCACAAAAGCTGCACTCGGAGCGCGCCGGCGAAATCGCTCTCATCGGCGCAGCGCGAGTATCGAGCGAAGAGGCGTCTCTGGCCAGCGCGCCCGCCAATCTCCGAGTGATATCGATCAACGGGCCCAATGAACATGTAGGCCTGAGAAAAGTCAGCGTGCGCCGGTCAGTCGCGGAGCCGGACGGCTGGGAAGTTTTCGTCGCGGTGGAAAATTACGGCACGTTGCCGCATTCCATACCGCTCGCCGTGCAGTTCGGCGGCGCGCCAGTGGCCTCGCGGCGCTTCGACTTGAAGCCGGGCGTGGAGGAAAGCGCCGCGTTTCGATTCAAAACGCGCGCCGCGGGATGGCTGGAAGCGCGTCTGCTCACGAAGGATGCGTTCCCTCAGGACACGCGTGCCGTGCTGGAATTACCGGCCCAGCAGCTCGTTCAGATCGTTGTTTACTCCGATGAGCCCGAACTGCTTAGGCCCATATTCAACGCAATTCCAGGTGTCCAGGCGACCTATAAACCTGTCACGGCTTACGACCCGAATATCCAGAGCGGCATCGTGTTGCTCGATCGGTTCGCCCCGCCTGGCCCTCCGCAGACCGACGCCATCTGGATTGAACCGCCCGGGAACAAATCTCCCATCCCGGTTGCAACCACGGCCAGCAAGGTAAAGATCAAACGTTGGCGCGTGGATAGCGTCCTGGGCGCGGGTTTGCGCGCGAGCGATCTCGAGATGCCGAGCGCGGAGGTATTCCGGACCTCGCCGAACGAAGTCGCTGTTGCCGAAGCCGATGCCGGTGCGGTTGTCGCGGCGCGCTCCGGTAATCCGAAAACGATCGTGCTCGGCTTTCATCCCGTTCGCGCGGGCATGAAGTACGAGCTCACCACGCCGCTTCTGATGGCCAACATCGTTCGCTGGATGGCCCCCGACGTGTTTCGCAGCTGGCAGCTGACCGCCGGCACCGTGGGAACCGTCGATGCCCAGCTCGAATCGGAGGCAGATCCGTCCACGGTTCGAGTGCAGACTGAGGACGGCAAGGTTTTACCTTTCACGGTGGAAGGAAAGACGGTGCGTTTCTTCGCGGGCGCG
>DASQJA010000194.1:0-5614 GCA_035631275.1 Bryobacteraceae bacterium
CCCGCCTTGCCGATGGTCAGCAGGAGCTTGCCGTCAGGAGAAAATTTGAAGACCTGGTTGCCGACCGTTGCGCCGGGGCGCGGTCCGATGGGACCAACTGGCGGGGTTCCGCGTCCTGCGCCACGTCCGCGTCCACCCGGAGGCGCTGGCGCGTTGTCCTGATAATCGGTAACCCACACATTGCCCTCTTTATCTACGTAGATGCCGTGCGGGGCGACGAACATCCCTGAGCCGAAGCTCTTCAGGACATTTCCGTTGGTGTCGAACTTGAAGATGACGTCCATTTTCTTGATCGCGCGCGGGCCGGTCGAACCCTCGGCGGCGGCTTCGAGACAGCTATTGGCTCCGCAACGCTCGGCGACCCAGACCGAGACGCCGTCCTTATCGATATCGACCGCGCTGGTCGAGCCCATCTTGCGGCCGTCCGGTAGCTTGGCCCAGTGCTCGCTGGTTTTGTAGGGATTCGGTGCGTCGTTGGTGGGAGTAGTCGTGTCAGGCGGAGTGTCGCTCTTGGCGGCCATCAACGTCCCGGCGGCAATCCCACTCACTGCGATCACGCTCAATGCAAAATATGTCACTCGACGTCCACGTGGCATCTCCTGATCCTCCTTGATCCCGTAACTATAGAGACTCTCTCAGTTGGAACCGTTCTGTCAACGTGGCCCGGTGCTTAGCGTATGCCGCCGGTGTGGAGCGCGGTCCAGATAAGTTCGAAGGTGTCGTCGTTTTGCAGTGCGTCGGTCTGTTTCCAGCCGGAGGATGTTTTCGAGAGCGTAATCGCGATGAACGTCGCATCGCCATCTTCGTCGACGCCCTGGAGGAAGACCACGCGATCGCCGCGGATTTCTGTCCAGCCCCTCAGGGAGACTTTGCCGAGGGCCCGATAGTATCCGGCGTTGCGCTGGGCGGTGTCGGGATCGGAGAGACCCTCGGCTACGGCTGTGCGTTGCTCAGGGAGATAATTGTCGACGATCCAGGAGACGTCGCCGGTGGTGTTGGCGGAGACGATCGTGGCGGCAGCGCGTTCGGGCGTGCTGTAGTCGGATTGCGCGCGTGAAACGAGAGCGATGGGCTGCGCGGGATTCAGCAGCTTGCCTGGCAGCGTGACTTCGACCGTATCATCGGACTTCTTGTTGCGGATTAAAGCATTCGAAGGACGGCGGAAGTCGGAGACTCTGGCGCGGAACGTCAGCCGATCGTGCGAGAAGTTGCAGGCAGACTGCGCGATCAGTACGATCGCGACGAGTGCGAGGTTAGTACGCTTTGGCAATCACCACCCGGCGGTCGACCTGCTCGCCCGTGAGGATGCATTTGCCGGCGCCATCGTACTCGTCCACCAGCGGGATGCAGCGCGTAGTGGCTTTGAATTCCTTGATCCGCGCGTCGCAGGCCGGGTCGTCTTTGAGGTGCGCCATGACGAATTTACCGCCGCCTTTTTCGGCGGTGACGTCGCGCAGGATCGACTCCACTTCGCCGATCGAATTGGCGAGGACGGTGTTGTCCTTGAGGCGTTTTTTCGCGGTGGCGTAGAGGTCCTTCTGCATTTGGTCGAGCGTTGCGCAGACACGATCGGCGAGACCCGACTGCGGGACGACTTCCTTAGTACCGGTATCGCGCCGCTTGAGTACAACGTTACCGGACGCGAGATCGCGAGGACCGAGTTCCAAAACGAGAGGCACACCACGCCGCTCCCAGTGGAAGAATTTCGCGCCCGGCGACTGGCCTTCTCGGGCGTCGATTTTCGCGCCGATGTCGGACGCAATTCTATCCGCGGCTCCGAGCACCTGTGCGCGCTCTTCGTCCTTGCGATAAATCGGAACTAGCACAGTCTTCACAGGCGCGAGCTTGGGAGGAATGACAAGGCCCTTGTCGTCGGAGTGGCTCATGACGAGGCCGCCGATGAGACGTGTGCTGACACCCCAACTCGTCTGCCAAACGTAATCGAGCTGCCCTTCCTTGCTCTGGAATTTCACGTCGAAGGCTTTGCCGAAATTCTGGCCGAGGTCGTGGCTCGTGCCTGACTGCAGGGCGAAGCCGTTTTGCATCATGGCTTCGATGGCAAACGTGCGCAACGCGCCGGCGAATTTTTCCGAACGCGTCTTGGCGCCTTTGATCACCGGCACCGCCATGACGTTTTCGGCGACGTCGGCATAGACGTCCAGCATGCGCAGGACTTCCTCTTGAGCTTCTTCATGCGTGGAGTGCGCGGTGTGGCCCTCCTGCCAGAGGAATTCGGTGGTGCGCAGGAACATGCGCGTACGCAGCTCCCAGCGGATGATGTTCGCCCACTGGTTGATCAGCATCGGCAGGTCGCGGTAGCTCTGAATCCAGCGGGCGAAGAAGTGGCCGATGATGGTCTCCGACGTCGGGCGGATGACGTAAGGCTCTTCGAGCTCCTTGCCGCCTGCGACGGTCACCACCGCGAGCTCGGGCGAAAATCCTTCCACGTGCTCGGCTTCTTTTTGAAGAAAACTTTGCGGAATCAAGAGCGGGAAATAAACGTTCTGATGGCCAGTGGCTTTGAACCGCTCGTCCAGCTCTCGCTGGAGCAGTTCCCAGATGGCGTAGCCGTTCGCTTTTATCACCATGCAGCCTTTGACGATTTCAGCGGGCTCGGCCATGTCGCCTTGGAGGACGACGTCTTGATACCAAGCAGCGAAGTCCTGGCTGCGCGGAGTGATGGGAGATTCGGGCATAGAAGCTAAAGTTCTAGGTTACACGGTGAGCGCGACCGCGCGTAGTAGACTGATGAAATTGTGCTGGTGAAGAGGCCATCCGCGCTTGCCTTGATCTTGGGGCTGATTCCGTTCGTTGCGATGTGCTTGTCCGTCGCGTTGTGGGATCGTGTTGAGCCAACGATTCTGGGCGTGCCGTTCAATCTGGCTTGGCTGATCGCTTGGACTCCGCTGACTACGTTTTTTCTCTGGCTTGCGTATCGCGTCGAGATCACCCGCGAGAACAGCCTGCGTGGTTCCGAATGACGCCGAGCGTGATCGCGCTTGCGATGATTTTCGCGATCGTCGCAGTGGGCTCCCTCATCGGTTTTCTTGCGGGCGTCCACCGCAAAATGGATCTCGAGCAGTGGACCGTTGGAGGCCGCGGCTTCGGTCCCTTGCTGATGTACCTGCTGATGGCGGGCGAAGTCTACACGACTTTTTCGTTCTTGGGCGCGAGCGGTTGGGCGTACTCGCGGGGCGGACCGACGTTGTACATCATGGCGTACGTCACGCTCGGCTACGTCGTGTCGTTTTTTATTCTGCCGCCGTTGTGGGAGCTGGGCCGAAAGCACGGCCTGCAGACGCAGTCCGATTTTTTCAATTTACGGTACGGGAACAAGTACCTGGCGGCGACGGTGTCGGCAGTTGGCGTAGCGTTTCTTCTGCCTTACTTCCAACTTCAGGTGACTGGGCTAGGGATCATCGTGTCGGCCGCGAGCTTCGATGCGATCCCGCGCACGATGGCGATGGTGATTTCGGTCGTTGTGATTGCCGCTTTCGTTTTTGTGAGCGGATTGCGCGCGGTGGCGTGGGTGAGCATTCTGAAAGACGGACTCATGCTGATCGCGGTGATCGCGATCGGCGTCGGTGTCCCGTATGTTCACTTCGGAGGTGTCGGCCCGATGTTCTCGGCTATGGCGCGAGCGCATCCTGCACACGTCACGATGCCCGGCGCGACGACGAATCTTGGGCACACGTGGTTCGTCTCAACTGTCCTGCTTACTTCTTTCGGTTTGTACATGTGGCCGCATAGTTTCGTCGCAACCTTCAGTGCGAAGAGCGCGGAGACGCTTCGGCGCAATGCGGTCTTGATGCCGACCTACACGATCACGCTAGCGTTTGTGTTCTTCGTCGGGTTCACGGCGGTGCTAGTCGCGCCGGGCCTCACGAACGGCGATTTGTCCTTGTTGACTGTGGTGCGGCAGAGCTTCCCGCCGTGGTTTTTGGGCGTGATCGGAGGCGCGGGCGCGTTGACCGCGATGGTGCCGGCTGCGATTTTCGTGTTGAGCGCGGCGGCGCTGTGCGCGAAGAATTTGTACCGGCCGATTTTCGCGCCGTCGATGAGCGATGACTCGGTGGCGAAGCTCGCGCGCGTGTTGGTAGTCGTGCTGAGCTTGATCAGCTTGTACTTGTCGATATACAGCTCGACGACTTTGGTGTCGCTGCTGCTGCTAGGATATGCGGGCGTGACCCAATTTTTCCCCGGGGTTGTGTTGGGCTTGTTTTGGCCGAGAGCATCGATGAGCGGGATCTTTGTGGGATTGGTTGTTGGAGTGGCGATGGTCGCGGTGCTGATGCTGACGAATCACGACCCATGGCACGGGTGGAGCGCGGGATTCCTGGCGCTGTGTTTGAATTTTGGGCTGGCGATCGCGATCAGTTTATACGCGCCAGTCAAGATAGAAGGGCCGCTCGCAGCGCGCGACGCCAGCATCCCAAGTTCATCGGGGCGAAAGTTATAAACTGGCTCGGAGGAGGTTATGACGATGCTTCGGAGTTGGGTTGTAGGTTTGACAATCGGTGCCGCGATATTGTTTGCGGCCGACGACGTGGTAACCGCGGTCGAGGGTACCGTAAAGACCGTGGATAAAGGCGCGAAGACGGTGGTGGTTAAGGCCGGCGACGGCACTGAACACACCTTTCACGTTGTCGGACGGACCGTAGAGCACGGCGCCGATGCAACCGCGACGGGCAGCAAAGATGTTTTCTCGGGTCTGAAGGAAGGCGATCACGTGGTGGTGCATTACACCATGAAAGGCAGCGAGAAGACCGCCGAAGAGGTCGATCATCTCGGAAAAGATGGTTTGAAAGCCGGCGAAGTGGTGGTCCAGAGCGTCAACCGCGGAGCAAAAACAGTGACGGTCAAGACGGCCCAAGGCACTGAAGAGACATTTCACTTAGCAGGCGCCGCTGCCAAGGACACGGGCAAGGGCCTGGAAAAGGCGGGCAAGGTTACCGTGTACTACACGGAAGAAGCCGGCAAAAAGATCGCCCATTTTTTCAAACAAGGTTGATGGATCTTTGCGCCGCCGGTTGACGTAATTTCGGTTGGAACTCGGGCATGTCGGGGCGGATCGGCAGCTGTACAGTTTCGCGCGTCCGACTCACCGAGTCGTGCGATCCTAAGGTAGGTTTGTCCACATGGCCTTGTGTGCCCGCTGCTCGGCCGAGAATCCGGATTCGACGCGCTTCTGCGGCCAGTGTGGCGCGCGTCTCGATGCCCAATCCCCGGCTTCGCTGATTGCGACCGAAGCCTCGAACTTCTCGCGTGCTGCAACGGCTGCGCGGCTGAGCAGGCCTCCGTCTTCATCCGATACATCCGAGGACGGCCGCTTCGTGCCGGGAACGCTGCTGGGCGATCGCTATCGCATCGTCAGCAGGCTCGGCGCGGGCGGCATGGGCGAAGTATACAGGGCCACCGATCTGCGCCTCGGCCAGCCGGTCGCGCTGAAGTTCCTGCCCGACGAGATGGTTCACGATCCCAAGGCGCTGGCGCGGTTCCACAACGAGATTCGGATCGCTCGGCAAGTGGCGCATCCGAACGTGTGCCGCGTTTACGATCTGGGCGAAGTGGAGGGCTTCCCGTATTTGTCCATGGAGTACGTGGACGGCGAGGA
>DASQJA010000195.1:0-6655 GCA_035631275.1 Bryobacteraceae bacterium
GGCGGAAGAAGTCCCGCTCGAATACGGCCGCATCGCTCGATCCGGTGTGGATCACAATGCGAATCACGTTGAACGGAAAAAGGGCCTTGCCCCCCGCCCGCTGGATCTTCTTGGCAACTTCGTCCAGCACCGCGATGCGAATCTCCGCGACCTCGGGTGAATCGCTGATGGTCTCCGACCACGCGCCGAAGGGCGCCTCGAACACGCTGCGCCCGAGCCGCTCGATCAATTCAGACACTTTCATCGCTGTTTTCCAATCAGACCCAGATCCGCCGCCGCTTCCACGATGGCGCGCGCAACGGGAGCGGCAGTGGTCGCGCCGTAGCCGCCATGTTCGACAATCACCGCAAAGGCGATGCTCTTCGAGCGATCGCCATCGAACGGCGCGAAGCCAGCGAACCATGAATGCGGCATGCCTTCGTCAAGCTGCGCCGTGCCAGTTTTTCCAGCGACGCTGACATCGATGCCCTGCATCGCGCGGCGGGCGGTTCCCTCAGTGACTACGGACCGCATCGCCGACGCCAGGAAGTCCGCCAGTTCCCTAGCGATGATCGGCCGCGGCGCATGCGTTCTCGTATTGCTGTTGTCGGTGGTCCAGCGGCCTTCCGGCATCGCGCCGTGAGCCGCCAGCGTCGCAGCGACCCGAGCCATCTTGAACGGTGATACGAGCACCGGACCTTGTCCGTACGCGGCGAAAGGCAGCATGGTCTGAATGTCGCGCACGCTGCCGGCTGGGATATCGAGCATCGTCGCGGTTTCACTAAGCGCCTTCGCGCCGACCGAAAACACACCGAGCTGTGCAAAATATGCGTTGCACGAAACGGCGATCGCCCGCGACATCGTCAGCCGTCCATGCGCGGAATCGCCAACATCATCGCGAATCAGCTTGCGCCAACCAGGTATAACCGTACCAACGCGTCCGTCCGGCAGCCGCTGGCAGCCGAAGCTCTGATCTTTCAGCTTCGGATCCAGGCGCAGCGCGGCCATCGCGGTCACGAGCTTGAATGTCGATCCTGGCGGATATTGGCCGTAACGCGCGCGATCGAGCAATTCCTCGGGCGTGGCCTGCGAAGCGCTAGGCTTCGGCTCGCTCACCATTGCCAGCACGTCTCCAACATTCGGATCCATCACTACCAGTGCGCCCTTGTCCTTATGAGCTTTCACAAGCTGATCGTGCAGCGCTTTTGCGGCGCGCGCCTGCAAACGAATGTCGATGGACGTTGTAACACTCCGATCGCGCGCGAGCAGCCGCGCGATCCCCGGGTTACCCGGCTGATGACGATAGCGAATCAGTGGCTCCAGCTCGCTGTAATTGCTGAAGCCTTGCAGCTTTTCATTGGCGTCATGTTCGATCAAGGATGCGTTCGACGCGTGGAAATTGTCGCCGGTTCGCAAATCGCCGAGCACATGCGCGGTCAGCGTTCCGAACGGATAGTGCCGGTTGTCGAGCCGCGAGCAAGTTGTGTCGATGGACACGCCGAGCCTTTCGTACTCCGCGCGCCGCCGTTCCAGCATATTCCAATCGCTCGTCGCGAGCAGGACGCCATTACGATCGAAAATATCGCCGCGCGGAATTTCGTGCGCAAGCGAATTCAGGCGCGGATTGCGTTGCGCCCGCTTTACACCATCATCTTCAAAGACCTTGGTGTCCCGCGCCAGGAACTCGTGATCGTGCAGAACCTGATAATACGCTGCGAATCCGAGCAACGTTACCCCGCATGCGCCGAGTGCCACTTCGAATGCGCGCACAGGTCCACGGAACGGTTCGTCAACGTGCACCTCTCGCGCGTGATTCGAGATCGCGAGTAGAATGCCGAAGATCAGGAAATTCGCGAGCATCGCCGTATTGCCTTCGCTCAAGAATGGCGACACAACTCCCGATAGCGGCAGTGCACCCAACACTCCGCTCGTAATCAGCAGCATCTCGAAGGCGATCAGCGTGCCCAGCCCGCACGCGAGAAACATTCCGTATTCGCTCACGGCTCGCAACCCGATGCGCATCGAGCGATGCACCAGAAAGGCGAGCAGCAGAAGCACGGCCGCGACGCCGCAGAATCCCCACTCTTCTCCGATCGCCGGAAGTACCAGGTCAGTATTGCCTGCGGGAATCATCGCCGGGTCGCCCCAACCAGGACCCGATCCCACAGCGCCTCCAGTGGAGAACGCCCACAACGAGTGAGCCAATTGATTGCCACCGTGCACATCGTTGTCCCAGGGCGAGAGCCACATGTTGATGCGCTCGACCACGGTGGTTGGTTTTCCAGCGCGATAACCGATGGCGACGCCGCCAACCAGCAGTGCGATGCCGAGCACTGCCAGACCAGCGCGCCCACGCGCCAAAGCGAACATCGCCAGGAACAAGAATCCAGTGACCAGTGCCGGGCCCAAGTCCTTGAGCAGGAAGAAGAGCAACAACGCGCACCCGACCGCAACGATCACCGGGAGCACGTGCGACAGGCGCGGTAGGTTCAACCCGTACAGCGCGCGCGGTAGCAACCGCTTCTCGCGCAAGTCGCGCAGCCGCTCCCAATTGCGCGCGAAGTATCCGGCCAGGAAAAACACCAGCAAGATCTTGATTGCTTCCACCGGTTGAAACGGGCCCAGATTTACTTTGGCGTCGTTGCCGGCCGGTCCCGATCCGAAGCGGATCAAAAGAGCGAACAGCAAGAAAGCAGCGAACAACGGACTGTAGCACCACTTTGCGAAGCGTTGGTAATTGGCAATGCGCAGCGAGGGGACCAGCAGCACTACGCAACCCAGCGCGACACCCCAGGCGAATTTTGAAAACTCCAGCGTGTCGCGCAAAGGATCGCGCAGGCTGATGGCGAGGATCAATCCGATCCCGGTGAGCAGGTGGATTGCGGGCAGCAACGTGAAATCGCCGCGAAACGCGCTCCATCGCCAAACGAGGAACACTATGAGAAATCCCGCGAAGTACGCCCCGGTCCATTCCAGGAATTGCATCTGGTATTCGCGCGGAGTGCGCGCTACGAAGACCGGCTTAAGCTTCGTGAGCGGCAGCAGAGGAACGCGAATCTCGCCGCGTACTGGTTTTCCGGTTTGCCGCGCGAGCTGCACCCGAACTTCCGAGCGCAGAAAGCTCCACTCCGAGTGCCGTTCGATTTCTCTCTGACTGACGCGCAGACGGGCCAATGCGCCCACGTTGGGCAGCGGTTTGTGAGCGCCTAGAAACTGGTAGATTGTGTTCGCGGCGAATGAGCGCTCGTCCTCGCTTTCAAACATCTGAAGAAATGGCAGGATTTCATCGGCGCTGTTCACGCGGTTCAGGTTCAGCAATTCGCCTCGATCGAGGTGAGTCGCCGCTTCCTGAAACCCGTGCGTTTTCGCCGAATAGACCAGGAACAACCCGGCCGCGACTAAAGCCGCTGCGCCGAACAACCACAGAAACTCGCGCCAGCCCACGCGGCCGGACACCGGTCGCGCCTTCACCGCAACAACATTGGCTTCCCAACTCCGAGTTACTGCCAACGCGTCGCCCTCCGCACGATCTTATTGCGCGGCTTCTTTGCAGTCACTTTCTTTACGGCGTCGGTCTTCAAGGCGTCGTTCAACTGTTGCCGCGCCCGATCATCGTCGTCGACTTGCCGCAGCGCTAGGCTCACATTGGAAAATCCCTGAATCGGCTCGTACAAATCTCGCGCCAGTTCGAAGTCGCGATGCGCCAAGCGCAAGTATCGTTCTTCTGCTTCGCTCGATTTGCCGTGCGCCTGCCGCGCCTGGGTCAGCTCCATCTTGGCGCGAAGGCGATAACCGTCGGCTTCCTCTTCGCGCTCGCGCGGGCCCGGCTGAAAACCCAGATGCTCCGCTTCCCCGATTTCGGCCACTGCCTGGCCCATGTTCTTGACCGAATAGACGTAGATTCGCGCCAGGCCCAAGTGTGGATCGGGCGAGCGAGGAAGCAGCTTGGCCGCCTGCTGAAAATTATCTTGTGCGGCCTGTATTGTTGTTTGCTGCGCTTTGGCCACCTCCCTGTCGGCGCGAATCAAATTCAAGTAGCCATTCGTAAGCGCCAGTTTCCCTTGCGCCGCGCGATCATTACGATCCATTTCGAGCGCATGATCGAGACAGGCCGCCGCCTTCGCCCAATCGAAATCGCGAATCACAGGATCGGAACTGTTGCGGTAGCGCTCGATGATCTCGTCGGCCGCTTGCAGTAAATTGGATCGCAGCGGCGGACCGAGACGCGCTGCCGGCGAAAACTCACCCAGGAACGCATTCTGCCGCTGGATGCGTTGGTACAAGTCCCAATCGGAGCTGATCGCAGGAATCCCCGCGCGCGTGTAGTCAGCGTTGCGGCGCAGTGGGACGCTGTCACGCCAGAAGCGATAGTAAACGCCGGCAGGAAGGCAAACTAGGAGTCCTGCAAACAATCCCCAACACAGGGCGACCAGAATGCTTAGCACGGAGGCGACACGCGCCGCGCGGTCCGGCTTCAACTTCAGCACGCTGCGCTTCACTGTCGCAGCCATATTTGTGACGCGTTCAGGGATTCGGATGCGCGGCTTTTCCAAAGTCGGATTGGTCCGCCAGGCCACGCGCCGCTCGCTTTCGGCGATCGGCACGCGATCCTGAAGAAACAGCCGAAGGTCGCTTTCGAACGCCGCCGCGGACACGTACCGCAAATGCATGTCCCCGGCTAGAGCCTTGTTGAGAATCGCGCCAAGACCCGATGGGCAATCGGGCGGCAGCGCTCGCGGCGGGCGGCGCGACTGTATCAGCGCCTCGAGCTTGCGCGTGTCCTCGGCCTGATATGGCGGCAAGCCCGCGATCATCTCGTACAAGGTGACACCCACCGCCCAGAGGTCTGCCTGCAAGTCCACTTGCCCGCGGCTCAGGCGCTCCGGCGAGCAGTAACTCGGGCTGCCGAGGCTCATGTGCGTTCGGCTGTGCGTGAATGTCAGCGCCTTAGCAATTCCAAAATCGAGCAGCCGCACTTCATCGTCGCCACCGATCTGCACGTTCGAGGGTTTGATGTCACCGTGAACTACCGACCTGGGCTGCCCGTCGATCTCGGCGGTAAACGAGTGCAACTGCGCCAGCTGGCTCAGGATCTCGACCGCGAATCGGGCCGCGCGCGCCGGCTCGATGCGCGTCTCCTCCACGAGAATCTGGGCAAGTGTGCGGCCCTCGATATACTGCATAGCGATGAAGAAACATCCATCTTTTTCGCCATATTCGTAGATCTCAATGACACGCGAATCAGCATCGTGCAACTGGCGTTGCAGCTCAGCTCCGCGCCGTTCGGCTTCGAGAATTAGTTGCGTCAGTGAATCGGGTGAAATCTCAACGATTTTTAATACAGCATACCGGCTCGTTTCGGCATCAAAAGCCAGATATACGTCCGTCATCCCCCGCGCGAGTTTGCGAATAATCTGGTAGCTACCGAACTGCTTGCTCGCGAGCACAGTTACACCTTTAGTTCATTGACGCGCGACCTGCCACGGGGTTTCCCTTATCGCAACACTAGCGCCAGCGCCACCCCAAGCACGAATCCGTAAATCAGAAATGCGGTGCGGGAGGTCAAAATTCTGATTAGACCTCGACCGGCACGTTTCCCTTCGGGCGATTCGATTGTCCGCGGCCTGGTGACCGAATGCCGGGCGCGAGCTTCCGCCATCGACAGCGACGCAACGCCGATAAATTCGCTCCCAGCTACAAAAATTGCAGTGACATTGTCGATTCCGCCCGATCCGTTCGCCGCATCGACGAGAGTGCGCGCAGTTGCTTCCGAATCTCCGTCGTAGCGCTCGACCAGCGCAAGGATTTCCTGCGAGTCCAATTGATCGCTCAGACCATCGCTGCACAGCAGAAATGCGGCGTCGGGCTTAAGCAGAAACTCCTTGACCTCAATGAAGTCTTCTTCATGTGCCGAGCGGCGATGCGAGCCGACATTGCGAAACACCTCATGCCGACGCGGATGCGACATGGCGTCGCGCTCGGTCAGCTCGCCACGATCTTCAAGCTCGCCCACGGGCGAATGGTCTGCAGTGAGTTTATGAATCGCACCGTTCCAGATCAGATACAGACGAGAGTCACCTACATGCCCAACCACGACCCGCTCACCATCCATCAGAGCCAGGGTCAGTACGCAGGCCATCCCGCGCCAGTCCCCGTTCTCGCCGGCGAGATCGCAGATCCGGTTGTTCGCTCGCGTGATCGCCTCGCGAACCCGCTCGGTCACATCGGCGCTGGATTGCTTAGAGAGTTCAACTGCAATCGCTTCGACCGCGGCTTCGGCGGCCTTTTCACCCGCGGCGTGCCCGCCCAAACCATCCACTACCAGGAACACACCGCGCTCATGATCGACGTAGCAACGATCCTGATTATCGGCGCGAACCAGGCCACGATCGCTGGCTGCTCCGGCTCGCCATTTCGCCGCTAGGCCTGGAGTCATCGCCGTTTCGCCGTCCAATGCGTGATCACGAACACCAGCGTGAATCCCAGGAACAGCAGAACAAACGGTATGTGCGCTAGGTACGGGATCTTCATGAGCGCGCCTCGAATTCGAGCGTGATCACTTCCGCCACGTTGATCTCGGCTTGCGCGGGCAGCGCTTCTTCGACACCGCGTTTCAGACGCTTGCCATTTAGCCAGGTACCATTCATGCTTTTGTCGACGATCAGGAATCTGCCTT
>DASQJA010000196.1:0-2025 GCA_035631275.1 Bryobacteraceae bacterium
GCGATTCCCATCCTTATCGAAGTGCAGCAGTTCATTTCCGATCGACGCCCAGACTTCGCTTGTTTCGGCATCGACCGAGACTGCGCGAATCATGGGTTTTTCTGGCGTCGACTGTACATTTCCGATCGCGATGGTAGTCCATTGTCTCGCCCGCTGCTCGGGCCCGAATTCAGCCGCGGGCAAAGCAATTTCATACGCAGCATAACCGAAACGGTCGTACTTGCGGATCGTGGGATCCGGCAAATCGCCGAATACGAAATAGATTTGGCCCTTTCCATCGCCATAGACGCGCCCGGGACTGAGCAGAGCCTTGCTTTTTGGCGCCACAGCGGGCCGTTCGCCGAACGCGCGTACCAAGCTACGCGCATCAAAAATGTTCACTAAGCGATCGGAACGCAGTAAGGTGGCCGCGAATTCGGTGCCGGAGAGCGCAGCAATCGACATCGGCGCTGTAACCGGGAGCGCAGCGAAGAGCGAGCCATCGGTATTGAAAACCTTGACGGCATTCGCTCCGCGATCCGCGACAAGGAGCCGCCCATCCGCATCGAGATCGATGTCCGATGCATACACGATCTTCGTGCCGCGCGAGTTGGCGTTGGGGATTTGGCCGAGTCGATTGCCGTCGGCGCCATAAATCAGGACCGAGGTCGCCGGGGCAGTCAGGATGTAGTAACGGCCGGCAGCATCGCGCTTCAGCGCCGAAAGGCCCGGCCCGAGTTCCGGGAAAAGGCGGCCTCTCGCCTGTATGTCGCGCGTAAACGCCTGATCCTGCGCGAAAACAAACCCCAGACGCGAGCCTGTCACCGAAAGCAGAGAGGCTAAGGACACAAACATTAAGAAGCGGCGCAACATGGGCTGAGCAATCTTAGTTCGCCGAACGTGATGGAGATGCGCACAAGTGGACCGGCGTTGCTTGAGCGAAACCTGACCGACGGGACAGCGTTCGGCGGTCTAATCCAGCCGGAAATTCAGACGCTGGATTGAGCATGCGCGCCCGGTGGACTCATCGACATCGATCAGCACGCTGTTCATCTGAATATCGCCTTCGGCGACGACGAAGCGTGAGGGCATCGCATCGAGAAAGTGCTGGATAATTCCTTCCTTCTGCATGCCAATGACGGAATCGTGCGGGCCGGTCATTCCCACATCCGTGATGTAGGCGGTGCCGCCGGGAAGAACGCGTTCATCGGCTGTGGGGATGTGGGTATGCGTGCCGAGAACGGACGAGACCTTGCCGTCCAAATACCAACCCATCGCTACTTTCTCTGACGTGGCTTCGGCGTGCATATCCACCACCACGACTTTCACATCGCGGGGGAGGCGAGCCAGCTCGGCGGTGGCCGTGCAGAAGGGATCATTGATTGGCGTCATGTAGGTTCGGCCCTGAAGATTGAGGACCGCGCAGCCGACGCCATTCTTCGTGCGCCCGACAAAGAGACCGGCGCCCGGCGAACCGTTCGGGAAATTCGCGGGACGCAGCAGGCGCGGCTCGGTCGGGAAATAGTCGATGATTTCCTTACGCTTCCAGATGTGATTGCCGCTGGTGAGGACGTCGGCGCCGGCTTCGAAGAGTTCCCCGGCGATTTTAGGAGTTACGCCGAATCCCGAAGCAGCGTTCTCGCAATTGACGACGCAGAAACCGATTGCACGCTGTGAAAGGATGTCCGCGAGCCGCTCGTGAACGATCTTGCGGCCGGGCGAGCCGACGATGTCACCAACAAAGAGAATCTTCACAGGATTCGGTGGATCTGAGCGCCGCTCGGGTACAAACGAGCAAATCCGTCGACCCTTCGCTCACTCCGTTCGCTCAAGGTAACGATCCCTGCCTGCAGCAGGCAGGCTGGTCGGATCGTGAGGAGCGGTCCACTTGGCCGTGCTTTGCTAGGCCTTGAACCCCACTTAACAGATCGGGCGCCCAGAGCCTGCTTTAAGGCTTTCCCGAGCGGCAGGCCGCCGGGCCATGCACAAGGGCAGGACAACGCAGGCACCCTGGGATTCAGTGTTGGTTCAAATAAGCTTTCGCAA
>DASQJA010000197.1:0-2010 GCA_035631275.1 Bryobacteraceae bacterium
GCCGCCTTCTCGCAGGCATCGGCGAGGGAGCCGTCTCCGTGTCCAAGCCCGGCGGTGATGATGAGCGCGGTTGCCGCGCCTTTTTCGCCGGCCGCCGCGACGATGCCGGGGACCGACTGCGGCGGCGTCGCGATGACCAGAAGATCGGGTGCCTGGCGCAGCTCATGGATGCTTTTGACGGCTTTGATCCCCTCGATCTCGCCGTAGCGCGGGTTGACGAGACTGACCGATCCTTCGAACCCGGCGGCGCGAAGGTTTCTCAACACCGCACGACCCGGCGACGTGTCACGCGGGCTTGCCCCCACCACCGCGACCGATCGCGGCGAAAACAGCTTTTCGAGACGATAGGTCGACATCGGTACGGCTTTCGGCGGTCAATCAGGAACCTAACGCCGAGCGTTCAATTTGCGCCTCTTTGGTAACTGCGTGCAATGCTTTCCCATAACTCTGCGATTTCGCGCAAGGGCGAGAGTTGGGCCACGTTAAGCCACATGATCGGGTCTGCGTTCTGCTGGCAGCCGCGACGCCTCGGCAGCCACGTCTCTGCAGGGTGGGCGAATTTCGCCCGGCTTAACCACAACCGGCAAAACGGGGATTTAGTTGCCTGGTGTTTTGGCCGCGTATCTGTGTGCGCCGAAAATCAGATTGTGCAATATTGGTGATGCGGAGAGCACATGAATGGTAAAGAGACAGTCCGTCCAGCCCCGATGGCTATTTCTCGCCTGGAGCGCATTCCTGCTGTGTGTAACCGAAGCCGCTTTCGCGGAAGAGTCGCCAGCGGAACGGCGAGGTTTGATATTCGTCCGCGAGTATTGCTCGCAATGTCACGCCATCGGCAAAGCCGGCGGGAGTCGCCTTGCGAATGCGGCCCCATTTCGCGTATTGCGTCTCAGATATCCAGTTGCAGACTTGCAGCGACCTCTGCTTGAGGGAATTCATCCGGCGATGCCGCGATTTCAGCTCACGCCTGGTCAGGTAATGGATGTCATGGCGTATCTCAGAACGCTTGAGCGCTAGATAGGGATTTTGATAGGTCGCAGATTTCTCGGACAAAATCGTGCAAAATTCGCAATTCCTCAGGAGTGCAAGAGAGCGAATGCTATGCGGTCCTGAGATTGATCACCAAGCAAATTTCTTGGACTGTATGATCGAAGGAAGTGGCATTCCGGCCGTCTGCCCGAAGGTGGCTGCGGTGGTGCGACGTCGGCTTGCGCCGGCTTTCCCTGCATCCAAGGCCAGGCAATTAGACCGCGAGCGGCTCGCTGAATAGCCCTCCTCACCGGAGGGTTGTTACACGAGATCCCGGCTAAGCTCGACATGCTTGGCGTCGCGGCGGGACGAGCACGGCGGTCGATCGACCGCTTGTCATCGCCCCCGCAGGTAGCAGACGCTGGCATCAGCCGAACGTCGTGGCTAACGGCTTGCAGCTTGAAGGAGCTGCTGAAAACTCGGATGTCTTAGAAAGTTCGTGGTGACGTTATGCCGCTTCTTGTGCTGCACGTATCATTTCATTTCGGACTGCATTGTAGAGCGCGATCCAGGCCTCCCGCAGCTCAGGAGTAAATGCAGGGCCAAATTGCTGCTCGAGGCTCCAGATCAACGCGTCGCCAAACGCGACGAAGTGCGACGGGTTAACACCGAAACGTGCATGCTGGCGACCCGTATGACTGATGATCGACTGAAACAGCTCGCGTTCGTCCAGTGCGCCCACGATCGCCGCGATCATGTCCATGAGCTTAAGGTGCTGTCTTTCCATATCGTTGGGGAACAGGCGCTGGGCGTCGGGAGCGAGTTTAAAAAAGCAGCGGTAAAATCGTGACGCGATCTTACGACGGACCGGCCAAATTGCATCGAACGATCGTCGAATGAGATCTGCTTGCTTCGGCGTCATCGCGGAATAGCGTGTCCTGGATCACGACTACGCTGTGGAGCGTGGCAAGATGACGAGCGAAGATTGAAGATTTCTTGACCTAGATCAAATGCTGCGACTTGCCGTATGCGAAAAGGAAG
>DASQJA010000198.1:0-15661 GCA_035631275.1 Bryobacteraceae bacterium
CGGCTGCAGCTCTTTTTTTTCGAGCTCCTCGGCGCGATTCTCGTGATGGCGCTCTTCTTGGGCCAGATCGTCGAGCAACTGGCGGATTCCCGGGTCCTGCGCGCGCGCGGCGGCCTTCTCGTAAAAGCGGCGGCTTTCCACTTCCATCGCCGCAGCCTGATCGCGCACGGTATCGAGTCCCAGCGGCTGCATCAACCACACCGGTTTGCGATGGACGAAGCCGCGCACGTCTTGACGGCGGATTAGTGGGATGTGGTCGCCGAATTTCTGATGGAACAGCTCGATCAGCCTGCGGCGGTGGCCCGACTCCTCTTCGCGCATTCCGTCGAACACCGCCGCTGACGCGCCGAAGTTCTCGCGCAAGCCCTCGGCGTATTCCGAGTAGACGCGTTCGTCTTCTTCCTCCAGCGATATTGCGAGCGCGAGGATTTCACGTTCGGTCAGGCTGTCGAAGTTTCTCATAGGTTTCAGTATGACGCGAGGCTCATCCGCGCAGGCGCAGAAAGAACCAGACCATTCCGGTCACCAACAGCAATGAGGCGGACAGCGGCACCGTGCGACGCATCCAGGCCAAGCGAGTTAGCATGCCGAGAACTAAAGCAAAGAATACGATTACCAGCAGCTCGGCGATGCTGACGCCCGCAAGGAAAACCGGCGCGCGAAAGTTACTTTGTGAGAGGAACATGGAAAAGTATGCGCCATGGAACAGGCCCAGAACGCCGACAACGATCCAACGATGGCGCGAATCGGGCAGCAGGACGATCTCGAACGCCAGGTACGCGATGGTGAGCGCGGCGGCTGCTTCGATGAATCGCGGCGAGAGGGCCAGGTGCAGGCGCGGCGTCAGAACGCATGCGATGGACTCAGCGGCCAGAAATGCCAGCGTCAGCGCGGCGAGTTCCCGGCGAGAGCGCGCCGCAAGCGCGAGACCGGCGAGAAAAAGCAACGGCGCGAGGCCGCCCGCCGCGCGCATGAATCCGGAGCTGAATTCGCGAGCCGCGATTTCAAATGCGGTGGGAGGGCGAAAACGAATCTCGGCGGACGTGAACGACAGATCGAACACAGCCTGATCGCTCTTTTCTCCCCGATAAGCGTGCAGCAGGTGCACGTGATTCGGAACAGTGACTTTCGCGAGCGTGCAATCCACTTCGAGAATGTCCGGCGGGGCAGGGAACTGATAGTCCGCCGTGCAGATGTACGTGCCTTGTTCTTCCCTGCAGGACGCGTTGACTTGCTTGGCTCCTTTGATCCGGACCTGTTCGAGCAGCGTGTGCTCGGGTTCATGCACGTGCGCCACTTCGTACATTGGCATCCGCAGCTCGTAATGAGCGCGATCGCCGTCCACCTTAAGCTCTCCGCTACTCATGCTCACCATGTGCGCGGCCAGCGAGACGGGCAGGACGATCAGCAAGGCGAGATACTTCATAGGTTGTGATCCACCGCGACCAAATCGACACCCCGGGCGCGGCGCAAACGCACGAACAGGACACGCAGCGTGGCGATCAGGGGCACCGATAGAAACATACCGAGCACTCCGGCGATCTGCTCACCAGCCAGGACGCCAAACAGCACCAGGATCGGATTCAGCTTGACGCCTTTGCCCATCAGGTAAGGCGAGAGAACGTAGTCCTGGAACATCCGGAGCAGAATCCAAAACGCGACATACAGCAGCATGTGAGAGTAACCAGCGAGGCCGGTCACCAGGAGCACGATCAGTCCCGCGCCCGCAGGCCCAACTACGGGCAGAAATTCCCCCAGGCCGGTCAGGACCGAAAGCAGAACGATATAAGGCCCGCCGGTAATGGCGAAGAACAAGATGTTGGCTGCGAAACTAGCGATCGCGAGCAGCACCAGCGCCCGAATATACTCTCCCAACAAACGATCGATGTCTCGTAGGATATCCTCCACAACCGGACGGCGGTTCTCGTCGATCATGCTCTTCACGAACTCGCGCTGGATGCCTCGACCGTCCTTCAGGAAAAAGAACGCGAGAATCGGAACCAGAACCAGGTAGACGATGTATTTCGCGCCCGAGAGCAACTGGCCCCCGAGGCTTTTCACGTAGGGCAGAACGTCTTTGCCGCCACTGTTCAACTCGTTTTGCAGTGTTTCGACGATGCGCGCGCGGATCGGCTCGAGCCAGCCCGGCAGCGGCAATTGCTCGATCCATTGGCGATTGTTCAAAAGGTCAGGCAGGCGCGCGGCGAGATTGTTGGCTTCATCTACCAGGCGCGATCCGAGGGTGACAGCGAGGCCGAGCATTCCGCCCACCAGAAGCAAGTAAACAATAGCGAGGGCCAAAGCGAAGCTGATTCGCCGGGGCGTGAAGCGCGCCACCAGGCCCACCAGCGGCATGAGCAGATAGCCGAACAGCAGCGCAATGACGAAAACAACCAGAGTCTCACGGATCGCGTAAGCTGCGGCGATTAGGAGGGCTAGGAGGAATACGGTCCAGGCAGCCCGCGCTGCGCGCGGATCGATCCCCAGCATGGAACAAGTATTTCATAGCCGTATTGACAGCGCGTAAGTTATTGGTTCTGCGTTTTGCCACATGGTCTACAACTGCCAGAAATGCAATCCGCGGCACAACTTGGGCACACGAAAAAACCTGGTTGTAATCAAATGAAACAATTATGGTTTCCTCGAACCCCAGCATGGAACAAGAATAACGTGAAGCGCTTGTGGGTAGTTTGGCCGATAGCGCATTTCGATAGGTTGGGGACATCCCGCCAAAATGAAGTTGGATTCTACGCTTGGCCGCTCTTGAGGGGAATGACTCGTCTGCCTGGAAGTAATCGCTAACTCCCAGCCAATTAGATGGTAGCAAGCGTCCGTGGTAAAAGTCTAAAGCATAGAAAAGAAGTGCGATATAGGCTAAGAAGACACCCGACAAACTCTTGATAGTGGGGCCTGAGTCTGAGTACTCTTTGGTTTATGATTCCACAAGAAAGGAATGCAGCGGCTCCTCTCCGCCTACACAAAGCTATCGTCAAATGCGTCATGAACGCGGTCGGAGTGTGGCGATGACTGAGCATTCAGTAGTGATCGCTGGTGGAGGCCCGACCGGTCTGATGTTGGCAGGTGAATTGGCGTTGGCGCGAGTCGACGTCGCCATTGTGGAGCGGCGCGAAAGCCAGGACGTAGACGGCTTGCGCGCAGGCGGGTTGCACGTACGCACGATTGAGGTGCTCGATCAGCGGGGAATCGCCGATCGCTTTATTTCGCAAGGGCAAGTGATTCGCCGCGCACCCTTCGGCGATACCGCCCTTGATCTAAGCGACCTCCCGACTCGCCACAACTACTTTCTCGCGCTCTGGCAGCCTCGCACCGAGCACATTCTGGCGGAGTGGGTCAGCGAGTTGGCGGTACCGGTCTATCGTGGATTTGAGGTGACGGGTTTCGCACAGGACGAGACCGGCGTCTCCGTCGATTTGTCCGACGGCCGCTCGTTGCGAGCAAAGTACCTGGTCGGGTGCGACGGGGGGCGCAGCCTGATCCGCAAGAAAGCAGGCATCGAATTTCCAGGGTGGGATGCGTCCACCAGCTACTTGATTGCCGAGATCGAGACGGCCGAAGAGCCGCAGTGGGGCATTCGCCGTGGTGAAAAGGGCATCAATGCTGTGGCCAAACTTGAGGACGGCAAGCGTGCACGCATCGTGTTGAATGAACGTAAGCGCCCGTTAAACACCGCTTGACACGACTTGGAGCTGTTCGGCGGTCATAATCGGGCCAGTGTTTTCAGAAGGAATAACTCCGCGAAACCCAGTAATGCCAATCCGAGACTGCTTCTTCTGTTAATTCTTCAGCAGCGACGGGCATCAACTGCGCAAGGGGTACAGCCAGACGGCGCCCCTGCCAGCGGATCAGCACGAGCATATCTCGCGCGCAGCTGTCTTCCGGGGCCAGTCGGCGAACTTCCACCATTTCACCTTCCCGCAGCGGCGACGTGATTTTGGAGGCGATGCACCTTGCCCGAAACGGGAAGCGGATCTTATTTTCAAGGTAGTAATACCAGCCCATCGCCTGCTCCTCCGGCCGGGCATCCACGATGGCTTCGTTGTGGATTCGCTCTTCCCGGACCGGATCCCGGCTGGGTTTTTTCCTCACACCCACGCGGGAGCCCAACGATGCGGGAGGAGTTGTTCAAGTCTGGTAACGGGATGATCGGCGATCCGTGAAAGCACATCGCAAAACCAGGCGAACGGATCGACTTTCACCAGTTCGCAGGAAGTCACGAAGCTGCGCAGCACGGCCGCGGTTTTCCCGCCGCGATCACTGCCGAAAAAAGTCCAGTTGGCGCGGCCCACGGCGAAACAGCGCAGGGCTCGCTCGGTATGATTGTTGTCGATCGAGAGATCCGGATTTTCGCAATAGCGCGTGAGCGCGATCCAGTTCTTCAGTGTATAGGCGACCGCCTGGCCGGCCTCGCTTTTGGGCAAGAGCTGATCCTGAATGTCCCGCAAGTACGCGTGCAACCGCTCCAACACGGGGCGCGATCCGTGTTCGCGCAAAAGCCGCAGCTCCTCACCGCCCAGGCCGCGCTCGCGTGCCGTTCTCTCGATCCCGTACAGTTGCGCGATCCACAGCAACACCGCGCGCATGCGCGAGGGATCGCTTTCTAAAGCCTGATGAAAATGCCGGCGCGCGTGCGCCCAGCAGCCCACTTCCACCATCCCGCGCCCGGGCCTGGTGAAAAACGCGTCGTAGGCGACATAGGCATCGGCCTGCAAGTGGCCGCGATAATTTTTCAGAAATGCTTCCGGCCCGGCTCGCTCTCGCGTCGGAGTGTAATCGTACACTGTGGCGTGATGATCCCGATCCCCAACATACGGCCAGATGCGCCCTTTGCGCGCCTGTGCGAGCTTGCGATCCAGCACCTTCACCGGCGTATCGTCGGTGCCGACGACTTTCGAGGCCAGCACGAACCGCTTCAGCCGTTCGTAGAGTGGATCGAGCAGTTGCGCGCACTGCGCCATCCATCCGCCCATGGTTTGATCGGACAGATCGATGCCGAAGCGCCGAAACATTTTTGCCTGCCGGTGTAACGGCAGATGATCGGCGAACTTGCTCACGATTACCTGCGCCAGCAGGCTCGCTCCCGCTGTGCTCTTGTCGATCGGCTGCGATGGCTTCGACGCCGTCCTCACCGTGCACGCGCAGGCGTAGGTGAAACAGGCATCCTCGATCACTTTCATCTGCGCGGGAATATATTCGTAGCGCTCGCTGATCTCTTCGCCGATGCGCCGCAGATCCTGATCGCATTGCCCGCAGTGTTTCTCGGCGTCTGGTAAATCGTGCTCGACGCGCTCGCGCTTTAAATGGCTGGGCAGTGGCTTGCGGCCGCCGCGCGGTTTGGCGCTGCTTGCTCCCGATACGCTCGCGGGCGGCTCTTCATCGTGGTCGTCCGATTCTTCCGGGTCGGGCAACGTCACGCCCATCTCGGCAGCGAACAGCGCCAGTTGTTCGCTCGAAAGCTGTTCGCTTTTGCGCCCCGCCTTGGCTTGAAGCAACTGCCGCAGCAGACGCTCGGTGCGATCCAGTTGCGCGGTTAAATCGACCACGATTTTCTGCAGCGTCTCTGCATCCTGCGGCAGCGTTTTCGGATCGACCGACACTGATCGAGTGTACCCGGAATCCTACGTTTCGCCAAGCAAAAAAGATGCGGAATCGCCAATCTTTATGCACCTTCGGCGATCTTGCCCCGATATCGCTTGCGCCGTTGGGCCTGGCTCAGATCGATGCCACTCAACAACGCACCCAACTCGGCCGCGGTGATCTCGCGCCGCGCTTCGCCGGATTCTGAAAACGGCATCGCGTAAGTGCCTTGCTCCAACCGCTTGGCCCACACCGCGAAGCCGTCGCGATCCCAGTACAGGATTTTGACGCGGTCGCGGCGCTTGTTGGCGAAGACGAATAAATGCCCGGCGAAGGCATCCAATTGCATCACTGCGTTGACCAGCGCATGCAAGCCATCGAAGCTGCGCCGCATATCGCACGGCGAGGTGGCCAGATACACGCGCACGCTGGCCGGCGGATGAATCATCGCGACTCGCGCAACACGTCAAGCACTGCGCGCATTGATGCGGCGTCGAAGCCGGGCGCGATTCGCAAGCGCTCGCCGGAGACAAGGATCAGTTCCAACGTGCTCACGTTGCTGTGTGCGGTGCCGTGGGTATCGACCAGCGCGAATTTTACGGGAAGCTGTGCAGTGAGCCGCCTGCGCCATTGATAGAAACTATGCTCGCTGCTGCCGCGTTGCTGGCAAAACGCTCGCACTGGCAGGCCGCTCTGCTCTTGTTGGGCGATGAGCTGTCGCCAGAACTCGCGTCGTCCTTCTCGTGTTTTCAACATACCGCCAGTATCGGCCACGCGGCGTCGCTCGCCAAGTGGTGTTCACCGAGCGCTTACGAATGAACCGCAGATCGGCCAAGGTGGCGAGCCCACCCTAAGCGATATCCGCGAGGCGCTGATCGCCGTCTATGGGACGGACTACGGCCTTCGCAGCGCCGCATATATCTCCCGGTTTACCGACATGACAAGGCAGGCGGCATCTTACTGCCGCGGCCGAGTGCTGCTCGCCGGCGACGCTGCACATGTGCATTCCCCGCATGGAGGCCAGGGACTCAACCTTAGTGTCCAGGACGCGGTGAATCTGGGATGGAAGCTGGCGCAGGTGGTCCATGAGACATCGCCGGAGAACCTCTTGGAGACCTACCATGTCGAGCGGCACCCAGTCGGCGCTCGCGTGTTGCGTAACACCAGGGCGATCGGTGCGCTCGAACGCAGTGAGACTCGTATACAGGCCTTGCGCGAGATGATGTCCGAGTTGCTGCAGAAGGACGAGGCTCGCAAGCAATACGTCGCGATGATGTCTGGTCTGGACGTTCACTACGACTTGGGCGGTGGACACCCTATGGTTGGACGCCGCATGCCCGATCTCGACCTAGTCATCGCCAGAGGTCCGGTGCGGGTCTTCACATTGCTACACGATGCGCGCCCGGTGCTCCTCAACCTCGGTGAGCCAGGCGGCATCGACGTCACGCCGTGGGCAAGCCGGGTGAAGTTGATTGATGCCAAGTACGACGGTGCCTGGGAACTTCCAGCACTCGGAGCAGTCACTGCTCCCACCGCCGTGTTGATCAGGCCCGATGGATATGCGGCCTGGGTGGGAGATCAGACCCAACGGGGCCTCACCGATGCACTGACCAGTTGGTTCGGATCGCCTGCTGCCGCGTGACGCCGATCATCTGAGTTCGGAGCCTATGGGGGTAGCAACGCCGACTGTTGCCGAGCGCTCCTAATCACTAGCCGTGAGACACCGTACGCGCCGAACTCTCGCGACGCTAGCGCTTGGCCAGCGAGATGGTGATATTGCGGTAGCGCAGGCCGCCGGTGTGGTCGCCTTGCAGATAAATCGGTCCAGGCTCGGCTTCGTGGCTATCGAGAGCGCCGCCTGTGATGCCCGGGATCTCCTGCTGATCGATGATCTTGGTGCCGTCGCGAATCACAGTCACGGTGCGGCCGACCAGCGTGATGTCATAGGTCTCCCATTGGCCGGGCTTCTTGGGCAGCTCGGCGGATGGCGCGATGAAACCGTAGATCGAGCCAATGGAGTGGAACGGGTCGTTTTTGCCGACGGGCTCGTATTCCACCTGGACTTCGTAACGTCCCCGCAGATAGACTCCGCTGTTGCCTCCGTCGGGGCAGTTGTACTCGATATGAAGTTTGAAGTCGTCGAATTGGCGCGTCGTATGGATATTCGCACCGCCTTTGTCGTTGCGCAGCTCGCCGTTTTGAGCGGACCAAAAGGTTTTCGACGGATCGTCCACGTCCCAGCCTTGCAGGCTCCTGCCGTCGAACAGAGGCTCGTGCGCCGACCACGCAGCCGGAGCGGCCCGCTTTAGCGCCGGAGCGGGAACGCCCGAGAGCTGCACATCGCCGCCCTTGCCGTGCTGCACGCCGGACAACTTGCGGCCGTTGACGGTGATGTCCCAGGTTCCCTCGCCGGATGTGAAAGTAAGATGCGAGCCTTGCGTCTTGACTTCGGTCGCGGGCCGAACGCTTCCGGTCCGGCCGACTAGCCGAACGACGCCGTTTGGTCCCTCCTCAGCGAATTCGATCCAGGAGGGATACGTGGTGTTCTTCGAGACCATCGTGAGATCCCAACGGCCGGCGAAAGGAGAGTCAGCGAAGCAACACGCAACGCTCAAAAATGTGAGTGCTAGAACACGAGCCATGAAACTACTATGCCAGTTCTTCGGCGCTCACCGGAAGCTTGCGAATTCGCTTGCCCGTGGCCGCGAAGATCGCGTTGGCGACCGCGGGTACGATTCCGGGTGTACTGGCTTCGCCGATTCCACCCGGATTGTTGGGCGTGGGCAGAACGTGCACTTCCACCGACGGCATTTCGTCCATGTGCAAGACGTCATATTGGTGGAAATTTTGCTGCAGCACGCGGCCGCGATCGATGGTGATACCGCCCTTCAACGCCGACAACCCGAACACGATACCGCTCCGGATCTGCTGATCGATTCCCGAGGGATTCACGGCGTAGCCGCAGTCGACCGCGCATACTACACGGTGCACGCGCAGCTTGCCCCGGTCGATGGACGCCTCCACCACCTGCGCCGTGAAGCTGCCGATGTTGTTTACCACCGCGATACCGCGACCGTGTCCGGCGGGCAGCGGCTTGCTCCAGCCAAACTTGTCAGCGGCGAGTTCGAGCACCGCCTTCAAGCGCGGCGCGTTTTGGAGCAAACGAAGGCGCAACTCGAGCGGATCTTTGCCGCTCGCGTGCGCGATCTCATCGATGAACGATTCGAGGAAGAATGTGTTCTGCGAATAGCCCACCGATCGCCAGTAGCTGACCGGGATGCCCGGGTCTAGCGCGTGGTAATCGACCAGCACGTTCGGGATGCTGTATATCAGATCCACTATGCCCTCGACGCCCGTGCGCGCCACGCCGTTGCTCAACCCGCCAAAGGGCGGACAGATGAGGCGCGCGGAAAGCGCCGTTGGCCAGCCGTCGGCATCGAGACCCGCGGTAAAGCGTCCGTAGGCAGCAGGGCGGTAAAAATCCTGCTGAAGATCGTCTTCACGTGACCATGTGACCTGGACGGGAGCGCCGATCGCCTTCGAGACTTCCACCGCTTCGCCGATGTAGTCGGCGCGGGCGCGGCGTCCGAATCCGCCGCCCATGAACTCGCTGTAGACCTTTACTTTGTCCGGCGCGAGCCCGGTGATGCGCACGGCTTCGTCGCGCGCCGCGCTTTGGCCTTGCGTGGACGCCCAAACCTCGCAGGCATCCGCTCGGACGTGCGCGACGCAGTTCAGCGGTTCCATCGGAGCGTGTGCGAGAAACGGAGTTTCGTAGACCGCTTCGACTTTCTTCGAAGCGGATTGCAATGCCGCGGCGGAATCCCCTGTCTTGCGCGCAACGGCTCCGGGCTTTTGCGAATATTCGACGAAATTCTTGCTGATGCCGGTGCTGCTCACCGAGGCCACCGCGCCTTCATCCCACTTGATCTGGAGCACCCGGCGGCCCTCCATCGCTGACCAGGTGTTGTCGGCGACCACGGCCACGCCATTCGAGATCGGAACAACTTCTTTTACGCCAGGAATTGTTTTTGTCTTCGTGGCGTCGAAGGTCGCCACTTTTCCGCCAAAGACCGGCGACCGTTCGACAACCGCGTGCAGCATCTCGGGCAGGCGCACGTCGAGACCGAACCTGGCGCTGCCGTTTACTTTACCGCTCGTGTCGAGCCGTTTGGTTGGTTTGCCAATCAAGTGGAACTGCGCCGGGTTTTTCAATGTAACGTTCGACGGAGCCGGGAGCTTCGCGGCCCCTTCCGCCACGCTGCCGAAGCTCAAGCGCGCATTGCTGTCGGCATTGATCACGGAGCCATTTTCAGCGCGGCATCGCGATTTGTCGACGTTCCATTGTTGAGCCGCCGCTTGAATCAGCATCTCTCGCGCCGTGGCGCCCGCTCTACGCAGCGTCATCCACGATGTGCGAATACTCTGGCTGCCGAAAACGCCCTGATATGGCCCGTATTCAGTACTGACGCCCGGGAATTCCGTCCGGATTTTGCTCCAGTCGCATTCCAGCTCTTCAGCCAGCAACATGGAAAGCGACGTAACCGTACCTTGCCCCATTTCCGCTTTGTGGATGAACAGTGTGACTGTATCGTCCGGCGAAACATGCACGAAGGCGTTGAGCTTAGCTCTGGTCGCGGCGGCCGCGAGTCTGGTTTGTTCCGGAAGATAGAAGCTGACGAGCAAGCCGCCGGCGGTTGCGGCTCCGGTCTTCAAGAATCCGCGCCGATTTACAGTGGCAGTCATCGACGGCCTCCTTCCGTGCGCGCGATTTCAGCGGCGCGATGGATGGCCGATCGAATCATGTCGTAAGTGCCGCAGCGGCAGATGTTGCCATGCATCGCTTCGTCGATATCGGCATCACTCGGGTTCGCCGTCTTCGCAAGCAACGCCGAGGCAGTCATGATCTGTCCCGACTGGCAGTACCCGCACTGAGGAACATCCTGCTCAACCCAGGCCTGCTGGATGGGATGGTTCGAATTCGCCGAAAGACCCTCGATAGTGACTACGGTCTTTCCGGCGACCGTTGAAATCGGCGTAACGCAGGAACGAACCGCCTGCCCATTGATGTGCACCGTGCAGGCGCCGCACAGCGACATTCCGCAGCCGAACTTCGTTCCGGTCAGACCGAGCTGATCCCGCAGGACCCACAACAGCGGCATGGCGGGAGCGGCGTCCACCGTTTGCGCTTTCCCGTTCAGCGTGAATTTGACTAATGCCATGGTTGTTCCTCCTTTGGCGTCGTCAATCGCAAGTATAACAGCGCGCGCTAATTGCGGGAATTTGCGCAGAAGTGGGCCGTGAAATTGCGCAGGTGGTAAGGTCAGCCTTAGTCCAAACGACAGCAGGCTTGGTTCCTGGAGCACTTCACCTCAGTGGGCCGCGAGTTGCATCATTCCGCCGCGACGAAAGGCATTCCGATCGAAAGGAGCAGGTACATGAGACATCTGGCGTTAATTGCTTTGTTAGTGGCGGCTTCCGTTTTCGTGGTCGGAAAGGACAAGTTTCCAGCGGCGAAGTACGAAAACCTTTTGACCGAGCAGACGCTGATCAACATCGAGAAATCGTGGAACGAGGCCTTGGTGTCGAACGATCTAGCGGCCGTAAGCAGAATCGTAGCCGACGACTGGGTCGGGATCGACTTCAAAGGTGCTATGACGAGTAAGGCGGAGACGTTGGCGCAGTTGAAATCGGGCGAATCGCGTAACGAATATGTCGAATTGGGCGACATGAATTTGCGTGTGTACGGCGACACCGCCGTGGTGATGGGAACCGATACGGAAAAGAGCCTCTATCAGGGTCAGAACACGAACGGTCGTTATGCTTTCACCGACGTGTTCGTGAAAAAGGACGGGCGCTGGCAGGCCGTGGCATCCCAGCGCACCAGGATTCTCCCGACGGGGTTGGATCTGCCGATCTCCACGAATTAGCCGGTAAGTCGCGCAAAACGTAGTGCGGCGCGGAGTGGTTCCCGACTGGTTCCGTGGTGCGCCGCACTCCTTTCGCGCTAAGTGACGCTCTCGGCGCTATAGCGGGCGATTAGGCCGGTCCGAACCGCCCGCCGGTAGACGCTGGCAAAGTACCAACAAGCGGCGGCAATATAGACCATCACCAGGCCCGCGCCGAGGGCAAGCCCAGCCGGTGATGGGGAGCCGCCGGAGACGATCTTGCGCATGTTCTCGAACACGTAGGAGGGCGGGAGCACGCGCGAGATCGTCTGCATCCAGACCGGGAGAACAGATAGCGGATAGAAAACGCCCACAAACGGTGAGATCAGCGCCGGGATCGGCCACACGAACCACTCAGCGGCAGGCCCGAGCCTGAGCACCATGGCACTGGCGACGATTCCGAGCGCAATCCCGAATGCGAAGAGCACGAGGAGGAACGGGATCAGCATCGCGCCGTACATGAAGAAGGACAACCCGAAGCCGAACGTCGCCAACACCAGCATCACGACCAGGCCGAATGAGCTGGTGAAGATGCTCGACAGCACCAGGCCGAGCAGATACTCCCAGATCGACAGCGGCGTCGCGAAAATGTTCAAGAAGTTCCTCGACCACACATCCTCAAAAAACGCCGTTGTGACGCCCTGCATCACGCGGCTGAAAAAGTCCCAGAGCAGCACTGCGCCGAGGATCGCGGGAACGAAGTTGAAGCCGGACTGCGCCACCGAATTCAGGTAGCGCGTGATAAAACCCCAGAGTACGATATCGATCGCAACCCAGCCGAAGAGCGGCAGAATCCGGGCCGGGCTGCCGCGCAGCAGATAGATCTGGCGTAGAAAGATAGCGCCGCTGCGGCTGATCTGCATATCAGGTCCGGGTCAGTTCCAGCGGCTCGCGCGCCACAGTAATGAACAACTCTTCGAGCGACTCTTTGCCGTGCTCTTGCGGCAGCGTCTTCGGATCGCCTTCGAGCAGAATCTTCCCGCGCGAGAGGAACAGCACGCGCTTGCAGACTTCTTGGACCTCATACATGTTATGCGAGGTCCACAACACGCCGGTGCGGCCGCGTGAGGCGAACTCGCGGATCTTTTCGCGGACTTCCTGCGCGACGGAAGGATCGAGCGACGCCGTAGGTTCGTCGAGCAGCAGCAGCTCGGGTGAGTTCAGCATGGCCTTGGCGAGCGCAACGCGCGTTTGCTCACCGGAAGATAGCACGCCGCATTTCGTATCGCGAAACCTTTCGAGGTCGAATTCGCCGAGCAGGGTCTGAATACGCTCCTCCAGCGCCTTAACACCGTAGATGAGGCCGAAAATCCTGAGATTCTCGCTCACGGTCAGATTGCCCGGCAGCGGCGCGTAAACGGCTGCGAAATTAGTGTGCTGGAGCGCGTGGGCGCGGCGCTTCGCCAGATCGATGCCCCGTATCCGGATGGTCCCCGACGTCGGCTCGAGAACCCCGAGAATCATGTTGATCGTAGTTGTTTTTCCAGCGCCGTTGGGACCTAGGAGTCCGACGATTTCGTTTCGAGCCACATGAAACGATATGCCGTCAACGGCCAATGTCTCCGCATATCGCTTGCTGAGCTCGGAAACCGATAGAACTGTGGGCGCCGTGGACACTCTTCACCCGAGCGTCTCACGGCTGGATTCGTGTCCCGAGTACGTCAAGGAATTGCGCCAGCCAAGCCGGGTGAGCTGGCCAGGCCGGGGCGGTCACCAGGTTTCCGCAAGTGTGCGCCTGATCCATGCCAATCTCAACGTACTTGCCACCGGCGGCCGCAACATCGGGCGAAACCGCGGGATAACAACTGCACGATTTTCCCTCGACTACGCCTGCTGCAGCGAGCACTTGCGCGGCATGGCAGATCGCTGCAATCGGCTTGGAGGCAGCTGCGAAATGGCGGACGATGTCGAGCACGCGTGGATTGAGCCGAATGTACTCGGGCGCGCGGCCGCCCGGGATCACGAGCGCGTGGTAGCTTTCTGGTGAAACGTCGTCGAACGTCGCGTTCAGCGCGAAATTGTGCCCGCGCTTCTCGCTGTAGGTCTGATCGCCCTCAAAATCGTGAATCGCAGTGCGGACCGAATCGCCGGCGCGCTTTCCCGGACAGACGGCATCCACTCGATGCCCCACCATCTGGAGCGCCTGAAAGGGAACCATGACTTCGTAGTCTTCGACGTAATCGCCCACCAGCATCAGCAGCTTTTTCGCGGCCATGGACTTATAGTCGCACTTTTGTACGCGGACGATTGTGACTTACTGCATCATCTCCGCCAGCACTCGTCCGATTGACCCGCTGGGAGCCTCTACACCGAACATGGCTGACAACGTGGGTGCGATGTCGTTCATCGCAATCTTCTCGTAATAACCTCCCGGTTTGACTCCCGGGCCGAAGAAGATCACGGGAACGTGGTTGTCGTAGTCGTACGGCGTTCCGTGCGTTGTGCCGCTGGCGTCGAACAGGTAGTAGGGCTCCTGGAGGATCACCAGGTCGCTCGATCTCGGACCGAAGAAGCTGAGCGTAACCGCGCGCCCCACGTCATCACGCTGGACTTCGCCGGCCAGGATCTCGTGACGCGTGTAGACGCGCGCGATGTGTTCTTCCGATTGCGCCGCCTGCGCCGCGACGCGTTCCACCTCAGCCGGATCGAGCTTGCGCGTCTGGATGAATTCAAGGTTGAGATACGGCGAAGTCGCGGGGCCAGGCACAAACCATTTTCCTGGACCAAAACGCTTGACCAGGGCGTCCGTCATCGTCTGCGCGAGATGATCGGCCGATAAGCGTCCGCCGGGCATGTGCCGCGCTTCGTTGACTTCAGGAACCGGCGCAACGCCGTGATCAGCGGTCAGGACAAGAAGCGTGTTTCCCTTGCCCACTTGCGCGTCGAGAAAATCGAGCAGCTTGCCGAGCAGCCGATCCGTCCGGATACTGATGTCGCGAACCGATGGATCGTCAGGCCCCACGGCGTGGCCAACATAATCGTTCGACGAGAAACTAATCGCGAGAATGTCGGTGCCTGAGTGCGTCCCGAGCTTTTCGCTCGTCACTGCCCGCTCGGCGAACTCCTCAATCATTTCGTTGCCCCAGGGCGTGGCTTCGAGGCCGCCGCAGTAGCGGACGTCGGTACCGGCGGTCATGGTGCAAAATGGCTTCGCCGAATCGTTCGGAGCATCGAAAGGTAGCCACTTGGCGCCGACATACCGTTGATAGCCTCGCTCGCCGTTCAACTTCTGGACCCAACCGGGTAGCTCCGCCTGATAATACGTGCTCGTTACCCAGTGATTCGAATCGCTGTCGTACCAGTAGGCGCCGTCTGCCATGTGGCCGACCGGGAGAATGGCACTGCGGTCTTTGATCGAGACGCCGATGATCTTCGACTCTACGCCGTGCATCTTCAGCTCATCGCCCACGGTGCTAACCAGCAACCGGCGCGGAGAAGAGCCTTCGGACCCCGGCACACCGCCTACCATTTTTGACTTTGGATCAAACACGCTGGTCACGCTGCGATGGCTGGCGCGATCATACCATTCGTTCGCGATGATACCGCTGATCGACGGTGTCGCGCCGCTCAAAAATGTGGAATGGCCGACTGCGGTGACCGTTGTCGCATGGATCAGATGCGCGTCGTGAAAGACCGCTCCTTGATCGAGCAAGCGCTTGAAGCCGGACGTATAGTCGCCGCGAAAGCGCTGCAGATAGTCGTAGCGAAACTGGTCAATCACGACGGCTAGCAGCAGCTTGGGACGCTTGGGAGTTTCGTTAGCGGCGTGGAGAGTAGCGAGCGACGCGAGCAGGAAGAGAACGGTTCGACGAATGCGGTTCACGGTTGGTCCTTAAACAGTGACTAGAATGGCATATCGCGCCGGGTGCCCGCTATGAACAATCGATTACAACATTTGGGTCGCTTCGAGTCCGAGCCGCGTTAGTGGAAGGTGCACGGATTACTGGATTAGCATGACCGGCGCCTGCCAAAACGCGGCCTTCTGTGTCGCTGGATCGAGAATCGTTACCTGGCAGTTGTAGTCGCCGGGCGGTAGTTTCGCCAATGACAAGCTGAACTTCAATGGTGTTGTCTTGAGCCGGTTGCTCAGCGATTCGCTTACTTTCAATGGCGGTGTT
>DASQJA010000199.1:0-2840 GCA_035631275.1 Bryobacteraceae bacterium
AAACCACAGTTCCGCGCAGCGCCTAGCTTCCGCCCGCCGCGGGTCTGAAGTGCAGATCCACGGTGTAGCCCGCGATATCGACGTGCACCACGTAGAGCGCGTCGATTCGCAGGGCATTCTGCGAAGGCGTCACCTGCACACCCTCGCGGCTGAGCGGCAATCCAAGCGCCGAAGCTTTCTCGACTATCTTGGAGCGGGTCGATTCGGGTGGCTGGCCGGCAGTGGCCGGATCGTCGGTCAGGTCGTTCAAGTAACGTTGTAACTTCCAGTTGGCGGCGTAGGGACGAATGAGAACTGCGCCAACCAGAGTCAGGGCTGCCAAAACCAGGACGCCCGCGGTGACGCGGACAAGCCGCGCCGCCTTCACTTCTTGCCCGCCTCGAGCGCCTCGAGTTCTTTCCAGATGTCTTCGTCGTGCGGTTCCCAGTCGGGAGTGTTGGGGCCGTTGATTTGTATTTCCGGTACCCGCAATGTTCCGTGACCGTAAAGACAGATATAGTCAGTTCGCGGTTCCCCGAAGAGCAGCATGTTCGGCCACGAACCCGCCGCCACCGGCATTCGAAGCCGGCGCAAACAAGTGCGGCACCGGTAGCGTTGATCCCAGATGATCAAATAGAGCGCGCCGGCGCACACCAAAAAGAACACCATCATGACGAAGGTATAGCCCAAGTCGTGCGCAAATGGGTCGTGCGAAACAGCGCCGTGGTTGTAAACGCCATGCGCCAATTCCTGGCGGAACGGCCAGCTGATCGCGCGCCAAAGCACCCACAGGGGCAAACCGGCCGCCGCCAGTTTGGCGATCAAGAAACCCCAATACCTCACAACCATTGGACTCCTTTAAGTGGTGTCGGGTTCCCGCTCTAGTTCTTATCCTAACGCGTCGCTGCTAACTTTTCACTAAATTCCTGATCAGGAAAAGAACATTGGCTGGACGCTCCGCTAGCCGGCGCATGAAGTACGGATACCAGGCGTCTCCGTAGGGAACGTAAAGCCGCAAATGAAATCCTTTGCCGATCAAACGCCGCTGTAAGTCGCGCCGGATGCCATAAAGCATCTGAAACTCGAAACGATCCGCGCCCAACTTTTGTTCCTTCGCTAAGTCGATCGCTCGCTGCACTATCTTTTCATCGTGCGAAGCGATCGCCGTCTGTATGCCGTCTGTGAAAAGAATCTTCATCAGAGCGGCGTAATTCCGATCGACATCCTGTTTCCGCGGGAACGCCACGTTGGCCGATTCCTGGTAAGCGCCCTTGCAGAGCCGCACTGGAATCCGCTGCCGGCACAAGTCGCGGATGTCGCCTTCGCTGCGATGCAAGTAAGCTTGGATCACAGCGCGGACATGACCGTGGCGATCGTGCATACGCCTCACGATGCCAAGCGTGCGGTCGACGTACGCGCTTGACTCCATGTCGACCTCTACGCCGGTTCCGATTTCCTTGGCGCGGATTAGGAGTTGCTCCACGTTGGATTCGCAATCGCCCTCCGAAAAATCCAATCCGAGCTGCGTCAATTTCACCGAGACCGTGGCATTCAATTTCAGCGCGGCGATTTGATCCAGCGCGCACAGGTAAGCGTCGCGCGAATTGCGGGCTTCCTCGATCGAGGTGACGCTCTCGCCCAGATGATCCAGGCTCGCGAGATAGCCGTCTCTGTTAAGACGCTGGCAAACAGCGATCTCGCGTTCTAACGTGTGCCCCGCCACAAAGCGGGACGTGAGCCGGTCGGCCGCCGGCGAAGTTTCCATCCAATGTCGAAGCCAGGACTGGCGTGAGAGGAACAGCAGCAGGCTGCGCAGCACGCATTCACAAGGGTAACAGCACCGAATTGCGGTAGACTGGCTCCCGTATGGGACAGGAAATTCAATGCCGTGTGGATTTTGGCAAAGAATCGTCTACCGGAAAAGCCTTGCTCGAGACTTCGGAGGTTTTGTTTCGCGGCGCTTTTCGGCTAAAGATTCCGTTTCAGGAGATCCGCTCCATGAAGTCGGGTGCTGGAAAACTAACCATCGTCTTTTCAGGCTGGTCAGCCGTATTCCACCTCGGCGATGCTGCCGCGAAATGGGAGGCCCGCATCCGCAATCCTCCCAGCCGACTCGACAAGCTGGGCGTCAAGACGGGAACCAAGGTCCGGTTGATCGGCCGCCACGACGACGACTTTCGCCGTGAACTGCTCGAACGCGACGCGGTCGAGAGCCGTTCAGCGCCGGAGATCGTGTTTCTTGCGATCCACAACAAGGACGAACTCGTGGAACTGACCTACCTTGCCGAACACCGGGTCTGGGTGATTTATCCGAAAGGCCTCGAAACCATACGCGAGAGCGATGTCCGTACAGTCGGACTCGCGGTAGGGATGGTAGACGTCAAGGTATGTGCGTTCTCGGCAACCCACACCGCGCTCAAGTTTACGCCTCGGATCGCCAACGCACAGGGCGCTAAGTCTAAGAAAGTTCGCAACGTCAAATCGCCGAAGGTGTCGCGGGCCAGCCGCTAGCCGCCCTTCGGGTAACTGCCCAAAACGCGCAGGAAATCCGCCAACTCGGCGAGGTGGCGCAAAGCGTTCTGGACGCCGGGATCGTCCTCCCGGCCCAAAAAATCGACGTAGAACAGATATTCCCACGGCTTGCCGCGCAACGGCCGGGACTCGATTTTGGTCAGGCTGATGTCGCGCAGCGCGAAGGCGCTCAGCGCCCGGAACAGCGCCCCAGGGGTGTTTCGCGTGGTGAAGACCAGCGTCGTCTTCCAATGCTGCTCTTTGCTGTTGTGCCGGACCGCGCGCCGTCCGCGGCACAACAGAAAGAACCTGGTGAAGTTATGCCGGTCATCTTCGATCGATCGCTTTAG
>DASQJA010000200.1:0-2885 GCA_035631275.1 Bryobacteraceae bacterium
GCGCGCGGATTCACTTCCAGGACGTAAACCGCATCCTGCTGAATTGCGTATTGCACGTTCATCAAGCCGACCACACGCAGGGCGCGGGCAAGGCGTTGAGTGTAGTCGCGAATCTGTTCAAGCACCGCGGGCTTGAGCGACACCGGCGGCATCACGCAGGACGAATCGCCGGAGTGGATGCCCGCCTCTTCGATGTGTTCCATGATCCCGGCGATGACCACGTCGTCGCCATCGGCGACAGCGTCCACGTCCACCTCCGTGGCGTTCTCGAGGAACTGATCAATCAAAATGGGACGCTTGAGGTCGTTCAGGCCTCCCAGTTGCGCCGCTTGCGTCACGTACTCTTCCACTGTCTTCAAATCGTAGGCAATCACCATCGCCCGGCCGCCCAATACGTAACTTGGCCGAACCAGCACCGGCAGGCCAATATCCGACGCCACGGTGACGGCTTGTTGGGCCGCGAGCGCGGTGCCGCCTCGCGGCTGCGGGATATTCAACTCCGCCAGTAAACCGCCGAACCGGCGGCGATCTTCCGCCAGGTCGATCGATTCGGGATCGGTGCCGATGATTTTGGCCCGATTGCGTTTGAGTTCGAGCGCAAGGTTCAGGGGAGTTTGTCCGCCAAACTGCACGATCACGCCTTGCGGCTTCTCGCGATCCAAAACCGCGAGCACATCTTCCAGCGTCAGCGGCTCGAAGTAGAGGCGATCGGACGTGTCGTAGTCGGTCGACACAGTCTCCGGGTTGCAGTTGATCATGACCGTTTCGTAGCCGTCTTCTTTAAGAGCCATGGCCGCATGGCAGCAACAATAATCGAACTCAATTCCTTGCCCGATACGGCTCGGACCGCTGCCGAGGATGACGATTTTCGGCCGATCCGTGACGCTGGACTCATCAAAATCCTCGTATGTCGAATATAGGTACGGCGTGAAGGACTCGAATTCGGCGGCGCAGGTATCGACGCGTTTGAATACAGGAAGCACACCCAACTCGTGCCGGCGGGCACGCACCGAAGCAGATTTGACGTTCCAAAGTTTCGCCAGCTCTTCGTCGCTGGCGCCGGACCGCTTGGACGCTAGGAGCAGCTCGCGCGAGCATTTAGTTAGGCTGGTTGAGGCGACTTGCCGATCCAGCGCGACCATCTCTTCCATCTGGCGTATGAACCAGGGGTCAATCTTTGTGAGTGAATGGATTTCGTCACGGGTCATGCCGCGCTCGATGGCTTCGAAGAGCCAGTGAATCCGATCGGGACCTGGAACGTGTAAGCGCTCGCGCAGCAGGGCCGTCGTAACTTCCGCTGGGGGACGCCATGCAGTGCTCGGCTCCAGCGCGCGAATGCCCTTGCACAGAGCCTCCTGAAACGTGCGGCCAATTGCCATGACTTCTCCGACCGACTTCATCTGCGTGCTCAAGGTCGGATCAGCGCCAGGGAACTTCTCGAATTGCCATTTCGGAATTTTGGCCACTACATAATCAATGCTCGGCTCAAAGCAGGACGGCGTTCTGCGGGTGATGTCATTAGGAATTTCATCGAGCGTCATGCCGACCGCCAGCTTTGCGGCGATTTTGGCGATCGGGAACCCGGTGGCTTTGCTGGCCAGGGCAGAACTGCGCGAGACGCGTGGGTTCATTTCGATCACGACCATGCGGCCCGTTTCCGGATCGATCGCAAACTGAATATTCGAGCCGCCCGTTTCGACCCCAACCGCGCGGATGATCGCCGCCGCCGCGTCACGCATGTGCTGATATTCCTTATCTGTGAGCGTCTGTGCGGGAGCGACGGTGATCGAATCACCCGTGTGTATGCCCATGGGGTCGACATTTTCGATCGAGCAGATGACCACGAAGTTGTCACGAAAATCGCGCATCACTTCGAGCTCGAATTCTTTCCATCCGATGACGGATTCCTCGATCAACGCCTGATGGACCGGACTGGCATCGAGGGCCCGCGCAATCGCATCGGCGAACTCCTCGTGGTTATAGGCGATCGAGCCTCCCGTGCCACCGAGCGTGAACGAGGGGCGAATGACCACGGGGTAGCCCATCGCATCGGCGAGTTGTATCGCTTCGGGAATGCTTGTGACTACGCCTGAATTCGGAACTTCGAGCCCGATTCGTCGGCACACGTCTTTAAACAGGAGTCGATCCTCAGCGATCTTGATCGCTTCGAGCTGCGCACCGATGAGTTTCACACCATATTGGTCGAGAATTCCGCTTTCGGCCAGCTCCACGGCGAGATTTAGGCCGGTCTGGCCGCCCACGGTGGGCAACACCGCGTCGGGCCGTTCCCGGGCGACAATTGCCTCGAGATATTCTTTGCTGAGCGGCTCGATGTACGTGCGGCTGGCTATCTCGGGATCCGTCATGATCGTCGCCGGATTCGAATTGACCAAGATGACGTCGTAGCCCTCCGAGCGCAACGCCTTGCAGGCTTGGGTGCCGGAATAATCAAACTCGCACGCTTGGCCGATAATGATCGGGCCGGACCCGATGATCAGGATCTTGTGGACGTCAGTACGCTTCGGCATAATGCCTTCGACGAGCAGGAAATCTCACAAAAATCATCCCGAACCCCGGGTTTAAGCGAGCCATCTGCTCTTGCTTATTTCTGCCGAGGAGCCACCCTAAGGAGAGATCGGCCGGCCTCGGGTCTGGCGGCTGGCCCGTCCGGACCTCTCGCGAACGCGGCCAGATTTGGATTTCCTTTCGCCTCGCTGTGCGCAAATGGGCGTATGGAAACACGTAACCAGCGTTCCCGGGGATGCCGCACTCGCCAGTAGATCGCGGTGCGCGTCCCCTGGTTGTTGTAGCTCATTCGGCGGAGCAAACGCTCCCTGACGCCGACATGGATTCCTCGCCCAAGGCTGGCCGCCATGTACAAGGAG
>DASQJA010000201.1:0-2765 GCA_035631275.1 Bryobacteraceae bacterium
TAAGGGTACAATCGGGCCGGGCCGGAACATATACGCCGCGCGAAACGGCATGCGCAGCACAGCATTTTCCGTTTGACCCTTGACACGAGCCCACATGCTGCCGCTCTTTTCTGAACTGTCGGTTCCCGCGCCGGAGACGAAGATGAAGGTCATCCTCGGATTGAGACGCGCCAGAGTTTCGGCTGCCGCGACGGTGATGTCGTAGGTGACGCGGCGATAGTCGGCTTCGCTCATGCCGGCTGAGGATACACCGAGACAGAAGAAGCAGGCATCGTAGCCGGAGAGCTGGTCTTCGATCGGCGAGTAGTCGAGCAGGTTCTTGTGAACGATCTCGCGCAGCTTGGGATTCTCCTGGCCGATGGAGCTTCGTCCGATGCAAAGCAGGCGATCGACCGCAGGATCGAGCAGGCACTCACGGAGGACACCCTGTCCGATCATTCCGGTTGCGCCAAAAAGAACGACATTCATGCCGAGACCCAATGGTATGCTGTGGCCATGTGGATTCGCAACGGAGTGATACTCGCGCTGGCGCTGGGAACGGCGATCGCGCAGCCGCCACCGAAATCGGTTCGGTTGTATGTCTTCGATGGCGGAGCGATTCAGGGCTTCAATCCCTCGGCATTCCATTTCACAAAGGAAGAGCTCGCGACTACAGACATGGTGGTTGCCTCGTACCTGATCGTGCATCCCAAGGGGACGCTCGTATGGGATAGCGGGGCGATTCCTGACGGCGCGATCAAAGGCGACGGGACGCCGGCCAAACAGAGCTTTTTCTCCGCCTCGAAGACGATGAAGTCGCAGCTTGCTGCGATCGGATACAAGCCCAGTGACATTACTTATTTCGGCCTGTCGCATTATCACGGCGACCACACAGCGAACGCGAACGATTTCGCCACGGCGACGTGGGTCGTACAAGCACCCGAACGCGAGGCGATGTTCAGCGAGAAGACTCCCCCTCAGCAGCTCGGAAGTTACAAGTCGCTTAAAGATGCGAAGACGAAACTTCTGCACGGGGAAGATTTCGACGTCTTCGGCGACGGCACGGTGGTGGTGAAGGCGGCCTACGGTCACACGCCGGGCCATCAGGTTCTGTATGTGAAGCTGGCGAAAACGGGGCCGATTCTGCTGGCGGGCGATCTGTTCCACTACCAAGAGGAACGCGGCACGGACAAAACGCCGACCTTCGAGTTCAGCCGCGAGCAGTCTTTGGCAAGCCGCGAAGCCATGGAAGCATTCTGCAAGAAGACCGGGACGCAGCTCTGGATCGAGCACGACCTGGCGAATTTCAATAAGCAGAAGAAAGCGCCGGATTATCTCGAGTGAGCGAGCTCGCGCGTGAATTTCTTGCCGCCCGGGGCACGCGGAGAGAGATCCCAGTGCCGCCGTCAGGCCGTGGTAACAGGTTCGATCTCGACGCGGCGTATGCGGTGGAACCCGAGATCGCCCGGGCGCTCGTTGAGAGTGGTCGCAGGATCGTCGGCCGGAAGGTCGGCTACGCCAACAAAGGCATGTGGCGCATTCTGAAGCTGGAGACGCTGGCGTGGGCGCACATGTATGACGACACGGTACGCCAAACTGGAGAACTTGCTGCATCGGGCTTCCATTCGGCAAAGATCGAACCGGAAATTGTTTTCAAACTGAAGCAGCCTCTCACTGACCCGCCGGACGCCGCGGCGGCGTTGGAGTCAGTGGAGTGGATGGCTCTGGGACTCGAGATCATCGACTGTCCGTTTCCGGATTGGAAATTTGCGCTGGTAGATTTTGTCGGGGCCTGGGGTTGCACGCTGCGCTTGTTTTAGGCGAGCCGCGGCTGGATTGAGAGTGACATGCTGGATTTGCTCGCGGGTTTCAAGCTGCGGCTGCTGAAGAACGGCGTACTCGTGGAAGAAGGTTCCGGCAAAAATTCGCTGCCTAGTCCAGCGTTGTGTCTTGTGGAACTGGCGGCGGCTGCTGCACGGCGGGGCGATCCGTTGGCGGGCGGTGAGCTGACTAGCACTGGAACTCTGACCGCTGCGGCGGCCATTGTGCGCCGGGCGAAACGTGGCGAGCGGAAGTTGAGGACGTGCTGGTGGACGCGCTGGAGTTACGCATCGCGTGAAAAGCGGCCCAGCCGGTCTAAGTCGAAAGGGCGCAGGCCGTCTACGGCGCGATCGTCCCGTATCGGGATCGAGGGAACGGTGCGCAATGGCACGACGCCGGCCCAGATCGGGAGCGCGTAGTCTTCTTCGTCGTCAATCGGGCCGCCGGTGCGGACTTTGGCCGAGACTTCTTCGAGATCGAGCGCGAGGACGCTGGTGGACTTTAATTCCTTTTCCGTGGTCGGCCGGGTTTCCTCCCAGCGGCCCGGCACGATGTGATTGGTAATGACGCGCAGCGCGCCGGATTTTTCCTGGAGATCGCTGATGAAGCGCGCGTGGCCGAGAGCCATGACCGAGCGGTAGTTCATGGAGTGGTGGAAGGCCGAGCGCGCAAGCACGAAGCCGTCGACCAGGGTAACCGTGAAGCAGATATCGATGCCGTCGCGCGAGCGCAGCACGCGGCTGGCGGGCGATCCGTGGATGAAGACGCGTTCGCCCTCGCGTCCGTAGCCGGTGGGGATCACAAACGGCTGGCCGTCGACGACGAAACCAACGTGGCAGAGGAAGCCCTCGTCGAGGATGGCATGAACCTGCTGCTTGTCGTAGACGCCGCGTTTGGGAAGGCGGCGCACCTGGGTTCTCTCCGTGGGTTGGTAGGTTTCCATTTGAGTTCACTGTATCAAGACA
>DASQJA010000202.1:0-7650 GCA_035631275.1 Bryobacteraceae bacterium
GTGCTTCGAGCGGCGCGGCCGAATACGTCTCATGCGTCACGCTGAGCGGGAAAAGCCGTCCATCGGAACGCACAACAGGACAATCGTTCAGGAACCGCGAGACCGGCGCCGTGTTCAGCGTGGCCGACATCACGATCAGCCGTAGATCCGGCCGTGAGGTCGCCTGTAACCGGCGCAGTAAGGCCAGCGCGAGATCGCTTTCGAGATGCCGCTCGTGAAATTCATCGAGCACCACCGCGCCGATGCCATCGAGCTGCTGATCCGAAATCAGCCGCCGTGTCAGGATGCCCTCGGTCAGAAACCGAAGGCGTGTGCGCGGCCCGGATACATCCTCGAAACGAACCTGATAGCCGGCCGTTTCGCCTAGGCGTTCGCCCAACTCCTGCGCAATCCGGCGCGCTGCCAAGCGAGCAGCCAAACGTCGCGGCTCGAGAACCAGCACTTGGCCCGAGAGCATCGGAAGGAGCGCAGGAGGTACGCGCGTAGTTTTCCCAGCGCCCGGCGCAGCCTCGATTACCAAGTTCGGATGCGTTTCAAGCGACCGCCGGATTTCCGGCAGCAATTCATCGATGGGAAGGCGCAAACGTTATTGTTTCTTGGGTGGCGTCGCGGGAGGCTTGTTCTCGTTCTCCACATCGCCGTACTTGATGGTGGTATCACTCTTGAACTGCTTGTAGTCCTCGTAGCGCACCGTCATCTTCATGCGCTGATCGTTCTCGCGAAAATGCAGCGTCGCGTTGGCGATGGTATAGGTCGGGAACCAGTATTTTCCATCCACTTGTTCGCGGTAAGTTTCGAACTTCGGATACTGATTGTCGCCCTTGCGCTGGCCCACGCCGCGCCCATACGACTTCACGATCTGGAGATCCTGATCGTCCACCCACACGACGCCCTCGAAATACCGCTGGCCGGATTCAAGCCGCTTCGGCTTCACCGCGAAGGCATAGCAGGAAATCTCGTCGAGCTTTTCGCGGCCTAGGTAGCGAATGTAATATTTCGGCAGCTCGTTCGTCGTAAGCACGAACGGCTGAACGTCGCGTAAATCCTGAATGTCGCCGGGATCGAGCTGAAACGCCGTGAGCGTGCTCATGGGCGCGTGCACCACGCGATCCGTCCGCCTGCCGTCCAGAAAAACGATTTCAGAAACTTCTTCCCACTTGCCCGTTGTGCCCCCGCCGTCATCCAGCGACATAACGCGCGCGGTCTGGCGGTACGTGTAGTTGTTCCGCGCCTGCTGGAACGCTGCTTCCTTGGCGGCGAACTTGGCGATGATGTCGTCAACTTCCGACGGACTTGGCTCGTGTGGGATTGTGGCGCCAAAGGCAGCGCCTGCGAGAATTGCAAGACTGGCGACAAAACGCATACGACTCTCCAGTTTCACGGTGCCCGGATGGAACCGGTTACTTCCTAGTGTAGCGCCTTGGCGTAAAACCGGACACGGCTTCAGCTCAAAATCTGCTTCGCGATCGTCAGCCGCTGCATATTACTGGTGCCTTCGTAAATGCGGCCAATCTTGGCGTCGCGATAGAGTTTTTCGACCGGGTAGTCTTTCGTGAATCCCACACCGCCCAGAATTTCGACGGCGCGCGACGCGGTTCGCTCGCCAATCTGCGACGCGAAATATTTCGCCATCGCGGCTTCGGTGACGAACGGCAGCCCGGCATCCCGCATGCGAGCGCTGTTGTAAACCAACAGCCGCGCAGCTTCGATGTCGGTGGCCATCTCGGCCAGCTCGAACTGCACGCCTTGAAAATCCGCGATCGGTTTTCCAAATTGCTGGCGCTGTTTGGCGTACGCGATCGCGTGGCCGAGCGCGCCTTGCGCGAGTCCGACCATCTGTGAGCCGATCGCGATACGGCCCTCGTTCAAAGTTTCAATTGCGATCTTGTACCCTTTGCCAAGCTCGCCGATGATGTTCGCGGCGGGCACGCGGCAATCGTCCATGATGAGCTCACAGGTGGACGACGCGCGGATGCCGAGCTTGTCTTCCTTCTTCCCGACTTGGAACCCCGGATAATTTCGCTCCACCAGAAAGCAGGTGATGCCGCGATGCCCGGCCTCGGGGTTGGCATTCGCGAAAACAAAATAGATGCCGGCTTCGCCTCCATTGGTGATCCACAATTTGCGGCCGGTGAGAAGATAGAAATCCCCCTGGCGGACTGCCCGCGTCTGAAGCGCGAAGGCGTCCGACCCCGATCCCGCCTCCGACAGCGCGAATGCCGCCACCGTGTCGCGCGCGAGCCGCGGAAGGTACTTGCGCTTCAGCTCGTCGTTGCCCCAGCGGAGCAGAATGTTGTTCGCGATTGTGTTCTGCACGTCCACAATTACCGCTGCGGAAGGGTCCACCTCGGCAAGCGCTTCCACCGCCAGCACGGACTGAAAAAAATTGCCGCCCTGTCCGCCGAACTCCTCGGGAATCTCGATGCCCATCAGCCCGAGATCGAACATCTCCTTGAGGAGATCCTTGCGGAAGACGCCGGCCTCGTCCATTTCGCGTACATGCGGGGCGATGCGCTCGCTAGCGAATCGGCGTATAGTAGACTGGAACAATTTTTCTTCTTCATCCAGGACCGTCAAAGGTTGAACAGGGTCATGCGCGATTTCGGTTGCAGTTGGCATTGGGGGCTCGCTCTCACTTCAGTCTACTACCGGCGCGGATCATCAATGCCCACTATATTCGGCCTTTTGTTTGCTTAACGAAAGCGCGAACTAGAAAAAGGAGGAGGCGCTATGCGTACTTGGTTAGCTGTAGGGCTGATCGTTTTCGCTACGTTTCTGACTGCCTCTCAGCCGATACCTCGGTTCACATCGGTGGACCCAGACACCGCGAAGAAGGGCGATGCAGTCGTCGGCAAAGGAGAGAACCTGAGCAAGGCGGTGGTTGCCGAGGTTTTATTGAGCGACGGCAAGAAGGACACAAACGCGCCCATCTCGGCGCAGTCGAACGAAGAAATCAAATTCGTGATCCCGGACTTGTCGCCCGGCCGGTACCGTGTACTCGTCCTCAGCGCGGACCATTCGGCGATCATCGAACAGCCCATCGTGGTCACCGTGGAGTGATCGGCGTTATTTGGAATTCGGCAGGAGCATGTAAGTGACGACGCCGACCGCGGCGAGTTTCTTGCCCGAGTCGAAAATGTCGACGCGGCTCACGAATAGCGTCTTCCCGGCCCGCAGCGCGTAGACCCGCGCGACCACCTTGGTCACCGCGATCGGCCGAAGGTAGTTGATCTTCAGCTCCGTTGTGGTGCAGTTCTGCTTGTCGTTGTAGGCGTGGATCAAAGCGTGCCAAGCTGCTTCGTCGGCGATGGAGGCGATCACGCCGCCATGCAGCGCGCCTTGACTGTTCACGAAGTCAGGCTTCAACTGGCAGGCTACCGTGACTCCGTCTTTGTGCTTGCGCACAAGCTTAACGGCTAAGGTGTCTTCAAACGCCATCTGGATAGGTTAGCTTAGGTACGCGCGCTTAGTGCAGGACCGTAAACGCATGCCGCCGATCAGGTCCGAAGCGAAATACACCAAAATGATGACCGAACGATGCGACCCGTTCAATCCCGAGCCGTCGCATGACAGCAAGGCTGGTGCGGTCAACGATGGAGAAATCCTGGTCGGCATAGTTCGCGCCAATTTCCCAGGCCACCTCCAAATCCGCCAACGTGACTGATTCAATGGTAGCGACCCCCTGTCTCAGCCTCTCCCAGAATCGATCCGCAACATTGTGCTGAGCGCGACGCCGAAGTAGCATCCAGGTTTCGACCAGAACGTGATCTGTCGTGATCAAAGGTTCATTGCAATTGAGGATCGATCGCGCACGGGCGTTCGCGTATTCGCCTCTGTCGAGTGACGCGTACCAAACGGAGGTGTCAACGAATACGCTCACGCTCGCTTGCGGGCCCTCCGCGGCCGCCGGGGATTCAGTGCGTCGAACGCCTCAGCGACCATTTCGTCCTTGTGCCGCGCGATGTCTGACCCACCAGAATCAAACAAATTAAAAATGCTGGAGACATCAACTTTCTGCTGCGGGGCGCCGACGTCGCGCGCGACGAGGCGGCGTATATATTCCGCCAATGAACAACCTAAATCGGCGGCTTTCTGGCGCGCGCGGCGGTGCATTTCAGGATCGAGCGTGATCTGAGTGCGTGCCATCATGATGGCACCATCACAGCATTACTTCGGCGCTCGATTGGCGCCAGCCTTTTCAGTATTCTGAAAACAGTGCCCACAACCAGCGCTGGCCCCATGCGACAGCTCGTCGAAGAGCTTCAACTGCTCGAGGATCGTTTGCGCGAAGGCGGCGGGGCGAAGAAGACCGCGAAGCAGCATCGCGACGGCAAAATGACCGCGCGCGAGCGTATCGCCCGTCTCATCGATCCCGGTGCGATGTTTCTCGAGATCGGCCTGCTCGTCGCCTACGATCAATACGACGGCCAAGCGCCGGCGGCGGGCGTCGTCACTGGGCTCGCTAAGATCGAGGGCCGGCCCGCCGTCATTGTCGCCAACGACGCGACGGTGAAAGCGGGTTCCTGGTGGCCGGAAACGATAACCAAAATATTGCGCGCGCAGGAAATCGCAATGCGCAATCGCACGCCGATCGTGTATCTGGTCGACTCGGCCGGCGTCAACTTGCCTTATCAGGACGGCATTTTCCCGGGCCAGTATGGCGCCGCGCGAATTTTCTATTACAACTCGCTGATGCGGCGGAAGCTGCATGTCCCGCAGATCGCCGCTGTGATGGGTCCGTGCATCGCCGGCGGCGCCTATCTCCCTGCGCTGAGCGACATCATTATTATGGTGGACGGCACCAGCTTTATGGGGCTTGGCGGACCGAACCTGGTGAAAGGCGCGGTGGGCCAGAAAGTGGACGCCGAAACGTTGGGCGGCGCGCGGATGCACACGCAGTCGAGCGGCGTCGCGCACTTCATGGCCACGGACGATGCAGCGTGTCTCGATCTCATCCGCGAGAAATTTCGCGCCATGCCCGAGCCGCCGAAGCCGCCGCAAGGCGTGCCACCGCTTAAGCCGGCCGAAGGGCTGTACGACCTGATGCCGGCCGATCACCGCCTCGCCTACAACGTCGAGGAGGCCATCGAACGGATTTTCGACCGCAACGACTACGCGGAATTTCAGCCGCAACACGCGCCCGAGATGCTGTGCGCGAATGCCAGCTTGTCCGGCCGTCCGGTCGCGCTGATCGCGAATCGGCGCGGGTTTTTGAAAACCGAAGGCGGCCCGCGCATCGGCGGAATCATCTACACCGAGTCGTCGCGCAAAGTGGCTTACTTCGTCGAGAACGCCGAGCGAAATCGCGTCCCGCTGATCTATCTTCAGGATGTGTCCGGCTTCATGGTCGGCGTGGAAGCCGAACGCGAAGGCATTATTCGCGCGGGTGCCGAGATGGTGGAGACGATGGCTTGCGCAACCGTTCCAAAAATCATCCTGACCATGAATCACGCGAGCGGCGCCGGCTACTACGCGCTGGCCGGGCAGGGGTTCGATCCCAACTTTACCTTCGGCTGGCCCACTGCGCGAATCGGAGTGATGGAGGGCGACGCGGCCGTTCAGGCTGTCCACGGTTCCGAGCTTGAGAGACTGCGCGTCGAAGGCAAACCCGTGCCCGAAGAACTGCAGCACCGGATCGAAAAAACGCGGGCCGACTATGAGCGCTGGCTGGACGCTCGTCATGCCGCATCGCGCGGGCACATGGATGCTATCATCGATCCGCTGAAGACGCGAAGCGTGTTGACATTCACGCTCGAAGTCGCATGCGCGAATCCAAAACCGCAGCACTTAGTGTTGGAAACGCTGTAGGGCTCGTTTATTCGATTCGCAGCGCATCCAGCGGATCGACGCGCGCGGCTCGCCGGGCAGGTAAATAGGTTGCGAGCAGCGCTACCGCGATCAACACCACCGGCACGGCGGCAAAGACCATCGGATCCTGAGCCCGCACGCCAAACAGCAAACCCGCCATCACTCGCGCCGAAGCAAACGAGACCGCCAATCCGAACGCCACACCGATGAGCGCCAGCGCGAGTCCATTGCCGATCACCATCCGCAACACGTTCTTTTCTTCTGCGCCGAGCGCCATACGAATGCCGATTTCGTGCGAGCGCTGACTTACCAAGTAACTCATGGTTCCGTACAAGCCCGCTGCGGCGAGTGCGACAGCGAGCGCCGCGAAAATTCCGAACAGAACGAGATTGAATTTTCTCGACGCCTGGGATGCTTCGACGAAATACTCCATTAGCTGAAAGCTAGAGATAGGCAGGCTCGAATCGAGCGACGAGACCGCTGTTCGCACGGCTTGAGCAACGGAGTTGCCGCCGCTCGAACGCACTACGAGAGACATCGAAACGGGCGCATAGCCAAACGGATTCTCCCGATACGGCAAGTACACATCCGGCGTCGATTCCTGATCGAGCGCGCGATTGTGGATGGAGCGGGCAACGCCAATGACCTCGATCCAAGGCGCGCCAGCCATCGCGAAACCGAACCGCCGTCCAACCGGGCTGAGGTCGGGCCAATACTGGCGCGCCGCGGCTTCGCTGACGATCGCAACCGGCCAGGATCCCGTTGCATCCTGCGGCGAAAAGTTTCGGCCCTTGGTTATTGCGATCCCCATCGTCTCGAGATATTTCGTGCTGACTAAGCGGGGATTCATCCGCCATCGCTCGTCAGGGCGTGGCGTGCGGCCTTCGATTCGGACGCCGGAGCGGTTGTCGTCGCCCGTGAGAGGAACGATGTCGGTGATTGCGGCGGAGCGCACGCCGGAGAGCGCGCGCACTCGTTCCAGCAAAGCGTCGTAAAACGCGGCGGCTTGTGCGGTAGTGCGGTACTCATTGGACGACAACGTTACATCTGCGATCAAGAGCCCATCCGGCTGAAAACCGAGGTTAACGCTGAGCAATGCTCCGAAGCTCCGGGCGAGCAGCCCAGCGCCAGTCAGCAGTACCAACGACAAAGCTACTTCACCGACAATCAGCACACTGCGCATTCTGCCTCGGTCCGGTGCCGCCGCGCCTCGTCCGCCGCTGCGCAAGGCATCATTCAGATCCACGCGCGCGCCTGCCAACGCCGGTGCGATCCCGAACAACAACGCACTCGCAACGGTCGTGCCCAATGTGAAAAGAAGAACGCGCCAATCCAAGGCCACGCGGTCAAGTCCTGCAAGCGAAAAGGATTCGATTCTCGCGAAGAACCCGCCGCGGAGCGCATCCAGCCCCCAGAGTGCCAGCAGGATTCCGGCCGCCGATCCGATGGCCGCCATGATTGCGCTTTCGACGAGCGACTGCCAGACAAGCTGACGCCGATTCGCGCCCAGCGCCGCGCGCACCGCAAACTCCTTTCGCCGGACCGTAGCTCGTGCCAGCAGCAGATTGGCTACGTTCGCGCACGCAATCAACGCGACCAGGAACACGGCGCCAACAAGTACGAACAATGCGGGCCGCAGCTTGCCCGCGAGCTTGTCCCGCAACACGGTCAAATCACCGGCGTGACCGGTGTTGGTGTCCGGATGCTCGCTCTCAAGTTGCTTCGAGACGAGATCCATCTCCGCCTGCGCCTGATCGGGAACGACGCCGGGGCGCAAACGTCCGACGCCGAAGAACGGATGAATCCCGCGGTACTTCAACTGGTCATCGGTGAAGACGATCG
>DASQJA010000203.1:0-5404 GCA_035631275.1 Bryobacteraceae bacterium
GATGTGACCGGCGTGGATATCTCCGACGTGGGCATCGCACAGGCGCAGGCACAGGGCCGCGCAGATTGGCATGAAGATCACTGCGATTGTCGACAGTTTGGATCACTACGAACTTGGAGCCAGCCGGTGGGACCTGATCGCACTTTCCTATGTGCACGCGTGGTATCAATTGGCTGAGCCGAGCAGTACCGATCGGATTCTTACGGCACTGCTATTCAAGCTCGCGAAGGGAAGCGGCGAAGTTGGCGGCGCGATCGAACTCGTCGCTAAGCGCGGCGGTTTCGAAATGGTCACGGAGCTGTTGGAGTTTAGCGATGTAGTCGCGGAGGGCGTCGAGGATCGCGGTGCGGTTCGTGGCGAAGATGTCACCCCAAATGTCGAAAGAGCTGAGGGCGAGGCGTGTGCTGTCGAGCAGCGCGGGTCCGAAGACGCGGGACTTGGCTTCGGGTCGATTGCTGAGCATTGCCGCAAGGGCAGTGGAGGCGAGCTGCGGGAGGTGGGAAGTGAACGCCACGATGCGGTCGTGCTCGGCCGCGTCAAAGACCATCGGGACAGCGCCGATCCGGTTAAGCCATTCCTGGAACTCTTGGGCGTTCGGTTGTTCGAGCTGCGTGATGGAGTGCGGGGTGAGCACGTAAGGACGGTCTTGGAAAAGATCTGCTTCAGCAGCGTCGACGCCGCGGCGCTCGCGTCCGGCCATGGGGTGGCCGCCGAGGAATTGTCCGGGTCGGAAGACCTCGGCGGCGCGGCGGATGATCTCGGTCTTGGTGCTGCCAGCGTCGGTGACCAGAGTGCCGGGCTTCGCCCATGCCGCGATCTGGGGCAGAGAATCGATGATTTGCAGGATCGGTTGAGAAAGATAGATCAGGTCGGCTGACTGGGTGGCTTGGTCGGGCGCAGCGGCTGCATCGATCACGTTGAGGTCGAGTGCGCGCTGGATCGTTTCGGAAGAACTGACGCCCAGAATCTGTCCGGAGAAGCCGGCCTTGCGCAGCGCCAAGGCGAAAGAGCCGCCGATGAGGCCGACTCCGAAAATCGCGACAGTTTTCATGAACGCGAAACGGATCTCCCGACGGCGGGGGCGATAATTCGTAACTGCTCCATCAACTCTGCGAATTGCTGCGGCTTCAGCGATTGCGCGCCGTCGCTTAGGGCGTGATCGGGATCGTGGTGCACTTCGACGAGCAGGCCGTCGGCGCCTGCTGCAACTGCGGCGCGGGCCATGGGCAGAACCTTGTCGCGCCGGCCGGTGCCATGCGAGGGGTCGGCGACGATGGGCAGGTGCGAGAGCGATTTCACAACCGGGATCGCAGAGATGTCCATGGTGTTCCGCGTGGCGTTTTCGAAGGTGCGGATACCGCGTTCGCAGAGGATGACGTCGTAATTCCCTCCAGACAAAATATATTCGGCGCTCAGGAGCAATTCTTCGATCGTGGCGGAGATTCCGCGTTTGAGCAGAATTGGCTTGCGAATTTGTCCCAGTTCACGCAGCAGGTTATAGTTCTGCATGTTGCGCGCGCCCACTTGCAGGATGTCGGAATAGTCCGAAAGCAACGGGATTTGGCTCTGATCCATCACTTCGCTGACGACCAGGAGGCGGTTGCGGTCGGCGGCCGCGCGCATGAGTTTCAGACCTTCTTCTCCCATGCCTTGAAAACTGTAAGGCGATGTTCGCGGCTTAAACGCTCCGCCGCGAATGACCTTGGCGCCGTGACGCGCAACGATTTCGGCGATGCATTCGATTTGGTCGCGCGTTTCGACGCTGCATGGGCCGGCCATGACCGTGACGTCGTCGCCCCCGATCTCTACGTCGCGTATCTTGACCACTGTTCCACCGGGTTTGAAGCCGCGGCTGGCGAGTTTGTAGGGCGACACGATGCGATGGCATTCCTTGACGCCTTCCATCACTTCGAATTCGATGGGATCTATGTCGCCGACAGGTCCGACGCCGCCGAGGACGGTATGCATGACGCCAGACGAGCGATGGACGATAAAACCGAGCGCAACCAATCGGTCAATTACTTTTTGGATCTGGGCTTCTTCGGCCCCTTCTTGCATGACGACTAACATGAATGACGCCTGAATTTTTCATTGTGGCATAGGCGTCTATGCGAGGCGCCACGCGCTTGTGCTTGGCCCCAGCGTGCGCGCTCGTGCGGGCCGTGCCCATTTCGTGTTGGTTGGGTGGTGGTAGAGTGGGTCACCCAAGTGTTCACACGAGTGTGAACACGGCACGCACGAGTGCGTACGCCACGTCACTGACGCGTCAGTTTGTCGGCTTTTATGCGGACTTGTTCCGGTTTGTAGATCGGTGATGAACAGGTGTTGCCGGTGCAGATGAAAGGCAGCAGCGGATTTTAGCTTTGGATATTGAACGTCGGGATTCGGGAGGCGGCCTTCATTGGTGTCCCACCACTCGAGGCGCAGGTAACCGGACGGGTATGCCGCACGGGTGCGCAACAGGGCTTGCGCGGCTGGGTTGTCTTTGTGGCCGACGATCGTGATGTGGATCGGGTCCGTTGAAAATTCGAGATTTGTGAGGAGCGTGCCGCCGGTAGGGAGGAATTTCGCGATCTGCGGGGCCACCCGGTAGCGCATCGCTTGCTCGGCCATCTTGCGATAGTCGTCATTGCCGGTGTAGCGGGCGAGCAAGTTGCCGAAGCGGGCGACGAACATGTTCTCGTCGCGTTCGCGCCGGGGCGTGTAGGATCGGTCGGTTGGGGTTTTCGCGGTGACGTATCCGGCTTGCGTTGAGGCATAGTTGGCGGCGATGAACTTCGCGGACGATTCCGCTCGAGCGAGCCATTGACGATCGCCAGTGGCGCCGTAGAGCGCGAGGAACGCGCGGCCCATGGCGAGAGTGTCGGCGAGGTACGGGCCGGCGACATCTTGCGCGTCGTGGCCGAATCCGCCGTTTTCGGCAGCGCGGTTCGCGAGAATCCAATTGGCTCCGTGGACCGCTTGGTCCTTATATTGATCGTCGGCGGTTGCTGCGTAAAGAACCGCGAGCGCTTCGATCGCCCAGCCATTTTCGCGTGCGTAAATGTGCTGGTCGACTCGTGGGACGCCCTGCTTGCGGCGCGCCGCGTCGTCGAGTTTGAAATAGGCCGCGCTATGCTGCCCGTCGATCAGATCCGCATCTTGGCTGGTGTAGAACGCGTCGTCGGGGCTGGTGAGGAAGGTCTTGAGATATCGCGCGATGTCGTGGGCGGCTTTCAGATACGCCGGATCGTGCCATTCTTCATAGGCCAGCGAATAAATGCGGAGATTGCCGGCCTGCATCGCCATGATTTTTTCGAAGTGCGGCTCTCTCCAATCGCCGCCGACAGAATACTGATAGACGCCTCCCCAGACCGGGTCCATGAGCTTGAGCTGCGCGTCGAGCGATTGGCGCGCCATGTGCTCAGACTGCTTGTCGCCAATGCGCGCGCGAGCCATCGCGTATTCGGCCGAGTTCCATTCCAGGAATTTCTGATCGAACCCCCAGGCGCCGTGCTCCTTGTCGTATTGCGCGAGATAACGGTCTTTCAGCTCCTTGCGCAGGCCGTCGGGCAGCAGAGAATTTTCGCCGAACTTCACTTCCACATCCGGACGGACTGACGGGCCGGGGCTGGGATCGGCGATGATCGCTTTCAACATCGAGATCATTTCTTTCGGCTCGATGTAGCCCTGACGCTTGACGAATTCGCTTCCATCAGCGGCGAATACCACGGTCGCCGGCCAGCCGTAGTCCTGATAGCGATTCGATAGATCCGGCCGCGAGTCCTGATCGACGCGCACAGCAATGTATTTCGAACGCATCAGAGCGATGACCTGCGGGTTGCGATACGTGGTCTCATCCATAACGTGACACCAGTGGCACCAGACGGCTTCGAGGTCGAGCAGTACGAACTTGTTCTCGCGCTTGGCTCGACCGAAAACGTCGCTTGACCAGGGCCGCCAGGTAATCGGCGACGGCGTTTCGGCAGCAACCTTTTTGGGGAGCACCCGAGGCAAACGTGGCGAAGAGCACGTCAGGATCGTCTTTCCCATGTCCTAGTACGCGATTCGAATGCGGATCGGATTTAGTTAGGCATCCATATGAAAAATCGGTAAGATCGTAATTGATCTCCGCCCGCAACTTGAGTATGCAGTTCGGCGACCTGAAGGCCGTCGACCAGGCGTCGTTCGAGATCCCGGCCGGCCGCATCTGCGCGCTGCTCGGGCCGAATGGCGCTGGTAAGTCCACGCTCATGAAGATGTTGACCGGGCTGCTCGCACCCGCCTCGGGCGAGGCGGCCGTGGCCGGTCTCGACGTGCACAAGATGCCGCTCGAAGTGAGAAGGATGGCCGGAATTTTGCCCGAGAGCCTAGGGCTGTTCGACATGCTGACGGTGGAGGAGCACCTGCATTTGTGCGGGCCGATCTATGGATTGAGTTTCGAAGAGACTCGCAGGAGGGCCGATCAGTTGATCGACGCGCTCGCGCTGGAGAACGGCAGGCACACGCAGGCTGGCCAGTGCTCGAACGGAATGCGCAAGAAGACCGCGCTGGCGCTTGCGCTGCTTCACAATCCGCGCGTGCTGTTTTTGGATGAGCCATTCGAGGGCGTTGATCCGGTGACGGCGCAGACCATCGGCGAGATCCTGCAGATGACGGTGAAGCACGGCGTCACGATTTTTCTCACGTCGCACATCTTGTCGATCGTGGACCGGCTGGCGGACTGGATCATCGTATTGCGCGGCGGGCGTATCGTCTGGCAGGGGCCGGCCTCGGAGCTAAAAGGATCGCTCGAGGATTTGTACTTCGATTTAGTGGAACCATTGCGAGTGGCTGATCTTCCGTGGCTGGGTCCTTCGCAATCCTGAGCGCGTTGGCGCGCTCGGTGTGGCGCGATCTGCGCACGTTTGGCTCGGTTGGCGGCAACAACCTGATGCTGTTCATGCTGCTGGTGATGTACCAACAGCCCCAGAGCGGCGTGTTCTTCCTGATGATCCTGGCGGTGCTGATGTTGGGACCGCTCTCGGGCGATCCGTTCCGGAAAATCCCGCGCGACCGGTTGGCGCTGTGGCCGCTTGCTGCGCGTGAGCGAGTCGCGCTGCGCGTCGGAAGTCTGGCATTGAGCCCCGTGGTTTGGGTCGCCATCGTGTTTCTGTTTTGGACGGGCGGATGGTCGCTCGGTTTGGTTCTGATGGGTGGCGCGGTCTTGATGCAGGCGGCCGGAGATGTGTGGGGCCGCTGGCGCGAGGGCCGGCTGTCTGCGCAGCGCGGCGTGGCTCTGCCGAAATTTCCGGGACGCTGGGGTGGACTGGTGCAAAAGAACCTGCGCCAGATGTTGAGTGTTTTGGATTGTTACGCGGCGTTGGTGCTGGCGGTTGGTGGAGCAGTGTACCGGTTGGCCGGCGCGAAGGCTGATCCCGACGCG
>DASQJA010000204.1:0-3822 GCA_035631275.1 Bryobacteraceae bacterium
TGTACTGCGCCGAATCTCCCAGAGCGTTTGAGCTTCACATCGCCCAGGACGATTCCGATGTCCGGGCGCGCGATGTTCTGGCACGCAGGCGGACGCGCCTGCTGGAAGGCATCGAGCTCTCGACGCTGTCGCCGACCGATATTCTGGTTCGGCAGGCGCTTCATTTGTCCAAGCACTTGTGCGGCGAACGCACGCGGATTTCATGGGTGCTTGAATTCAAGCGGCACGTGGAGGCGCGCCGGGGCGACGCTGCATTCTGGGCTGAAGTTGAGTCGATCGCCAATCAGGAGGACAACGCTGGCCTGGCGATCAGCATGGCTCTCTGGTTGGCGCGCGAATTCTTCGGGCCGCTTTACGTAGATCATTTCGATCATCGGAAAGCAGACCGGCTACCCGCGCGGGTGCGGATGTGGCTGCAGCGCTATGCCCACGATGTGCTGATCAGCGATTCCATCGCGAGCAAACACTACACATTGCTTCGCGCGGAGATCCCTGGCCAAGCGTGCGACTCGAAGAGCTTGAGGAGACTGCTTATTCCATTGCACCTGCCGTTTCGGATCACGATGCCTTCACCGCGAGAGACTCTGGCTGGCCGCGTCGGACGCTGGGTGACCGAGGCGCGGCATTTCTTCACTCGACTTCGTTTCCACGCGATCGAAGGGCTCTGGTTTGCGATCGAGGCATCGCGGTGGAGAAAGGCGGTGGCGAGATGCGAGGAGGCAGGGCCATCACGAATCATTGCAGGTGCCGGGTTGTGTTTTCCGATGTCCCGGCCTTACGAGAGGCCGGAGGCGACACCTGACGAAGTGTTCCCTGAGACTGTGACCCGGTGAGTCGTTACGAGAGGGCGATACGCGAGATGATGACCCAGAAGGTACCTGCTCCTCTGGTTCCGCCGTACTTGTCATCGCGAGTAACCGGCGCGGGATAACTGAACTTCTGTCGAACATTCAGGTGTCGCGGAATATCGGATTTCTGGTATGCTACCGCAACCCGAAGCTGACTAGAATGGATTCGGACATTCCTCCGCAGATGAGAAGCAAATGTCAGAGGATTGTCATTTCTGGTCAGGTCGAGCCCGGCTCCTGACTGAACAAGGGAGAATGATCTGATGATCAACGATCAGGAAGTCGAGTTCTCCGAGGTGAAGCCGGCTCCAACCGCCCATGAACTCGGAACGATCCTCGTGGTCGAAGATGATCCGCGCATGCAGCGCGTGCTTCAGCGAATGTTCTCGGCAGAGCGCTACGAAGTGTTAACGGCCGGCGATGGACAGGTTGCGCTCGACCTGTTTCGCTCCGGGAAGCCGATTGCCGTTGTCCTTGACTTGATCCTGCCGCAGATTTCCGGGCGTGAACTGTGCCAGAAGTTCAAATCGCTTTCGGCCGAGACTCCGGTGATCGTGGTGAGTGCAATTTCCGAAGTGGTGGACAAGGTCCTGCTGCTTGAGCTGGGCGCGGATGACTATGTCACCAAACCCTTCAGCCCGCGTGAATTGCTGGCGCGCGTACAGGCCGCGATTCGCCGCCGCCGCCGGCCCTCAGCTTCGACCAGTTATCGCTTCGCGGATTGCGAGGTGGACTTCAAGAAAATGACCGTGATGCGAAATGGAGCGCCGGTCATTCTGACTTCCCACGAGTTTCGACTTCTCAAATTCTTTACTGAAAACGCGGAGCGCGTGCTGAGCCGGGAAGAACTGCTCAACGAAGTGTGGGGATACAACTGCTACCCCACCACACGAACCGTCGATAACCAGATGCTGAAGCTTCGCCAAAAGCTTGAGGCCGACCCAGCCAACCCCCGCCACTTACTCACGATCTATGGAGCCGGGTATAAGTTCGTACCGTAGTTCCGTGACCGGGGGAGCCGCGCCATTTCGCCCGGCGCAACTTGCCGACGCCCCGGGGACGGTTCGGGGCGTGCGAACCCGGTTCCTGCTGATCCTCGCCATGGCGATCATCATCGCCGGCACCATTGCCGTAAGCCTGCTGGCAATACGACGGTCGATGAAAGACCTGTTTGTCCAGAGTGTATCCGCCGACCTGCTCCATTCAGTCGCAACGTTTGAGAATGTCCGATCTCAGCGAGTGCTGGCGCTCGATCGGGAGAATGCTCTCCTCGCCGACCTGCCCAGCCTCAAGGCGCTGATGACTACGAGCGATGAGCGAACCATTGCCGACGGCGCCGTGGAGTTTTGGAAGACCAGCGGGAATGACCTCTTTGCGCTGGCCGATCGCAATGGAAACATCATGGCGGCATTCGTTGCGAATGCACCGGCCGGCCAGGAATTTCGCGCGGATCTGCACAATTTTGTCGCCCGCCAGCAGAGGCCTTACTTCATGAGCGGCGATAGCCTGTTCGGCTGTTCAGTGCAGCCCCTGTATTTCGGCAGCCGCGCAGAGGGCACCATCCTCGGGTACGTAATCAGCGGATTCGCGATTGATCATCCGACGGTTACGCAGCTCAGCCGGGTTACGAATGTGGATGCAGCGTTCTTCAGCGGCGCGCATCTGCTTGCGAGCTCGCTTAACCCACCGGATGAATTGCAGCTGTCTGCCATTGCGGCAAGCGCGCCGATCAAGGCGGCCGGAGCATTCACCCTTGTGCTCGGCGGTGAACGATTCCTTGCAGTGTCCACGCAATTGTCAAACGGCCAGGCAGCCCCGCTCACATTGCTCGAACTCAAGTCGCTCGACCAGGAGGAGCGCGCGATCCGGGAGATCGATCGCTTTGTCCTGCTTGCCGGCCTGCTGGCGCTTCTGTTCGGAACGGCGTTGATGATTGTCCTGTCGCGCTTCGTCACTCGCCCTCTCGAACAGCTTGCGGCTGGAGTGCGAGCCTTCGCAACCGGAGACAGCGCGCACCGCTTGCCGCATCGCGGAACCCGGGAGGTGCGCGAATTGAGCCTGGCCTTCGGCGGCATGAGGCGCGAAATCGTGGACGCGAACCAGGCGCTGCTCGAATCAGAGCGGCTGGCGACAATCGGCAGAATGGCGAGTTCTGTTTCGCACGATTTGCGGCACTACCTTTCGGCGGTATATGCGAATTCGGAGTTCCTCGCGTCGGGAAATCTTCCTGAGCCGGAGCGAAGCGAGATTCTCGCCGAGATAAGAACCGCCGTGCTCGGGACGACCGATCTGCTCGAAGCTCTGTTGATGTTCAGCCGTACCGGGGCGGCGGCTCGCCGCAGTCTCAGCTCGATCAATTCCCTCGTGGAAAAGGCGCTCAACATGGTGCGCGCGCACCCCGATGCCGCGAATGTGACATTGACGGTCAAGCTGAGCGACCCGGCGGAAGCGGAAGTCTTCGCCGAGGAGAAACAGATTGAACGCGCCATCTACAATCTTGTTCTGAACGCCTGCCAGACTCCGCGCGCTCAGGGCGTGGCGCCAACCGTTGCCCTCACGGTGTATTCGCGCGAAGAAGATATCCTTATCGACGTGGTGGATAACGGGAACGGCGTTCCCGAAAACATCCGCGACACGTTGTTCGAACCGTTCGTAAGCGAAGGGAAGCATAAGGGATCCGGGCTGGGTCTTACCCTCACGCAAAGCATCGCTGCCGATCATGGCGGCGGAGTCGTTCTCGTGAGCAGCCGACCCGGAGAGACAATTTTTCGCATGTTCATACGTCACGCTCATCAATCTGGGCAGTCCAACGACGAAATTCAAGCCCGAGTGGGGGAGCCATGAAACCCAACCTCCATCGTTCAGGATCGATCGGTACCCGGCGGCTGACACTTCTTGTTTCAGCCATTGTTGTTTTCGCGCCGGCTGTGGCCGGCTTTTCACAGGCGCCGCCCCCTCCGGATTTTCAGGGGCA
>DASQJA010000205.1:0-9398 GCA_035631275.1 Bryobacteraceae bacterium
GGCGTTCACGCGAGTGTGAACGCGGTACGCTGAGAGCGTGCGCCACAATCACGAGAACAGGCGGTCGAAAATCTCGCGCGTGCGGTTCTGGATTTTTGCTAATTCCACGTTGAGCGGCTGCTGATTCAGGTGCTCGGGCGTCCAGCGGCGGACCAGCGCGGTGAGGACGGCGTGTTGGGATTCGGCGTTCGGCAGGCTGCCTTCGGCGTGCCCGGAGTACACACGCAAGCCGTGATCGACAGCGCGGTAGAACGTTGCTGCGTCGCGTAGGAATTCGGCGTCCGCGCGCTCCAAGTGCCCCATCTGCTCGATGATGTCGATGCGGGCCGGTGTATTCAAGACTTTGTAGAAAATCCCCGCGCTCTTCAGACGCAGATAGAGCAGCGAGAAATCGATATCGTAGAATCCGCCGAGGCCGGCTTTGAGCGGATGGCTGGCGCCCTGTTCTTTTTCCAGGCGCATTCTCATTTGGCGGAGATCTTTCTTGGAACGTCCGCTTTGGCCGTAGCGGCGCCAGTCCACTTGCTGGAGATTGTTCAGAAATTTTGTGGTGCGCTCCAGATCGCCCGCGACTGCGCGCGCTTTCATGCAGGCGAGTCCCTCCCAAGCGGCGGCGCTCTTTGCGAAATAGTCGAGGTAAGACGCTTCAGTTTGCACAAGAGCGCCCGCGCTGCCGTTCGGGCGCAGCCTGGTGTCGACGGCGAACATCAAGCCCGTGCCGGTGTAGGCCGTGACGAGATCGATGAGGCGCTCAGCGACGCGTGTCCAAAAGAGCTGCTCGCGCTGATCGGCGTCCGGCAGGACGAAGACCAGATCAGCATCGGAGGCAAGATCAAACTCACGCATGCCGAGACGTCCTAGGGCCACCACCATGAGCTGTTGTTTGGCTTCGTATCCGGGCGTTGACGGCGGGCTTACGGCCAACACCTGGTCGAGCGCCATGCGGTAACAGGCCGCAATGGCTGCCTCGGCCAGATCCGACGTCATTTCGAGCGTCTCGAAGACTGGGACACGCAAGCAGACGCTGCCAGCCTGAATACGAAACATCTCCCACCGGAAAAAACGCCGCAGGGCGGAAATGTCGTCATACTGCATGGCGGCTCCAAATGTGTTGGCGGCGCCAGAGGGCAGACGGTCTAGCTCTTCGATCAATTCGGGCAAACGGATCAATTCTTCGGCGAGATAGGGACTGTGCTCGAAAAGATCGAGCGTGTGGCGTGGGACCGGGCCGCCCGTGTTGAGCAGCGCGAGCCAGGCCGGATTCTTGACGGCTTTTTCAAGGAAATGCTCGAATGCGCCTGCGCCGCGGCCGAGGTTCGCGCGCGACACTAGCTCGGCAAGAACCGGCGCGCATTGCTCGAGGAATCGAAGGAGATTACTCGGCACGGGTTCGAGCGTGGGCACCGCCTCTACATCCGGGGGCGAAGCTGGCGCGAGCGTGTAGTAGCTGGGCCGTTGGCTGTGAATGACGCGCTCATAGATTTCCTGCACAGCTTCGAGATGCGCGTTCAGCTCGTGCAGCAACTTTTCGCCCGAAGGCGCGCTGCCGAGCTGGGCCACGGGCATTTTTCGCGCGAGGATATCGAGTTCACGGGGCGCGGACGGCATCGTATGGGTCTGGCGATCTTCGGCAGACTGGAGACGGTGTTCGAGGTTGCGGAGATAACGGTAGGCCGAAACGAGCCGCGCATATTCGGCAGCCGAGAGCAAATCTTTGTCGCTCAAACGCGCCAGCGCGAGCATGGTGCCGGCATGGCGCACCCAGGGGACCTGCCCGCCATGCAGCCGCTGCAGACATTGCACCAGAAACTCGATGTCGCGGATGCCGCCGGGCGCAAGCTTGATGTCGAATGCATCCTTGTGCAGGCGCCGACGGTTCAGTTTTTCACTGATGCGCTCGCGCGTGACGGAGACCGCCTCAACTGCGGAGAAATCGAGGGTGGTGGAATAAATCTGCGGCTCGACGGCGGCGAGCAGCGCGCGGCCAGCTTCTGGATCGCCGGCAGCGATACGCGCCTTGATCAGCATCTGCAGTTCCCAATCGCGAGCACGGGTCTGGTAGTAGCTCTTGGCGCCGTCCAGCGAGATGCAAACTTCGCCCAAGCTGCCGTCTGGGCGCAAGCGGAGATCGACGCGGTAACAGAGCCCCTCAGCAGTGTACGTGGAAAGCAGCTCAGTGAGCTGATTCGCGATCTTCTTGTAGAACTCTTTGTTCGAGATCGGATTCGGGCCGTCGGTTTCGCCGTTAGCGGCGTATACGAACATCAGATCGATGTCGGAGCTGTAGTTCAGCTCGTTGCCGCCCAGTTTTCCGAGAGCGATGACGGACATGCCGCACTCGCGCGATTCACCGTTTTCGTCGACGTAGCGTGGGACGCCGTGGCGGGATACGAACTCCTCGCGGATTCGTTTGTAGCCCACGTCGAGAATGGCGTCGGCAAGATTCGAGAGCTCTTCGGTGGTGTCGGAGAGTGAGCACAGCCCGAGCACGTCGCGGAGCAAAATGCGCAGGATTTGTTGGCGGCGAAAGAGAGCCAGAGTCAACGCTTCCGGCATTTGGCCAGGGCGCTTGTTCGACAGCGAGGTAAGGCGTTTCCGAAATTCGCCCGCGCTCATGTACCCCTGCAGGTCGCCGAGCTGTTCGACCCAGAGCGGATTTTGCAGAATCTCTTCGGAGAGGAACCGGCTGTAGGAGAAAACGGTTACCAGGTACTGCAGGAAGTGTGACGAGAGCGCCAGCTTTTCAAACTCCACAGGCTTGCGCTGTTTGAGATTCAGGAGATAGTGGAGCGCGGAGTCGGGATCTGCGGATGATACCAGCAAAGTTTCGATTTGATTCTGCACTGCGGGCGGCAGCCCGTCGCTAATGGCCGCCAGTTCGCTCTGCGCGCGTCGGACCTGACGAAACGGGATGGTTTCAAAGACGCTGGCCATGCGAGAGGTGGTTCAGGCGCTGGAGGAAGTAAGCGACGTGCCAGAGCATGCACGGGAAGCTACATTCGCGCGACCGGGCGCGACAGCTGCTGAGTAGGAAGACATTTGCTAGACGACGTGGTCCACTAGGGTGATTATATCGTGCGGACGAATCACACCCGGTTGAATGACGCGGGCGTAGAATCCGCCGAGTCCCCAGCGAGGGCTCTGTGTGTCGCCGGCTCTGACTTGTGCATCGTACACGGCATGCTGGATCCCTGGCCCGTACACGCTGAGAGCGCCGCACGGTGAGCGTGGCTTGGTGAGCTCGAGTAAGACTTCCCCGGCGCGATAGCGCTGGCCGGGACGCATTTGGCGCCGGTCGAGTCCAACGGTCGTAAGGTTCTCACCCAAAGCGCCCGCATACAACGGAAAGCCTTGGGAGACAAGTTCAGCGATGCCCTCAGACGTGATCAGGAGTAGAGCTTGATTCGGGCCTCCGTGAAATTCGGGGTGCGCCCAAGCGTCGCCGCGAATGCCTTCGCGCGTCACCACCGCTTCCAGAATGGGACGCTTTGGGATTCCACCGGGCGAGATGTTGATCTGAAGGATATGACCCTGGGCGGGCAAGTTAGTGGCAGTCTACTTGATCGACCGGGCGAGTAGCAATACGGTGGGCTCGGCGCTCCGGCGCATGTGCTTGGTGCGTTCGATCTCTCGCTCGGCGAAAGCCAGCAAAGTTTCAGCGTCAGTACCGTTTTCAGGGAAACAGGCCAGCCCAACGCTGATGCCGATGTTCTCGTCCCCGAAAAGATCGCGGCCGGCTTGGCGAACCTTCCAGTCCAACGATTCGATCCGTCCGGTGAGTTCGGCGGCGTCAGCACCTGCGAACACGACCATAAACTCATCGCTGCCCGTGCGGGCTACGTAGTCCGAAGAGCGGCAATTGTTTTGCAAAATGCCGGCCACACGTTTCAGCAGCTCGTCACCGTTGATATGACCGTAGCGGTCGTTCACCTGGCGGAAGCTGTCCAGATCGCAGGCTAGCAGCGCCAGGGTTTTTCCTTGCGCTTCCGAGCGCGACAGCTCGCGCTGGAAATGAGAAGAGAGCGAGTCCGCGTTGGGGAGACCAGTGAGCTCGTCGTGATACAGGTCGTCCTGGGGCCCGAGCTTGACAGCCATTTCCACCAGCCGCGCAATCTTGTCGCTGATGGCGAGAAGAACGCGCAGGTGCTCTTTGGTGTAAGCGTCTTTCTCGGCGCGATACAGCGTGAGCGCGGCGGTGACGTGATCGGCGTCATCGCGCAGAGGAATCGAGAGCGCTGAATTCAACGCGGTCGTGTGGCCAGTATCGTTGACATACCCGGGTTCGACTGACGGGTTTCCGTTCACGATGGGTTTGCCGTTCTCAGCCACCCAGCCGGAGAGGCCCTGACCGATCGGAATTTCGAGCGACGCGAGATTCCGGCTGTTGTCTCCGTTGACGTAGCGGGGTTTCAGGACATCGCCCTGGCGCACAAAAACCGCGACGCAATCGTAGGGGACGATCACTTTCAGCCTTGCGGCGGCGAGCGAGAGCAGCTCCTCGGGCCGGAGGGATCCATTGGCGTCCTGCGCCAGCTCCACGATCGCCTGCATTCCACGGCGTGAGGAAACAACCGACGTGACAGCCTTGGCGGCCGCCTCGGACTGCTCGGGAGTGGGCGACTGGTTTTTCTCATAGCCCGCGTCCGGCGCGTCGCCACGGAGAACCACCACGTCCTTCTTCAAACGCGTCGTCGTGAACGGAGTGCTTTGCGCGAGCCGCTCAAATTCACGGTAGTGCTTTTTCAAAATGTCGATGATCTTGGGATCGAAGCTGCGGCCGCCTAAATTGGCGACGTACTCCATGGCTTCGTCGAGCGGCAGAGCGCGCCGGTATTGCCGGTCGCTCGCGAGTGCATCCAGGCAATCCACCGCCGACAAGATTCGCGCGCCGATAGGAATCTGCTCGCCCACCAATCCATCTGGATATCCCGACCCATCCCACTTTTCGTGGTGCGACCGAACGATCGGCGCTACGGCATAGGGAAAGGCCACCTGTTCGAGAATATCCGCGCCCACGATGGTGTGGACCTTCATCTTGTCGAATTCCTCCGGAGTCAACTTACCAGGCTTCGAGATGATGTAGTCGGGAACGGCGAGCTTGCCGATATCGTGCAGAATAGAAGCTGCCTGAAGCGCCTGCATTTCGTCCTCGGGAAGACCGAGTTGCTTTCCGAGCTCGAGCGAGTAGACTTGGACACGCCTGAGGTGTTCGTGCGTGCATTCATCCTTGGCTTCGATCGCCATAGCGAGAGCTTCGATGGTTCGCAAGTGCAATGCGGCCATGTTTTGCGCGTGCGCTTTTTCCTGATCGAGCTTCTCGAAATAAATCCGGCAGTAGCGATAGATTGCGTATAGCAGCGGAAGCAACGCTAACGTAAAGGACCAGCCAAGCCAACGTGTCGCGACGTGCACAACTTCAGCCAGCGCAGCGGCGATCAGGTAGTAGAGAAACGTCCAGTTGGAGAAGCTGCTCCAGACCTCGCGAAAGTTTTTCTCCTCAGCGAGTGAAATGATCATTGCGAGCAGGCTGATGTTGACGGCGAAGAACGGCACGGCTGCGAGCGCCAGGCGGATGAATTCGGCGCCTTCGACGTTTCCGAACCATTGGCGTTGATAGGTTCCGTGCGCGGCAAGTACGGCAAGGGCGATAGAGGTCGTGTTGAAAACCACCTTGCCCGTGGTCGGCGTCTTGGAGTGCCAAATGGATTGCGTGGCAAGGGCAGCGATTGCCAGAATGAGGGTCTCCGACGTGCCGAGCTCTAGCAGCCCAAGCATGATCATCACGTTGCTGACCGACATGGTGGCCTTCGCGCCGGGAAAGTGCACCTTCATGCCGGATCCAGCGACGGCGAGGAAAAGATAAACCAGGAAGCGACTGGTGATTTGGGGAGGAGAAGCCAGGAAAGCCCAGGCGGTTCCCAGCGCACCGACAACACCAATGGCGGTGATGAAGAGGCGGGCGCGACTCGGAAGATGACTCGACTGCGCGGGTTCGGGCTTCAGCTCTTCCATCGCGGAAGCTCCCCTGTTCGCACACGTCTAGAGCGATTCCGCCACCGCTGCCGGCTTGTGCCGCTGCGCTGCGCGGAGATCGAGAGATTTCGTCTCGCAAGTCCGCTCGATTTAGACATGTTTGCGGGCAACGCCGCTATGTATTCAATCGGCGTTTCGAGGCAGGACTTTATGAGCTAGTTGACAGGAACGAATCGGGTTACGTGCTATTCGGCACGTAAAGCGATAGCAGGATCGACTCTTATCGCGCGGAACGCGGGAACCGAGCAGGCGACCAACGCGACGGCTATCGTGACCAAACATGTCGCCGCCATCGTAACCGGGTCCAAAGCCCGAACGCCGAACAAAAGGCGGGACATCGTCCAGGTAGTGAGGCTTGCAACGACGAGTCCGAGGCCCATGCCGATCACGGTCATGCGAAGGCCACGGCCGACCACCAACTTCCAGACCTGGCCCGGCTGGGCGCCCAAAGCCATGCGAACGCCGAGTTCGTTGACGCGCTGAGTGACCGAATAGGCCATCACGCCGTAGAGTCCTACGGCAGCTAGCAGAAGTGCCAGCGATGCGAACAGCGACAGCAGCATGGTACGGAAACGAGGCTGGGCGATGGAAGCTTCGACAACGCCGTCCATCGTTCGGACGTTGAAGACCGGCTGGTTCGGATCGATATTGCGAAGCTCGGATCGGATGGCCGAGGTCATGGCGGCTGGATCGGAGCTAATGCGGACGACCAAGAACATGACGGCTTCGGCGAAGTTGATCGCGTCGGCCGGGATTTGCTGGTAGTGGTAGTACGTTTCAGGGCTGGTTTCGGCATCCAGGCCGGCGTGTTTTACATTGCCCACTACGCCGACGACGGTGGTCCAGACGTTCTCATCGTTTCCCGAAAGAATGCGGCTGCCCACCGGATCCCGCCCGGGGAAATATTTTCTGGCGGTAGCTTCGTTGATGACCGCGACTTTAGGAGTAAGCTCGCCATCGGAGTCGCTGAAGACACGACCGCGGATCAAGCGGATGCCCAAGGCTGAGAAATATCCGCCGCTGGCGGCGCGAAACTTCGCGCGAGGCTGATCGGCCACGGCGAGCATGGGCTGTCCTTCGATGTGAAAATTCAGGCTGACGTCAGTTCCGCTGAGCGGGAGGAACCGGCACACGCCGGCCGAACTTACACCAGGAATATTTTGGACGCGATCGAGGAGTTGTTTATAGAATTCGGCCACCTTGAGTCCCGGATAACGAGATTTCGGCAAGGCCAGCTCCATCGTAAGAACGCGATTGGTTTCAAAACCGCGATCGACCTGCTGGAGACGAACGAAGCTGCGAATGAGCAAACCAGCGGCGGCGGCGAGAACGATACAGGCGGCAATCTCGAAGACGATGAGGAGGTCGCGAGCGCGGGCTCGTCCCATGTTCGAGGTATTGCCGCGGCCGGTGGAGCGAAGCACGGAGTTGAGGTCCGGCTTGATGCTTGCCAAGGCGGGCGCGAGTCCGAATCCCACGCCGGTGGCGAGCGATGTAGCCAGGGTGAAGAGCGCGACGCGCCAATCGAGCGAGATCTCGTCGAGGCGCGGGATGTTGTGGGGCGCTAATTTCACGATGGCGGTAGTGCCCCAGTAAGCGAGGGCGAGGCCCAAAACACCGCCGATCAATGCGAGCAGGACGCTTTCGGTGAGCATCTGGCGGACGATGCGCGCCGGGTTCGCGCCGAGCGAACTCCGAACAGCGATCTCCTTCTCACGAGCACCGGCGCGCGCCAAAAGCAGATTCGCGACGTTGGCGCAGGCGATGAGCAGTACAAACGCCACCGCGCCGGTTAAGGTCCACAACGTGGCTCCGATATTTCCGAGCACTTGATCGCGAAGAGGGATCACCTCGGCGCTGTATCCGTTATTGCTGTTGGGATTCTCCTGTGCGAGCCTTCGCGCGATGGCTTGCATCGCCGCCTCTGCCTGTCTTGCGCTGACGCCCGGTTTCAGATGTGCGAGGACTCGAAGGGTTCGCAGACCTTGCCAGAACGGAGTCAGTTCGCCCGGGTTGGGGGTGTAAGGAACCCATAACTCGGAAGGGCTGTCGACCAGATGGAAGCCCAGCGGCGCGATCCCGATTACTGAATAGGACTTGCCGTCGAGGACGATTTGCGAGCCGAGGATTCTTGTGTCCGCTCCGAACCGGCGGCGCCACAAACCGTCACTTATAACCGCAACCCCGTTCTTTTGCGGTTGATCTTCATCGGAGGAGAACGGACGGCCGAACGCTGGATGAAGGCCAAGGATTTGGAAGATGGCGGGAGAAATGGCAGCGCCTTCGATGCGCTCGGGGATCTCGCGTCCGGTCAGAGTGAAAATCTGATTGCGGATCGCGCCGATTCCGTCGAAAACCTCGTTCTGCTCGGCGTAATTCTTGTAATCGAGCGGCGAGACGGGCTGACGTCGCATGCCTTTGTCGAGCTTATTTTCGAAAACGGCGACGAGGCGGCCGGAATCCTGGTATGGCAGCGGGCGAATCAGGACGGCATTCATCACGCTGAAAATCGCACTGTTCGCGCCGATGCCTAAGCTAAGGGCGAGAATCGCGACCGCGGATGCCCCGGGCGCCTTCAGGAGCACTCGCAGACCATAGCGAAAATCTTGAACTACATCACTCATGGGGCTGGCCGGATCTTGAATTCCATATTGTACGGAATCAGGAGCCGGCGCGAAATAAAAACCGCGGCTCTACTGGTCCTGATAGAGCCGCGGTTCTTGGTTCTTGTTAGTCGCTTCCGAAGACTTACCGGATTGCAGCTGCACCTGCCAATGGCAACGGATCGAATCTAGAAGCGAAGCTTATAGATGCTAATTAACTTAGTCACCCCAGGCAGCGCTACCAGCCTTGATTTTCGTCTTGGTCCTCATTGCGATTCCCTCCTTCGTTTGGAATCAACTTACGCCTCTTAGGACTGCAAGGCTATTGCCAACGTACCAGATCTTCGAGCAGGTGAGTTCTAAGTTAGCAGATGATGTTCATTTGGAGAGACTTAGCTATCCGTTTGTGCTAGGGGCGGCCAACCTGTAAAGCGCCAGTACTGTCGAAAACCTATCTGGTCAGATAGAAGCCCTATCCGAGTAGATTGGGTTTTCGCTTAGGACGTGCCCGGTTGAGGTCTTACGAGGCCTGCCACGCGCCGTCAGCGCGCCAAAATGATCTGGATATCAGCAACATTAGTGCCAGTCGGGCCCGTTTTGAACAGATCGCCTAGGGCGTCGAAAAATCGATAGGAATCGTTATCCCTGAGACAGCCTTGCGGGTCGAGTCCTTTGGACATGGCGCGAGCGACGCTAGATCCGTCAGCGATGGCTCCGGCTGCGTCGGTTGGGCCGTCGGAGCCATCGGTTCCGGCGCTGAGG
>DASQJA010000206.1:0-22170 GCA_035631275.1 Bryobacteraceae bacterium
AGTTCCGCCGAACGCGTACGCAGGTAATCAAGCATGCGCTCGGCATCCGGACAGAGCGGCGCGCCATCGATATCCCTGACGTCGCTACGCGATGGGGTTGGGCTCACAACAGTTCGGCCATGCTGAAGAAGAACGGGATCTCGACCGCGGCAGTCTCGGGAGCATCCGAGCCGTGCACGGCATTGCGCTCGATGTTCTTGGCGAAGTGTTTCCGAATGGTGCCCTCGGCTGCATTGGCCGGATTCGTAGCACCCATCACTTCGCGCCAGTGTTTGATGGCGTTCTCGCGCTCGAGTACCATCACGACCACCGGACCCTCGGTCATGAATGTCACCAGTCCGCTGAAGAATGGCCGTTCACGATGAACGTCGTAGAATCCCTCGGCCTGTTGCTTGGACAGGCGAGTCATTTTCATTCCGCGGATCTGGAAGCCGGCCTTCTCGATCATGGCGAGGATCTGTCCGGCATGGCCGGACGCCACGGCGTCGGGTTTTATGATGGCAAAAGTTTGTTCGATTGGCATGGAAAACTGCATTCGATGTAACGCGAGCCAGACGCTAGAGGCGGCTCTTGATTTTTTCTCCGATATCGGCTGGCGTGGCACAAACCGTGATGCCCGCCGCGGTCATGGCTCTCATTTTGTCTTCGGCCTTTCCGGACCCACCGGAAATGATCGCGCCGGCATGACCCATGCGGCGGCCGGGCGGTGCAGTTTGACCGGCGATGAATCCAACTACCGGCTTCTTGACATGCTCTGCTATGTAGGCCGCAGCCGTCTCTTCCGCGTTCCCGCCGATCTCACCGATCATGACAATTGCATGCGTGTCGAAGTCGGCGTTGAAAAGCTGAATCGCGTCCACGAACGTCGTACCGATGATCGGATCGCCGCCGATTCCGATACAGGTGGACTGGCCGACCCCAAGCTTCGTGAGCTGGCCGACGGCTTCATAAGTAAGAGTTCCCGAGCGCGAAACCACGCCAACATTTCCCTGCCGATGAATGTGAGCCGGCATAATCCCGATCTTGCATTTTCCGGGCGAAATCACGCCCGGACAGTTCGGCCCAATCAGGCGCGTTTTGCGTCCTTGCAGGAAGGCCGCCGCGCGGACCATATCGCAAGTTGGGATGCCTTCGGTAATGCAGACAACCAACGGAATGCCGGCCTCGGCCGCTTCCATGATTGCGTCGGCGGCGAACGGCGGCGGAACAAAAATCACCGACGCGTTGGCGTTAGTGTGTTTCACCGCTTCAGCGACCGTGTCGAACACGGGCAACCCGAGGTGCGTCTGCCCGCCTTTTCCAGGAGTCACTCCCCCGACCATTTTCGTGCCGTAGTCCATCGCTGTCTGGGCATGAAAACTCGCTTCGCGCCCGGTGAATCCCTGAACCAGGACGCGCGTGTTTTGATCCACCAGTACGCTCATGCTGCCGCCGCCCCCTTGGCCGCGCGCACGACTTTTTCCGCAGCATCCCGCATGCCGTCAGCAACCGTGAAATTGAATCCCGAGTTCTTCAGAATCTCCTGCCCCTTTTCGACGTTGGTTCCTTCCATCCGAACCACGATCGGCACCTGGATATTCAACTCGCGCGCCGCGTTCACCACTCCAGTCGCGAGCACATCGCCGCGCAGAATGCCGCCGAAAATATTGATCAGCACCGCCTTCACGCCCGAGTCCGAAAGCAGAATGCGAAACGCGTTCTTAATCTGTTCGGCGTTCGCGCCTCCGCCCACGTCGAGGAAATTCGCGGGGCTGCCTCCGGCAAATTTCACGATATCCATGGTCGCCATCGCCAGACCAGCGCCGTTCACCATGCATGCGATGTTGCCATCCAGCTTGATGTAGTTCAAGCTGAACCGCGACGCTTCCACTTCAAGCGGATCCTCTTCGTTGAGATCGCGCAGCTCGAGCAAATCTTTGTGCCGGTAGAGCGCGTTGTCGTCGAGTGTGATCTTGGCGTCCAGCGCGTAGACCTTGCCGTCTTTGGTCAGGATGAACGGGTTAATTTCGGCGAGCGACGCGTCGAAAGCATTGTACGCGGTCACCAGCGCCGACATCGCCGCCACCGCGCTTCCCACGCTCGCCGCCGGGATCCCCATCCCGAACGCAAGATTGCGCCCTTGGTATGCTGCGAGTCCATACCCCGGTTCGATCGTTTCCTTTAAGATCAGCTCGGGCGATCTCGAGGCAACTTCTTCGATCTCCATCCCACCCGCCGCCGATGCCATGAAGACCGGTTTGCCCTGCGCGCGATCGAGCACAATCCCGAGATAAAGTTCCCGCTCGATCGGCAATGTCTCCTCGATGAGCAGGCGTTTCACAACGCGGCCTTCTGGACCGGTCTGGTGTGTGACTAGCGTCATGCCGAGAATCTTGCGCGCGATCTCGGCCGCCTCCGTCGCATCCTTCGCGACCTTTACGCCTCCACCTTTGCCGCGTCCGCCGGCGTGAATCTGCGCCTTCACCACGACGCTGCCGCCAATTTTTTTAGCAGCGGCTTCTGCCTCATCCACCGTAAACGCCACTTCGCCCCGAGGCACAGGGACATCGTACTTGGCCAGGATCGCCTTGGCCTGATACTCATGAATTTTCATGGGGTCAAGTGTTCTAGTGTAGCAATTGCGCGTGCCGGCGAAGCTGTTCGTTAAGATGTAGCGATGGCGAATCGCGCCTCTTACATCGAGTTCCTCATCGAGCAGCTCAGCCCGCTTGGCAAGATCACGACGCGGCGTCTGTTCGGCGGAAACTCCTTGTATTGCGACGGCGTAGTGTTCGCGTTGGTAGCGCACGACACGCTGTACCTGAAGGTGGATGACCACACGCGCCCGGAATTCGAAGCCAGCGGCCTAGCGGTGTTTCATCCGTTCGGAGACGAAACTGCGTCCATGAACTACTACCAGGCGCCGGCGGAGTTGTTCGAAGACGTGGACGCGCTGCGTCGCTGGGGTGGAAGCGCGGTCGCGGCCGGTCGCAGAGCGAGCGAGAAAAAAACGCGGAGCCGCGACAAGCGGGCGCGTTAGATCATGGAGCCTTACCTATCCGTCGTCGTCGCCGCGCTGGAAGGAACCGAAAGCGAGCGCAGCAAGATTCAGTTGTTCGTCGACACGTGGGCCGATCAGGCGAAGCGTCAAGGCTTGGCGTCCGAGATCATCATCGCCGGAACGGCCGCGCCTGTGTTGAATCTGCCCAATGACCTTGGGTCTTGCGAGGTTCGTCTCGTTACGGCTCCTGCCGAAGCCGGGCCGGCGAAGGCGAAAAACGCCGGAATCCGGGAGGCCCGCGGTCAGTTCATTCTCGCCACCAACCCGGGCATCCTCTTTACCGATGAACTAGTGAATTTTCTGGCATCGTTCCGCCTGGAGCCAGACTGCTTGTATCGCGCGGATCGCTACGACGTCGACGGCAATCCTTCTGGAATCGGCGCCGAGCAGCGGCTGTCATACTGCCGCAAACACTCCCTCCGTTTGCACGCCCGCGAGGGAACGTTCGACCTTACGCCTGACGGCCTCCGGCGAAACGCGCCCGACGATATCGCACCGGTCGACTCCGGAATCAACTTTGGCTCCGGCTGGTTTCCGCCGGAGAAATACGCGTGCACCGCCGAGACGTTCCGCTGGGCTCACGACGATGCAGAAATTCTCGCGCGGGTGAGGGAAGGCGGCGACATACTGCTGCTCGAAGTGGAACCGGGCCCGAGCCTCGCCTCTTTACCGCAGCGTTTGGAGTTGATCGACGAAGATGGGTATGCGGTCGCGAGTTGGAATATCGCTCGAAGAACCACCGTGGCGGTCGCGGTTCCCGGAAAACAGCCGGCGATACAACGGTTACGCCTGCGCATTACGGGCGGCGGCCGCCCGATTCTCGACAACGATCGGATCCTCAACTTAGCGGTCTTCGGCTGCAATTGGGCTGAGCGGAACCGGATGCTGGCCGAGCTACCGTCTATCGTCCAATCGCTGCAACAAAGCAAACCGACGCTCGGCAGGATGCTTGGATCCTCGCGAAAAACGTCCGGCGTTTTCCACGCGATCGCGCGCGGACCGTTTACGGCCATGCGCGCCGCTGGCCTACTCAGCCGTCGCGGCCGCGACGTCTTCGAAGCCTGGATGGACTTTCAGCTTGGACCGGGCTGGTCTTATCTCGAAGAATCGGGCAGCGAACGTTTCCGCTGGGTCTCGCGCGACGCGACATTCTTCTTGCGCATGCCCGAATCCACGTCGCGCGTCGCCTTGTTGCTAGAACCCGGACCGAGCCAGCGCGATCAGCCGCTCCACTTCGTCGCGCGCCTGGCAAATCAGCCCGGCGCAATTCTCATACGCCGACCCGTGATCGGCTTGACGTACTTCGAATTCCCCGTCCCCGCTGCGCCTGGATCGATTGCCGCGTTGAACTTCACCGGGGAAGGCGCCGTTGATGATGGAGGAGACGATAAGCGCTCGCTCAGCTATCGAGTTTTTGCATGCGGCGCAGGCGCGCGGGAAATCTTGAGTCCTCCGCTCAGCAAACACTGGCCAGTGCTTCCTCTGAATTTCAGACCGGCAGCCCAGGATTGGATCGCCGCGTTCGACCCCGTCAAGCGCGATCTCGATGAAATGGGCCATCCAGCACACTTGCATACGAAGTCGGCCAGCGACTTCCTTTTAATGTCGCGCTCGCGCTGGCTCGACATCCGCGGCTTTCCCGAAATCGCCATGACGCCGGATCGCCTAGATGCCCTGCTTTGCTACGCGGCGCATCATTGCGGAGCGCGCGAAGAAGTCCTATCCGATCCAGTGCGCGTGTACCGCATCGGCAACAGGCCAACGGAGGCGGGACACTACTCCATGGCGCCCGCAGTCCAGCAAGAGGACCTCATGTGGCTCATCGCGCAAATGCGCAGCCTTCACGCGCCGGTGATTTTCAATCGGGCAGATTGGGGGCGGTAGCAAAGTCCGGCTTCAGGTTGTAGCGCCTTAAAGTTCTGGGCGAAATGGACCCAATAATCAGCTTCTCCGGATGGTACTCCGCGGCCCCGTCGCAATTTGGGTTGCAGAGGAATCGCGGAAATGTTGTCTCGATCCGTCCCCTTCCACCAGGCACGTAGCGCACTACTACCGTCTGCGCGATTGCGGCGCTCTTCACTAGCGGCGCGATACCTTTACCATTCCAACCCCACTCGCCCGCTTGGAGCGTAAGGTTGTCTCCAGGCGGGGTGGCACCGTTGGAATAAAAATAGGCGCCAGATACGTAGCGGTTTGGATAAATGAGGCGCAGAGCAAAGTCGAACCATAAGTTATCGCCGAACGGGTCGTCCGCATTTGCGATGTTGGTGAGAACGACGACGGTCCCAGAAGAAACACTGGGCGCAACCTGGAGAACTTCGCGGATCGCGTCTCGGTGTCGCTCCCAAATGAACCTGTGGAAGGCTCCTCTTTGAATTGCTGCTAAACTTCCTTCGAAGGCAACAACGGAAGCCAGGAGAAGGAACAGAGTCCTCCTCCAAATGATCGGCCGTACGGCGAGGGTTCCCAGTCCAGCCAAGCCGGCAAGAACCACACCGGCGCCAATACCCGAGAGCATCTGTGTACGCCAAAGGCTTCGTGCGTTGTCAAGGATCAGATAAACGGGAAAGCTGAAAACTAGCAATGCGAGACCGGCCGCCAGAATCCAACTCGAGTGTCGCCAGTCGAATTCACCGATTTCGAGCTTACTCGCCTTCCAGACATGTGCCATAATCACTCCGCCCGCTATAAAGATCGCGGCCAATAGCACTGAAAGCAGCTCAGCCGAAATGATCGATCCCTTCCATTCCCCACGAACCCATTTCCAAAATTCGAGACTATGGGAAATGTTGAACCACCAGTCGCTGGCGATGCTGCCAGGCATCCAAGTTTGGCGGGCCACCGACTGTTGATAGGAATCGTGGCTGGACGCGTAGCGCTCGATCGACAATCTTATATATATGCCCGGCACGACGCACCACGCCGCCGCAAGCACGGCCAGCTTGCTCCATCGGCGGCGGGGGTGCAAGATTAGAATCAGGGGGAATAGCAGAATCAATAAGATCTCGCTCTCGTAGCTCCATAGAGCGCGGTGTTCGAGCAGCCCCGCCAGAATCATCCATGCGATCGAGAATTGCCATCGGGCTTCGAGCGCAAGAGTTAGCGCCAGGAATGCGGCCAGCGTCCAAAACATATAGCCGACCTGGTTCATCTGCCCTACCCATTGCAGGGCGCCATCGGAAGCGTGCACCAGGACCAGTGCCCCGGCCGCGTACGGCAAAATTAGGCGGTTCGGAAGGAATCGCCGAATCAAGATAAAGACCAAGAAGCCTCGCGCCCACCAGAGGGCGGCGTACACGACTTGATACGGTACGTAGCTTCCCCCCGCATGCAAAATCTCCCCGAGCACATAGCCCAAGTGATAGAAATTGCTCTCGTACAGGCGAAGGCGATCGCCCAGATAATAGAAGCCTAACAGCCCTGGATGGTTCTCGCTCGAGTAGATCAGTCCTGTTTCGTAGGGAAAGCCGCTGAAAATGTTGTAAGAACCCCACATAATCAGGACCATGGCTGCGTAAACACATGCGGCCAAAGCGTTTGCCTGAAGTGGCAGTTCGTGGGATCGAAACCAATCTCTGAGTGCAGCAACGCGGAAACTCGCCTCGGGTCGTGAAGCTAACTTCATTACGGTTTAAGGAAGGGGACGACCCAACAAAATAGCACGAAATCAGTGTCGATCAGCCGGGGGCACCGCCGCTCTAGCCGGTGCTCCACTGGGACCTTCGGGGGGCTTGACAAGGCCATCGACATGCTTAGAATAGGGATAATCTCCATTTATGCAGCCTTGCCCACACTCTCGGACAGAGATTATGGCGCGACGCGATGGGGTCGACTACGTACGCTGCTTGGACTGTGACCAGGTTTTTGAAGCCGAGGACTTGGAGTCTGTAACGGTGTACGAGGAAGACGACCAGCCCGCCGCCTAAAGCTCGTCCCAACCCGTCGTCCCCAATTCTTCTGAGATTTTCGCAGAAAGTCTAGTACCAGATTCCTATCGTCATGGTTCTAGCAGTTTGAACTCTTAGATTCAATCAATCTGCAACCTGAACCTGCGATGCTATAAGTGATGGACGCGCTCAAGATCGTCGCAATCGGAGGCGGCACCGGCCTCTCGACGCTTCTGCACGGTTTGAAGCGCTATGCGAGAAGCCCGCGTGAGGTGGAAATCACCGCCATTGTCACCGTCACCGACGACGGAGGCAGCTCGGGTCGTCTGCGCCGCGAATTGAATATTCTGCCGCCCGGCGACATCCGCAACTGCATGGTTGCTCTGTCGGAAGATGAAGCACTGCTCTCGCAGTTGTTTCAATACCGGTTCGCCCGCGGCCGCGGCCTAAAAGGCCACAGCTTCGGCAATCTTTTTCTGACTGCTCTCACCAACCTCACCGGGGATTTCGCACAGGCAGTGAAGGTATCGTCGGAAATTCTGGCCAGCCTGGGACGGATCTATCCTTCCACGGCCGAAAATGTCACACTCGAGGCGGAACTTGAAAGCGGACGCATTGTCCGCGGCGAAACCCGAATCAGCCGAAGCCGTTCCCCCATTCGCCGCATACGCTTGTCGCCCCGAGTGTGCAAACCGCTTCCAGAGACGCTGCAAGCCATCGCGCAAGCCGACCTGATCACCTTCGGTCCCGGTTCCCTATTCACCAGTCTGATTCCGAATCTGCTGGTGCAAGGAATTCCGGAGGCAATTCGCCGCAGCCGCGCACTGAAGGCTTTCTACGTGAATCTGATGTGGCAGCCGGGCGAAACCATGGGATTTCGCGCTTCCGATCACGTCGCTGCGATCAACAGGCACGTCAAACAACCGCTGATTGACGTCGCAATTGTTAACACCAGAACGATTAGCGTGCGCCAGAGACGTAAGTACGCCGCGGAGCATGCACATTCGGTGGTGAACGATGTCGATCTGCTGGAGCGGATGGGCCTCGAGGTAGTAACCGCGGATTTGTTGGGTGAGGGCGACATCGTCCGCCATGATCCGCGCGTGGCTGCCGAGGTGGCCGTCGCACTCGCACGCCGTGGACGCGCCGGCCGCCAGAAAGTCCACATACTTGGAGAGCTACATTGAGACCAGCAGCCGCCGGCATGGAAGCCCCCATTAGTGTCTTGATTCTCGCCGCGGGCCTCGGCACCCGCATGAAATCCAAGCGTGCCAAGGTGCTGCATCGCGCGGGCGGCATGTCGCTCGTCGAGCATGTCGTCCACACGGCGGGCCGCGTCACGTCGCCCGGCCGCGTCACGGTTGTGGTGGGACACCAAGCCGCCGAGGTCGAGCAACTGCTCCAACCGTTGGGAGTCCACTTCGCGCGGCAAATGGAACAAAAAGGGACCGGACACGCGGTCCTGATCGCGAGCGATTCTCTCGTCGATCAAACAGGACTCGTCGTCGTATTGTATGGCGATTGCCCCCTGCTTTCGCAGTCTACCCTCGAGCAGCTGATCGAACACCAGGCCTCCAGTTCGGCCGGGGCAACCGTAATTACTACCGAGTTGGACGATCCCAGCGGCTACGGGCGCATTATCTTCGGCGAGAATAACTCGATCCGCGAAATCGTCGAGCACAAAGCGGCAACTCCGCAACAGTTAGGCATCCGCTTCATCAATTCGGGGATCTATTGTTTTCGGGCTGACTTGCTCCGGAAATACATTGGGGAAATCCGTCCCAACAATCCCGCCCATGAATTCTATCTGACCGACATGGTCGCGATCCTGACCCGCGCCGGACATCGGGTGGACGCGTTGAATATCGCCGACTCGGCGCAGTTGCTCGGAATCAACACACGCGCCGAACTGGCCGCAGTCGACCGAATCTTCCGCGAGCGCAAAGTGCAGGAGCTGATGCTTGGTGGCGTCACGATCGAAAAACCGGAGACCGTCACCATCGATGCCTGTGTATCGATTGACCCGGATACCGTGGTCGAGCCGTTCGCACAGATCCTGGGCCGGAGCCGCGTTGGCCAGGATTGCCGTATTGGAGCATGCTCGATCGTTCGCGACTCTACCCTTGCCAGCGAGGTTGAAGTTGCGCCGTTTACCTCCATCGCTGACTCCCGGATCGAGTCTGGCGCGCGGATCGGCCCGTTCGCGAGGCTGCGGGGCGGCACTCAGGTCGGCGAGAACGCGCACATTGGAAACTTCGTCGAGTTGAAGAACACGCAGTTTGGGGAAGGCGCGAAAGCGAATCATCTCGCCTATCTGGGAGACGCTGAATTCGGAAAGGCCACCAATATTGGCGCCGGGACAATCACGCGCAACTACAATGGCGTCAAAAAACATCGCACGCGTGTTGGAGACGATGCGTTCGTCAGAAGCAATTCAACACTAGTGGCACCCGTTGAGATCGGGGACGGCAACTACATCGGCGCCGAATCGGTGATCACCGAAGCGGTTCCAACGGATGCTCTCGCGCTGGGCCGCGCTCGCCAGGTTGTGAAGGAAGGGTGGGCTGCCAAGCGGAAAAAGAAGAAGTGACTACTTCTTTTCAGCCGGCCCTTTTTGCGCCACACGCACCACGATCAGCCGCGCGACATTGCCTTCGTCGGCGACTATGTATCCGACGGTAACACGCGTCTTCAGCCGCAGATTGCCTTCAATACGCGTGTCTGTCTTGATCCAGAATGTTCTTTTCTCGGCCGGCTTCCCGAGTATGCTGCGCGAAACGGTGATCCGCATGACCGGATCCTCAGGGTGCGATCTCTTCGTGCTGTCGCCCGAATAATACAGCTCGACAATCGGCCCGGAAAACGTGTCGCTGTAAGCCGGTTCGCTCTTCGGGGACTCAACTTTGGGTGCGCCAGCTTCTTCCTGGAGCCCGGCCAAAGTCGCTGTGAACCCCAGACACACTACTATTACAGCCAAAACGGGACGCACATTTGCATAATAAACCAACCAGTCGAAAGGGTTTGCTCGATCCGCAATTAAACTTGCTTCATTCGCGTGTAAATGGGGTTAAAGAACCAGAATCGGGTGGTACACGTGCGGTAGCCGCGCCTCACCGATCGCGATCAATTCACCCTCCGGACTGATCGCCTTGACATACTTTGCGCGTGATTGAGCGAGGAACGGCGATAAGCGAAAGTCCTTGCCTTGCCGGATCTGCCCTGCCGTCAAAGCATCCACGCTGGTGCTCGGAAACTCAGGCAAAACTTGCGACGCGGGAATCAGCGCCTGATCGAGTCTCTCATCTGCGGCTAGCTTTTCCAGATCCGGAAACGTATGGGCGTCCTTCTCGACGAATTCTCCCGAAGCTGTGCGCCGCAAGGTCTCAAGAAAGGCTCCACATTGCAGCCGCTGGCCGACGTCGTGGGCGATGCTGCGCAAGTAAGTGCCCGCCGAACATCGGACGCGGACGCGCGCCCATTCGTCCTGGAAATCGACCAGCGAAAGCTCATAGACTTCCACTTCCACCGGCGCAAGCTCGACCGCGATCTGCTTGCGGGCCAGCCGGTACGCCCGCGTCCCAGAAACTTTCTTCGCCGAAAACGGCGGTGGCGTCTGAAGAATGACCCCGCGAAATTCTTCTAACGACTGTTCGAGCTGTTGGCGGGTGAACCCTGGCTTTGTGACCGCCGATACCGCAGTACCGTCGCGGTCGTAAGTGTCAGTCGCCCATCCAAATCGTATGCACCCTTCATAGCTCTTTTCACTGTCAGAAAAAAACTGCGCCAGCCGCGTCGCGCGGCCAACCACAAGAGGAAGAACTCCCGTCGCGAAGGGATCCAGCGTCCCGAGATGCCCGACCTTGCGCGTTTTGGTGAGTCTTCGCACTCGATCCACCACGTCGTGCGACGTGATCCCTTCGGGTTTATCGACCACTAACACACCGTCCACGACCACACTGTAACAGGCCCGAAATCATAGTTCGTAAAACGCGTGTCTGCTATGATCTGAGCTTGCCCGGTCCCGGCGTTCTCATCGTCGTGCCTTGTTATAACGAGGCGCAGCGGCTCCCGGTCGAGCGATTCCGCGAGTTCATGGAAGGGTCGTCCGTCGGATTCGTCTTTGTCGACGACGGCAGCCGCGATCAAACCCTAAATGTGCTGGAGCAGCTTCGCCACTCACACGAGGACCGCGTACATGTACTCCAACTCAAGATCAATCAAGGCAAGGCCGAGGCCGTCCGGCGAGGTATCAACTTCGCGCTGGAACGAGCCCCCAGCTATACGGGCTATTGGGACGCCGATCTGGCAACGCCCCTGGATGCCATCCCAAGATTCATCGCAGTCCTGGAGGAGCATCCGAATCTGGATATGGTTTTCGGCGCGCGCGTAAAGCTGCTCGGCCGCAACGTGCGAAGACGCCTTGCGCGGCACTATTTGGGGCGTGTTTTCGCCACCGTCGTCTCCGTGATGCTGCGGTTGCCGATCTATGACACGCAGTGTGGCGCCAAGGCCCTGCGGGTTAGACCAGAGATTCGAGCGCTGTTCAACAAACCATTCCTGTCGCGTTGGGTCTTCGATGTCGAACTTCTGGCGCGCTATATCAATGGAGTCGGATCCGCCGACGTCGCGGCAGACCGGATCTATGAGTATCCGCTCGAAGAGTGGCAGGACGTCGCAGCTTCCAAGGTCAAAGGCACGGACTTCGTCAAGGCGTTCCGCGACGTCATCCGAATCTACTGGAACTACATGCGCTAGCAAAGCCCCTGCCGCGTAAGCAGTTCCGCCCGGACGCTTGCTACAATTCTGATTTATGTTTCTCGGTCTGGAACACACGGCCATCGCTTCGCCGGATCCCAAACGACTCGCCGATTGGTACGTCCAACACCTCGACTTCCGCATCAACTATACATATGACGGCAATTATTTCGTCCGGGCTGCCGACGGTAGCATGCTGGAAATAATTCCTTCCGTAGGCGAACGGGCCCCACAGCAAATGAAGGATCCCGGCATTCGTCACTTAGCTGTAAACGTAGCCGACTTCGATGCGGCCGCGGAGGAATTGAAGAAGAGGAATGTAACTTTTCTTGGAGAGCCTTTCACGAACCAGGGAAACCGGTTGCTGTTTTTCGCCGACTGCGACGGCAATATCCTGCACTTGATTCAACGCGAACGGCCTCTGCCTTGACCGGGAACGTGCTTTGCTAAGGCGGGTATTCAGAGGGTTCGCCTACCGCGACTTCCGCATCATGTGGATCGGCGCGTGCACGTCGCAGGTCGGCACGCAGATGCAGGTGCTCGCGCAGAGCTGGATGGTCTTACAGATCTCCGGCAACGCGGCGCTACTGGGCCTCGATGCTTTTCTCGGAACCATTCCAATCGTTTTGTTCTCGCTCGTGACCGGCGTACTCGCCGACCGTACCGAGCGGCAAAAGCTGCTTCTAGGGTCACAGATCGTTCAAATGACCTGTGCGTTTCTGCTGGCGCTGCTCTTTATGCTGGGCATCGTACATGTCTGGGAGATCCTGACACTCTCCTTCATCGTGGGAACAGCGCAATCGTTCGGCGGCCCGGCCTATCAGGCGCTCATTCCGACCCTGGTCAAATCCGAAGACCTCCCCAATGCCGTTGCCTTGAATTCAATCCAATTCAATCTGGCGCGTGTGATCGGCCCGATGCTTGGCGCGCTAGCGTTGGCTATCGGCGCGGCGTGGTGTTTTGCCCTCAATGGCGTCTCATTCATCGCCGTCATCATTACGCTACTGATCATCCGTCCGCATTTTGTGCCATCGAAGACGGGCGAGTCGGTTCTCAACAGCATGCGCGAGGGATTCCAGTTCATCCGCAAGCAAGGCACCATGGAAGCGCTCATCGTTCTGGCATTTTCCATGACGCTGCTCGCGTTCCCGCTAATCGTCGTTTTACCGGTTTTTGCCCGCGATGTATATAAGGGCGACCCTCGACTGTATTCGATGTTACTGGTGTTTCTCGGGATCGGCTCCATCATCGGCGCGCTGATCGTCGCAGGCCTGGGTAAATACAAAAATCAAGGCCGCACCGCGCTCCTGATGCTCGTGGCCCTGGGCGGCTTAATCACCGCCTTCGCCCTGTCGCGCAACTTGATTCTCAGTTGTGTGTTGTTATTCTTTTGCGGCGGCGCTCTACTGGCGGTTTTCACCACCATCAGCTCGCTCGTACAAATGATCACATCCGACAGCATGCGCGGCCGCGTGATGAGTGTTTATAACGTCGCATTCCGTGGAGGCACACCGTTCGGTAGCCTGATTGTTGGCGCGCTCGTAAAGGAGTTTTCGGCTCCCAAAGTTGTGGCGTGCAATGGGGTTTTGCTGGCAATCCTAGGACTTTACTTCCTCCTGGTCCAAAGAAAAGTTGCAACGCTTTAGGACCTTTAAGGCGTCATAGAGTTGAAAAAATATGAAGCCGCTAGCTGCCGTCCTTTTTGCTGCCTGGGCTGCGCACGCTGCCATAGGCGATTCCGAGTTGATCAAAGCGCGAGACCATCAGGACCGCGCGGCGCTCGACAAAATTCTCAACGATCGCCGCACCGATGCCGCTAAACAGCCTCAGGATGCTGGCGCGCAGTACCGGCTGGCTCTTGCCGCCTCTTATTCCGCCGAAGTCGCTACCGAACTGCGCGACAAGAACGCCATCAAAAACCTTGCTCAGACCGGCATCGATGCCGCGGAAAAAGCGGTTAGCCTCAAGCCCGATTCCTCCGAACACCAGCGGATCCTCGGCACGCTATGCGGCCAGATCATTTCGGGAAACTCGCTCAGCGCGATCAAGTACGGCAAGTGTGCCCTCGACGCGGTGAACAAGGCGATCGAGCTCGATCCCAAGTCATCGGTCAACTACGTAAGTCACGGTGTCGGAAATTACTATCTGCCTCCGGCCTTCGGCGGCGGAATCGACCTGGCGATCAAGGATTTTCGCAAAGCAATCGATCTAGATGCTAAGAATCCCGATGCCTGGCTCTGGCTCGGAATTGCGCTGCGCCGCTCGAATCAGGTCGACGAAGCGCGCAAGGCCATCGCGAAATCGCTGGAGCTCAATCCCGACCGCATGTGGGCCAAGCAGCAGCTCGATAAAACCGCCGCTCCCTAGCTTTAGCGATCAGACTATCTCTTCGCGCAGGCGGTCCCAGCGAACTGAACGGCCTAACCGGTAACTTTCGATCGCCATCGCGCACGCGATGGAAACCCGATAGCCGAGATCGAATGAACAACTAGGCTCTCGGCCCGACCGGATGCAATCGGCGAAATTCTGCAAGTGCGCAGCGGGCGCCGTCGTCGATCTTCCCAAAATCTCGACGCCGTCAGGCCGGTTGACCTTCTGCGGCAAATAGCGAATCGCCTGGCCGCGCGCGATGGTTCCGTCCGTTCCCAGAACATCCTCCGTCGTGCCAAGCTGGCCGTTGCCAAACCCCGAGTCCCACGTGATAAGCATGTGCTCAGGCTGCTCCAGCGCAACGTTCATCGTGTCGGGCACTTCGCGCCCGTCTCTCCAGAGATAAGTCCCGCCGCTCATATTGACCATGTCCGGTATTTGAAGCCCGAGCGCACGATACCAGAACGCAAGCTGCTGCGACATGTTCTCGTGCACGCTGCCGCCGGAATAATCAGTAAACAGCCTCCAGTTCACGAACCGGTTCGCATCGAAATCCCGCCGCGGCGCGTCCCCAAGGAACGCGTCCCAGGCAATCTCATCAGCGCTCATCGACGGATACACCGGCCGTGACCAATGTGGTTTCCCATGCGGCGTGTTGCGGAACGACCGCATGTGGATCACCGTGATTTTCCCCACCTTCCCGCCAGCGAGGAAATCGCTCGCGTCTTTCAGATGGCCCGACGAGCAGGCTTGATGGCCGACTTGCACCGTTTGGCGGCCGGCGTTCCGGTATGCGTCGCGCATTCGCTTAGCATGCTCGACGTTGAACGCCATCGTCCGCTCCTGATACACATGCTTGCCCGCGGCAAGCGAGTCGATGAATTGCGCAGCATGCAGGTGTGGCGGCGTCGCGATGGCCACGGCGTCGATCGTTTTGTCGTCTAGCAACCGGCGATAATCGCGACAAACACGAGCATTCGGAATCAACTGCTGGACGTTCTCCAGTGACTTGGTATAGACGTCGGCGGCGGCAGCCACCTGCACGTTCGAGCAAGCCGTCACCCAGCGCGCGAGTTCAACCCCCCGCGCTCCCGCGCCGATGATCCCGATCCGCACGCGCTCGTTCGCGCTAAGCACGGTCTGCGACGCAAACGTAGTTGCAAGACCGCCGGCCATGGTGCCGATGAATTTACGCCGCGAATCCATTACAAAACCTGTGCTGTATGTTCAATCTTATCTAATCCGGCCTCAAATCTGTCGCTATCGCAAGTAAAACAGACTCAGCCGGGGCAATCCAGCCGATTCCAGCAACTGCCGTTCCAGGTACTGCTTCTCCAGCATCACGAGCTGCTCGGCAGTCATCTTTCCGCGATACGAGCGCAATTGCGAATCGAGCTCGCGCCGGGCGCGCAGCAAATCCTCATCGGTCTGCCGTGAGCGGGCGATCGCGATCATCTTGTCTTCGAGCGCAGTCAGCCGCCGCTCCAAATCTTCCAGATCGCCGTACAGCCTCGTGGCGTCTATTGCTAAGCGCTCTATCGCTTGCGCGATCTCTTCGAAGCCGGCCTGTTTACGAATCTCCGCGACATTGGCCTTAAGATATTTTTCCAGCTCCAGGAGACTAAACGGCGCGCTGATTTCCTTGCGCGCTCGCGCAGCCGGCGCCGTTCCAGCCATCGCCTGCGCCTCCGTCATCACTGCTTGCGTGCAGTATGCGACCGAATTCACCATCTGCACGCGATTCCTCTTCGCGCGCCACGTTTCGAGCGCCAGATCGATACCCCGCAGCACGGCTTCGAGCGGCACGCCTGCGTTCTTCCACGCCTCCACCAGCGCCCAGTCGAGCGGCGACATCAAGAACAGCCCGGTGCCGCGCGCTTTCTGAAAATGTTCCTCGACTTCCGTGAAGTAGTTGAAGTAATTCGCTGGCCAGCTTATTTCTTCTGATTCCGCCGCCATATGATTTCCAGGCCTTCGAGCGTGAGGTCTTCGTTGATCTCTTTCACATACTTCGAGGAGGCAGCCACCAGCCGCGCTTGGCCACCGGTCGCGATCGGAACTGTACTGGTTCCCATCTCCTCGATCACTCGCGCGAGAATTCCGTCGATCAATCCGACGAACCCGTAGTACAGTCCTGACCGAATGCTGTCGACCGTGTTCTTGCCGATTACGCGAGCGGGTTTGCCGAAATCCACCATCGGGAGCTTCGCGGTTCGTCCGAATAATCCGCTGATCGACATCCCGATGCCGGGGCAGATCATTCCGCCCAGATATTCTCCGTTACTGGAAACAACGTCGAAGTTGATCGTCGTGCCCAGATCCACCACCACGGCGGGACCTCCGTAACGATGAAACGCCGCCACGCCGTTCACCACGCGGTCTGCGCCCACTTCGCGCGGATTCTCGTACAGCACTTTGATTCCGATGTCCGTGTCCGGGCCGACAAATAGCGGCTTGGTGTGAAAATAGCGTTCGGCCATCGCAGCGAGCGGCCCGTCTACGATCGGGACTACGCTCGCGATGATGATGCCGTCAACCTTCGCCAGATCGAGCGATGAGAGCGCAAACAGGTTCCGCATCAGCACGCCCCATTCATCCGCCGTCTGCTCATGAATCGTGCGCAAACGCCAGCGGTGAATCAAGGCCGTGCCATCGAAAACGCCGATCGTGATATTGCTGTTCCCCGCGTCAAGCGCTAAGAGCATGGGCGCACGCCTCCGTTCATCACGACATTCTCGGTTCCATCGTCGCGCCGCAGAATCAAAAACCCCGATTCGTTGAGCCCCGCCGTCGTACCGCGCACCACGCCGGAGCCGAGATCCACATCCACGCGCCGCCCATTTACAAAACTGGACGCCCGCCCAAACATCTCGAGTATCGGCTTCCGGCCCTCGCGCTCCAGAAGCGCGCAGTAATTATCCACGCCGTTCACCAGTTCCACCAGGACCTGCTCGCGCGAATGCGTCCGGCCGTCGGATGCGATACGTAACGACGTCGCGATCTCTTCCAGTTCAACGGGGAAGCCGGCCTGATTGACGTTGATTCCAATACCGGCGATAATCGCCGTCCCCTCCATCCTCGCCAGAATTCCGCCGCATTTCTTAGACTGAATCAGCACGTCGTTCGGCCACCGCAGGTCGCTTTGCAGATCCGTAGTCTTGAGGATGGCATCCACGGCCGCAAGCCCGAGCGCGAGCGTTACGGCAGGAAGATCGTCAGGAGCGAACGCGTATCGCAGCACGATCGAAACATACAGCCCGGCCCCGGCTTCCGAGTGCCACGCTCGCCCGTGCCGCCCGTGTCCATCGGTCTGCTCGTCAGCGCCGATCACCGTCCCCGATTCGCAGCCCTCCGCAGCCAGACGCGCCGCTTCCGTCATAGTCGTCGCGATCGAGCGATGCCATTCGATTCGCCGGCCGGGCAAACGCTCCCGCACAGCGTCTATCTTAAGCACCATTTCTACGGGAGCGCAGACTGTTGAGGGTCTCGCGGCTCTTTTCGACCTGGGCAGCTTGCTCGTCTCGCTTGGCACGGGTCGAGTCGATCACGTGTTTTGGAGCACTCGAAAGATATTTCTCGCTCGTCAACTGGCGATCCTTGTCGGCGATGGCCTTCTCGAGCTGCTCGATTTCTTTAACGAGGCGCGCCTCTTGAACATCGGTATCTACTTCGGGAAGCCGCAGCACCAGATCGAACTCGGGCGTCGACCGCACTGCCCCCGTAAGTTGCTCCGGCGCACCAGTACGAACGTCCAGCTTCACTGAAGCCAGCTTCTCAATTACCGGAAGCTCCACCCCGCTCGCTCCATTGCGGCAGTACAGCACGCCATCGAGCGTCACTTTGTTGTCGAGCCCGTTGTCCGCCCGGATCTGCCGCGCCGCTGTGATCATCTCCTGGAGCAGCGCCATCTCGCGTTCGGCCGCATCGTCGACTTCACCAGCCTGGGGATACTGCGCCAGCGCGATCGATCGCATCTGCCCAAACCGATGCCAGAGCTCCTCCGTGATAAATGGCATCACTGGATGCTGAAGGCGAAGATAAGCACTAAACACGCTGAGCAAATTGCGCCAGTCGTTCGTCAGCGCCGAACCTGTCGTAAAGCGCAGCTTCTTGATCTCGAGATACCAGTCGCAGAAATCGTGCCAGAAAAATTCCCACAGTTTCTCGGCAACCTCGTGATAGCGATGCTGAGCAAGCGCCGCATTCACAAATGTAACCGTGCGGCTGAGCCGGCTGAAGATCCAACGATCTTCCAACGTTTCCGCGGTCCCCGGCTCCGTGAGCGACGGTGGAACCTGCGACGCTTCCATGTTCATCAGAATCAGCCGCGCCGCGTTCCAGAGCTTATTAGCGAACTGCCGTGCCGAATTCAGCCAATCTTCCGAGTACGTGATATCGGTCCCCGGCGCAGCCGACCGCATCAGCGCCAGACGCACCGCGTCTGTACCGAATCGCTCATTGATGTCGAGCGGGTCCACCACATTGCCCTTCGTCTTCGACATCTTCTTGCGAAACGGATCGCGCACCAACGTATGCAAATGCACCTGGCGGAAGGGCACGTCACCTGTCAGCTCGATGCCCATCATCATCATCCGCGCGGCCCAGAAGAACAAAATGTCGTAGCCGGTAATCAGCAGCGACGTCGGATAATACGTCCTCAAATCCTCAGTGTCATTCGGCCAGCCCATTGTCGAGAAGGGCCACAATCCAGAGCTGAACCATGTGTCAAGCACGTCCGGATCCTGCTCGATTCGCGCCGATCCGCAATGCCCGCACCTCGCCGGAGCTTCGCGTGCGACGGTGATATTGCTGCAATCGGCGCAATGCCATGCCGGTATCCGATGCCCCCACCAAAGCTGCCGCGAGATGCACCAGTCGCGGATGTTTTCCATCCAGTTGAAGAACGTCTTATTCCAGTTGTCGGGCACGAAGACGATGCGCCCGCTGTTTACCGCATCGAGAACCTTCGCGGCCAACGGCTTGGTTTTCACAAACCACTGCGTGGAGCTCAACGGCTCCACTACGGTCCCACAGCGATCGCATTTGCTGATGGCGAGCGTGTATGGTTCGATTTTTTCGAGCGCTCCCAGCTTTTCAAGATCGGCCACCACGCGCTTGCGCGCCGCAAACCGATCAAGCCCGGCGTACGCACCAGCCTCCGCCGTCATCTTGCCGTCCTCGCCGATCACTTTGATGTGCGGCAACTTGTGGCGCTTGCCCGCCTCGAGATCGTTAGGATCGTGCGCCGGCGTCACCTTCACCACACCTGTCCCAAACTGCGGATCGGCCACTTCATCGAAAATCACCGGAATCTCGCGATTCATTAACGGCAGCCGCGCCGTAGTTCCCGCCAAGTCCGCATAGCGGGGATCGCTGGGATTCACGGCCACGGCCGTATCGCCCAGCATGGTCTCCGGCCGCGTGGTCGCCACCACCAGCACGCTCGATCGATCCTTCAACGGATAGCGAATGTGCCACAGCGACCCCTGCATGTCCTCATGCTTCACTTCCAGATCCGACAATGCCGTGCGACAGCTCGGACACCAATTCACCATGTAGGTGCCGCGATAAATGAGCCCGCGCTCGTACAATCGCACGAACGCCTCCATCACCGCGCGCGACAGCTCCGGGCTCAACGTGAACCGTTCGCGGCTCCAGTCGCAACTGTCGCCGATCCGCTTCATCTGCGATGTGATGCGGCTGCCGTATTTCTCTTTCCATTCCCAAACACGGCGCACGAACTCTTCGCGCCCGAGTTGCTGCCGCGTCACGCCCTCTTCGGCGAGACTCCGCTCGACCAGCATTTGCGTCGCGATTCCGGCGTGATCCACGCCTGGCAAAAATAATGTATTGTCGCCCAACATGCGCCGCCAACGAATCGCTGCGTCAATTAGCGAATGTTCCAGCATGTGGCCCATGTGCAGCGAACCGGTGACGTTCGGCGGCGGCACAACCAGCGAAAATAGCACGCCCGAAGCCTTGGGATCAGCGTGGAAAATCCCCGAATCAACCCACACCTCGGCCCACCGAGGCTCAAAACGTTGCGGGTCGTATGCTTTTTCCAATTCCATGCGAGATACTTCAGTCTACCAACGCCGCTCACCACCCCCTTGACGCTGGCGCACGCGAGTTATAAAATTATACCCCCAGAAGGGGATCTCAATGTTCAAGTCTTTGTCGACGCTAGTGTGTGCGCTTTGCCTCGTAGCTGGTCTGTTTGCCCAAGCGCCAGTTGGAAGCATCTCCGGAACCGTGACCGATTCCACGGGCGCGGTTGTCCCAAGTGCCACAATCACGATTACGAACAAAGCAAATAACGTGGCTCGCAATCTGACTGCGAACGCCGAAGGGCTGTACAGTGCCCCCGCACTCCCGCCCGGCGACTACGAAGTGCGCGCCGAGATGCAAGGCTTCCGCACGCTGCTCCGCGACGCGCAAGTCATCGCCGGCAGCGCCACGACTGTGGATCTTGCGATGCAGCTCGGCGCCACCCGCGAGGTGGTCACCGTCGAGGCCGCGACAGCCCAAATCAACTACGACAGCAACACCGTCGCCGGAGTCATCGCGCGTGAAAGCATTCAGGACATTCCCCTGAACGGCCGCAGTTCGCTTCAGCTCGCTTCCCTCGAACCCGGCGTCACAGTCAACGCTGGCGCGACATCCCAGTTCAACGCCATGTTCAATGTCAGCATTCTCGGCTCGAATGGCGGCGCCACTGCCGGGAGTGGCGTCGGCCCGGTGATCACAATGGACGGCGGCGTGATCAACGACGAAGTGGAAGGCGGCACCTCGATGAACTTCTCACAGGAGGTAGTGCAGGAGTTCCAGATCGCGTCCTCGAACTTTGACGCGTCCACAGGCATCGCCGTCGGCGGCGCGGTGAACATTGTGACCCGCTCTGGCAGCAATGATTTTCACGGCAGCGGCTACTTCTTTTTCCGCGACCACAACATGGCCGCGTACCCGGGCCTCAAACGCAGCACCTTCAACCCCAACCCATTTTTCGCCCGCCGCAACCCTGGCGCCTGGCTCGGTGGACCGCCCATCAAGGACAAGTTCTTCTTCTTTTTCAGCTACGAGCATCTCAACCAAACCTCGGTGATCACTGAGCAAAATGACCTGCCCTCACTGCAAGCGCTGAACTCGATCTGGCCCAGCCCGCTGCACTACAACTGGATCACCACGCGCTTCGACTACCGGCTCAATGAAAAGCACACGCTGTTCGCTCGTTTCTCGCACGACGGCAACGCCAATTTCGGCCCTTATTCCGGTACGGGTTCGCCCTCTGCCTGGATTCACAACAGCAACTGGAGCGACCAGAGCATCATGGGACTCACGAGCGTGCTGACTCCTGCGATCGTGAACGACTTCCGTGCTCAGTATCACTACTGGGCCAACAAGGGCCCCAACGCCACCGCCGCCGAATGCCAGCTTCCGTGTATTGGCTCGGGACTGCCTGGGATCGTCACCATGGTTGGCTCAGGCACGTTCACATACGGCGCGGGCAATGAAGTCAACGGACCTCAGTTCCACCAGTCGCGCGCGTATGAGTTCAGCGATACGCTGAGCTGGCAGAAGGGCAGCCATCGCTTCCGTTTCGGGATGGACTTCGAACAGATGCACACGAACTATACGCCCTGGGACGTCTGCGACCCGGCTTGCGTCGGGCTTTATTCACCGGAATCCATCCGCGGTCAGGCCTCGGCTTTCCCCGCCGGTGCTCTGGCTGGGGTTCCGACCGTGATTCGCACTACCGCGGATCTGCTTAACGTTCCGATATTCAATCTCCCAGCGTCTCTCTACAGTGGCGTCGGGCTGGGTAACGGAAGTTATCCCGGTTACTACAATCACGATCAGGGCGGTATCAACAACCGCATCCATCCCTGGGCCGCCGACACTTGGAAAGTCAACTCCAGCCTCACTCTTAACTTCGGTCTCGGATACGATCTCGAAACTGGTCTGTTTTCCACTTTCTTCAAACGGCCCCAGTACCTGGCACCCATCCTTCAAGGTCAAACCGGCGGTCTCCCAAGCGGACTCGGCGGGACGCCTTCCCAGAAACTGGATTTCGCACCGCAGTTCGGCTTCGCTTGGGCCATCGGCAAGGACAAGAAGACC
>DASQJA010000207.1:0-4816 GCA_035631275.1 Bryobacteraceae bacterium
TTCGGACGAAATGTTGAGTCTTTGAGGAGTTATCGAAGTTTCTCGCACAGCCGGCCGAGAGTCAGCAGCGCGCGGTCATGGGTCTCCGACCAACGATGGCCGCAGTTGATCCGGATGTAGTTCCGGTATCGCCCGCTGGCCGAAAATAGCGATCCGGGTATAACAGTGATGTGCTCTTCGAGCGCGGCCTGGTAAAGCTTGAGCGCGTTGATGCGAGAGGGCAGTTCCACCCAGAGCATGAAACCGCCCGCAGGGCGGCTGATGCGCGTGCCTGGCGGGAAGTATTTCGAAATCGCCTGCCGCACTCCCTCCACTTGCAAGCGCAGCGTCGAACGCAGCTTATTCAAATGCCGGTCATAACCTCCTGTCTCCAGGAATTCCGCCACCACCATTTGCGGTAGCGCGGACGTGGCGACGCTGGTCAGCATCTTCAAGCGTTCCACTTCGGCGCGATAGCGTCCTGCCACGAGCCAGCCTACGCGGTACCCTGGACACAGGACCTTCGAGAACGACGAACAGATCAGCACGTTCTCCCTGCGATCGAACGCTTTGGTACTCCTCGGGCGCACGCCGGCGAACGACAGGTCGCCGTACACTTCGTCTTCGATTAGCGCAATGTTGGCGCGCGCGGTGATTTCCGCAAGCGACTTCTTATACTTGTCCGGCAGCATGTAGCCGAGCGGGTTGTGACAGCTGGACATGCTCACGCAGGCCTTGATGCGCCGCTTTCGGATGGCCATTTCGAGTTCGCCGAGGTCCATTCCGTTCTGCGGATCGGTCGGGATTTCGACGACCTCCAAGCCAAGCGATTCGCCGCTTTGCAGCACGCCGAAAAACGTGGGACTCTCCACGGCAATGGCGTCCCCCGGCCGAGCTACAGCGCGCAACGCCAGATTCAAAGCCTCCTGCGCTCCGGACGTGACGATCACTTCGCGCGGCGAAAACCCGCAGCCGAGAGCGAGCGCGCGCCGGGCCACCTGGCGGCGCAGCGGCTCGTAACCGGGAGGAAAAATATAGCGCGTGCTGTGGTCCGGATGGCGATGCACGATATGCCTGAGAATCAGGTTCAACCGCCGATTCGGAAACAGATCGGGGCTCGCGGTACCGGCGCCGAATGGCACATTGGCGGGATCGTTCAGGGCGTCGATAAGGCCAGTAAGAATTCCCTTCGGCCCGGCCAGTGACGGACGTGGCTGCGCCGCGTCGAATTGTGGTTCCGGGATCAGGCTCTCGAAGGGAGCGCGAACATAAAAGCCGGACTGCGGCCGCGCTTCGAGATATCCGCGAGTCTCGAGCCACAGATAGGCCTGCAGGGCTGTCGAAATGCTGACTTGGCGCTGGCGGCTCAGTTCGCGCAGGGAAGGGACGCGATCGCCGGGGCGCAATGCTCCGCGCGTCATTTGCTCTGTCAGGCTCTCGGCGATGCGGACGTAGAGAGGCGCGTCAGTAACGGCGGTGGCCATGGCGCAATCATAACAGACCGATGGAATCGCAACTGTACCGGTTGTAGAGCTTCGAATCTGATTCTGTACGCGTGACCGGCATCGCGCTACCGTGGCTGCATGGCCTTCATTGCTTCCCGTTCCTATCGATATCGAGTCATCGACGTTTTCTCCGAGGAGCCGCTGCTCGGAAACCAATTGGGAGTATTTCCGGATTCGCTGAGCCTCGATACCGCGACAATGCAAAAGATCGCAAAAGAGTTGAATGTCGCCGAAACCGTCTTTCTCGGCCCAGCCACGCGGCCGGACTGCGCGGCCCGCGTGCGAATCTTCACGCCTGGCCGTGAGATGCCGTTTGCAGGACACCCGACCGTCGGCTCGGGCTTCATGGTCCGGGAGCTCGGACTCGTTCCTGCTGACGCCGACCGTTTCGTTCTCGAAGAGAACATCGGCCCGGTTCCAGTGCGGATCGAAAAAGGCGACGGGGGAAGGCCGCTCATCTGGTTCACAACGCCCCCAATTCGAGTCGGCGCAGGTCTCGATGGAGCGGCCTGCGCGCACGCCCTGGGCCTCGAGACATCGGATCTCCTCGGTAAGCCGCCCGAGATCGTCAGTGCGGGAAATCCGGGCGTCTTCATTGCGCTCAAGAACAAAGATGCGGTCGATCGGGCGATGCTCGATCTAGGCGCGGCGAGAAAGCTGCATGACGAGCCGATCTTCATCTTCCCTTTCACCCCGAGCCGCGAAGGGGCGTACTCTCGGATGTTCGCCCCCGATCACGGCGTCGCGGAGGACCCGGCCACCGGCAGCGCTACCGGACCTCTGGCGGCGTACATGATGCGTCACGGTCTCACGCCAGCTGCCGACGGCACGCGATTGATCAGCGAGCAGGGAACCAAAATGGGCCGGCGCAGCATTCTGCACATCTTGATTCACGGCGCGAATGGTGCGGACGGGATTGATGTCGGAGGTTATGTGACGCCGGTGATCGAAGGTGTTTTGACGATTCAACTCGCGCGCGAGGCGCAGTCCCATTAATTCGTCGCAGACTAAGAACTGGTGCCGCTGCCGGCTGATCCCGCGGATGATAGCACTCCAAGCTGGTGCATCATCCCGAGTGTGTCCCAAACGTTCCAGCTTTCAGCGATCCTATGATTGGCGACGCGGAAAATCCAGATGCCAACCACCTCCACGGTCTTGCGAGTTGGTTCGAGTCCTTGGAGAACGCCGCTGTGAGTGCCGTGCGCGGACCAGCGAGCGATCACGCTATCGCCGGCGATGATGGTCTCGTCGCTGATCCAGCGCGCATCACCAAAAGCGTTGTGATACGTCGCCATGAGAAGCTTCATGCCTTGAGGGCCAGGCCCGACCCAAGGGTTCGAGGGGTCGTGATAACGGTGATCCGGCGCAAACAAATCGTCGGCCACATCCAGCTTTCGCGCGTTGCATACCTGGTCGAAAAAGCAGTTAACGATTTCTGCGTTATCCGGCATTGCGAGGCCTCCTGGAGTTCCTGAAATCCTAGCCTAGCGCGTCGCGGCTTGAGGGTCCAATCGGCGACGGATTCGCGCCAGTTGTCGCGGCGCGCGGCGAAGCGCCTACAGTATACTAAGCTCAGTTCCCCGCGATGTTGTTGTCCAGCCCTGCCTACTTTGTATTTCTGCCGGTGGTGTTTTTCGCCTTCTGGATGGCGCGGCAATACCGGTTCGGCGCACTCGCGGTGATCCTGTTTGCAAACCATTTCTTGTACGCGCGCTGGGGCCTTGCCTACGTGGTTTTGATCCCGCTCGCTTCTTCGTCTGATTTTTTCATCGGGAGAGCTTTGGGAAGGACACAGAATGCGTTCGCGCGCCGGGCTCTCATCAGTGCCAGCATCATTCTGAATATCGGCTTGATCGCGTCGGTGAAATACTTCCCCCACCTGCCTTGGGTCCTTCCGCTCGGCTTATCGTTTTACGCGTTTCAATCGCTGACTTACACGCTCGAAATCTACCGCCGCGACGCTGAAGCGGCGCCGAGCTATCTCACTTATCTTGCTTCCGCGAGTTTTTTCCCCACCACCGTCGCGGGGCCGATCGCGCGGTTGCACAATCTGATTCCCCAGTGGTCCAAGTGGCGGATTCTGAGTCCCGAGGACGGCGGGCGCGCTTTGTTTCTCATCGGCCTCGGCTTGGTAAAGAAGCTTCTCATCGCCGACTTTCTCGCCGAAAATCTGGTTAATCGCGTTTTCGATCTGCCGAAGCTTTACTCGGGCACTGAAGTTCTCGCCGGCGTGTACGGCTACGCGTTCCAGCTCTATTACGACTTTTCCGGATACACCGACATAGCGCTCGGGTCAGCGCTGCTGCTCGGCATTAAGTTGCCACCGAATTTCAATCGGCCATACGTTGCTCAGAATATCGCCGACTTCTGGCGCCGCTGGCACATCTCTTTTTCGAGCTGGCTGCGCGACTATTTGTACTTTTCGCTACCCGGTCTGCGGTCGCGCTGGAAGATCTTCACGTACGTGAATCTGGTTCTCACCATGGCGATCGGCGGATTGTGGCACGGTGTCAGTTGGACGTTCCTGATCTGGGGAGTCTGGCATGGCTGCGGGCTTGCCGGACAACGATGGTGGCAGGTATTTCGGGGCGGAGCTAAGCTTTCCGGCCGTCCGGCCGCGAAATTCGGCCGCGGCCTGGGGACCTTTCACTTCGTCTTGATCGGTTGGATATTCTTTCGCGCCACCAACGTCGCGACTGCCCGCGAGATCCTGTCGCAAGTTTTCTCCGGCACCGTTTCGTTCGCCAACGTGACTCCGGCCTTCGCGATCGTTTTGGGGATCGCTGTTTTGGGCCATTACGTTCCCGCGCGATGGTATGACCGCGCGCTCGAATTGTTCTGCGCGGCGCCCTATTACGCGCAGGCCGCCGCGATGGCGCTGCTGGTGGTCGCTATCCAACATGCCGCGGGAGCCACGCCGGCTCCATTCATCTACTCCCGGTTCTGAACCATGCTGCCGAAGAAAACATCGCTGGCGATTGTGACCTTCGCAGCTTTGGTCCTCTTGTTGAACTTCACCAAACTCGCCCGGCCGATCTCGCCTTCTTCGATGATCGACTTTCACACAGGCTCTTCTGCCAAGCCCGAAGCCCCGCCAGCGCGCCAGGCCTCGAACACGCCAAAACTGCCGTCCAGGCCGCAAAGTACCGCGCCGAATCTGATCGATGATCATGAGGATCTCGCAGCATTTTACCAAGCTCTGTGGCGAACGGAATCTAAGCTCCCCGGCGCGATAACGCGGATCTTGCATTATGGTGATTCCCCGGTCACTGCAGACTCGATCACCGCCGATGTCCGCTCGCTGCTCCAGGAACACTACGGCGATGCTGGGC
>DASQJA010000208.1:0-12608 GCA_035631275.1 Bryobacteraceae bacterium
CGGAGGTCGTCAGCGTCGACGCCACGCGGTCTCCAAAGTAGGGGCGGACGTGCTTGTTCAAAACTTGCTCGACGCCGGTCACGCTCTTCCGCCGCATGCGGCGCATGTAGGAGAGGTGCGTATCGAGGAGTTCGTTAACGGTGGCGCCGCGCGCGGGCTTCGTGCTAGGGGGGCCAAGGCGAAGCTCCGCGACCTTTCGGAGCTTGAAATCGATCGCCTCCGACTCGACGTGCGTGCCGGTCGGAAACCGCTCGCCGGTCGGTGCCTACCACCACATTCGCCCTCGAAGGAAAAGCATGCCTTCGCCCTTCCGACCGCGCCGCCTGATCTTCGGTTGTCTTGCCATGTGCGTTAATTATAGCCCGGTAAGGCACAGATAAGGCACAGCCGCGGGAGACACAACTGGCAGTACTGTCTTTCAAGTTATTGATTCTATGGTGCGGATGAGAGGACTTGAACCTCCACTCCCTTGCGAGAACTAGAACCTGAATCTAGCGCGTCTGCCAATTCCGCCACATCCGCATGCGGTGGGACGCCTTCATTTTCGAGGAGGGTGAGCGTGTCTGTCAACCCACGCGGGCGCGGTGGCTGCGGGTCCTTCCGACTTCGCCGGCTTGCGATTGCGCATCATCAGCACCAGCCGCATCACGCGCTGCTCAATTTCGTCTCGAACCTGCCTGAAGACTTCCTCCGACTGGCCAATCGGGTCGAGAATCTCCCACTCCTCCACTGGCGCGTTGAGGGTATGAGGCACGTCGGACCCCGAAATGTTTACCACCAGATCGAAGTGTCCCTTCAATGCATCGACGCGCCGCGGAAAGAGATGGCCCAGGTCGATGTTTTTTTCGTGCATGACCAGATGAGTGAGCGGAGAAATCGCCAAGGCAGGCGCTAAGCCCGCGCTCTCAGCGGTCAATACGTCGGAGCCGTAGGCGCGCGCGAACCCTTCGGCCATCGGGCTGCGGCAGGAGTTTCCGATGCATAAGAACAATACCCGAGCTGGTTTCACTAACTCCAGTGTACCGGACCTCAGCGGAAGCGCATCCCGGTTAAGGTATTTTTCCTAGGAACATAAGATGGATACGTGGATCAGCGGTCAGTTCCGGATGAAACGTCGCTGCCATGTGCCTTCCCTGCTCCACCAGAACGGGATCGCCATCGTAGGTGGCTAACACGCGGGCCGCCGGACCGGCGCGACGAATGATGGGCGCGCGAATGAAAACCGCTTCCAAATCTTGGTCGAACCCGGCCGGATGCAGCCACGCGATCCGGCTCTCCAATTGACGGCCATAGCCGTTGCGCTGGATGCTGATATCCATCAAGCCGAGCGATTTCTGAGCCGGGTTGCTGACGTCGCAGGCCAGAAGAATAGCGCCGGCGCAGGTACCAAAGATCGGCTTTCGCTGGCCGAAATCGGCAATCGGCTCAAGCAGTTTCTCTTGCTCGAGCAGTTTCATCATGGTGGTGCTTTCGCCGCCGGGGATGATCAGGCCATCGACACCGCTCAAGTCCGCGGCAGAGCGAACCTCGATTGCTTCGGCGCCGGCGCGCTCCAAGGCGTTCCTGTGCGCTTCGAAGTCGCCCTGGAGCGCAAGTACGCCGACCTTCTTTTTCGACACTACCAGCCTCGCGTTTGCAGCAATTCCGATTCGCTGAGCTTGGCGACATCGATTCCGAACATCGCCGTGCCCAACTCTTCGCTCGCCTCAAGTAGTTTGGCGGGATCGTTGAAATATGTAGCGGCTTTGACGATAGCGCGCGCGCGCGCTTCGGGGTCGGAGGACTTGAAGATTCCGGATCCGACGAAAACCGCTTCGGCGCCGAGCTGCATCACGAGCGCGGCGTCGGCCGGGGTCGCAATTCCTCCGGCGGAAAAATTCGGCACCGGAAGCTTGCCATGTTGGGCGACGTATTGGACCAGTTCGAGCGGCGCCTGGTGCTTCTTGGCCTCCGCTACGAGCTCTTCCTTGCCAAGCACCGTAAGCTGCTTCATCTCCTTGACGATGGTGCGGATGTGGCGCACTGCCTCGACGATATTTCCGGAACCCGCTTCACCCTTGGTACGAATCATCGCCGCGCCCTCGGCGATGCGGCGCAGCGCCTCGCCCAGATTGCGGGCGCCGCAAACGAACGGCACTTTGAAGGCGCGCTTGTCGATGTGATGCTCTTCGTCGGCCGGCGTCAGTACTTCGCTTTCGTCGATGTAGTCGACTTCGAGAGCTTCGAGTATGCGCGCTTCCATGAAGTGGCCGATGCGGGCCTTGGCCATGACAGGAATGCTCACCTGCTCCATGATTTCGCGGATCTTGGAAATGGAAGCCATGCGCGCTACGCCGCCTTCTTTGCGGATGTCGGCAGGTACGCGCTCTAGCGCCATGACGGCGGAGGCGCCCGCTTTTTCAGCAATGACGGCTTGCTCGGCGTTGGTGACGTCCATGATCACGCCGCCTTTCAACATCTCAGCGAGCCCGGTCTTGAGGCGAAACGAATCGTCGAGGTACATGCAGGGTTCTCCTAGTCTCTTTTTAAACCATCGCCGGAGCTTCGGCGAGCGGAGATTGCGCTCGCACGCGCTCCAGTTCATTTTTGAAAATACGGCCAAGCACGGCGATTCCGGATCGAATTTGACCCGGCGCCATGCTGGCAAAACTGATGCGAAGACCGCGTGTTTCAGGACGCGATACAGCGAAATATTTGCCTGGCAGATAGGTGACGCCTTCACGTTCTGCGCGCGGCAGTAGCTCGCCTGCGTCCAAAGGCTCTGGCAATCGCAACCACAGACTCATGCCGCCGCGAGGGTGCGTAAATTCCACTTCCGGCGGGAGGAACCGCCGGCACGCATCCATCACAGCGGCCAACCGCTCACGGCCGGCTGCGAGCATACGCTGGCGGTGCCGCTCCAAGCGTCCCGATTGCGCAAATCGGAGCAGAATGGCTTGTGAGAGCTGATCGGTATGGAGGTCGGTCCACTGCTTCACTTCCGTGAGCCTTTCGATCAGCGGACGCGGTCCAATTACCCAACCGACTCGCAGCCCTGGAAACGCGATCTTCGAGAAACTTCGAAGCAGAATGGTATCGCCGCTGGCGTCGAGCTGTTTGATACTCGGAAGCGGATCTCCTTCATAGACCAGCGCGCCGTAGATGTCATTTTCGATCACGATCACGCCGGAGGCCTGCGCGATTTCGAGCAAGCTGCGGCGCGCGCCCAACCGGAACGTTGCGCCAGTCGGGTTCTGAAAATTGGAAGTGACGGCGATCAGCCGCGGATGCTCGGAGGCGGCTCGTTCAAAAGCATGCAGGTCCAGGCCATCGGCGCCGACCGGAATGGCGGTCAGCCGTGCGCCCGATCGCTGAAACACATTCTTCATTCCCGGATACACAGGATCTTCGAGCAGAACGTTGTCGCCGGCGCGCACCAGGATCGATTGCAGCAAGTGAAAAGCTTGCTGGCAGCCGCTGGTAATGAGAATGTCGTCGGACTCGCGAGCAACGCCTTCAGCGCGGGCTTGCTCGAGAAGATAGCGGCGGAGGGGTGCGTAGCCGGCAGGTGAGCCGAGTTGGAGAATCGCCTGGGCCTCGCCGCTCGCGAGAACGTCGTCGCAGGTTTCGCGAAACTCATCGAGAGGGAAGAGCAGCTCCGAGGGCCGCGAACTGGAGAAACTGGCGAGGGGCGCGGAGGCGGGCGCACCGGATGACGGCGCGGATGAACCCACGATCTCGCGCCAATTCACTCCGGCGCGGCGTGCGCCGCCTGCCACGAAGCTGCCTCGACCGACGTGACCGGAGATAAGACCCTCGGCTTCCAGCAGCTCATAGGCTGCTGAAATTGTGGCGCGGTTCAGTCCAAGTTGACCAGCCAATTCTCGCGTGGCGGGCAGCCGACCGCCTTTTGGAATCCGTCCTTTTTCAATTAAAGATCGGATTGAGGCGTAAAGCTGGCGATAGAGGGGGAATTCGGAACTATGATCCAGCGACCCGATCGGCAGCGTCACGTTGACAAGTGTACCAAATTGGATGGCTTAGGACAATCCAATCGCTGCCGCTTTCAGAAGCCGGACCAACTTCGATCGGCCGGTTCGCGACAAGTGGGCGAGAGCCTGCTCCATGTCGGCGGCGTGCTGCTCAAAGGCTCGGGCGATCGCGCGCCGGCCGGCGGGAGTGAGCTCGACGATCCGCGACCGGCGATCGGCGGCGGCGTTTTCCCGGCGAACCAGCTTCTTGGCCGCGAGCCGATCGACTGCGGTCGTGATCGATCCGCTGGTCAACAGGATACGCTTGCCGATGACGTTCACCGGCTGAGGGCCCTTGTGCAGCAGAAGCTCAAGGATTGCAAAATCGGACAGGCCTAAACCAGAACGGCTTATGCTACGGATCGCGATTTGTTCGATGGCCTTGGACGCTTTCCACAGAATCAGCCAGACGTGAATCCCAGACGTGTCTTCGACGCGCGATTTCGTCACGAGGCTTAATTATACCTTGATATCAAGATATCTGGTCCGAGGATGAGCCTTTTCGTCTTGGCCCGGCATCTATCTTGATGTCAAGTTAAATCCACCTCTTGGGGAGAGCCTATGAAAACCAGTTACCAGATCGACCCGGCCCACACCAGGGCGCATTTCGTCGTGCGCCACATGATGATCACCAACGTCCGCGGAGCGTTTAGCAATGTTACCGGAACGGTGGTCTACGATTCCGGGAACCCGGGCTCGTCGAGCATTGACGTTTCCATCGATGTCGGTACCATCGAAACGCACGAGCCTCAGCGCAACGCTCATCTGAAAAGCCCTGACTTCTTCGACGCCGAGAAGTTCCCGGCCATGTCTTTTAAGAGCAAAAAAATCGAGGATGCCGGTGAAAGAGAACTAAAGGTCACCGGCGATTTGAGCATCCACGGTGTTTCCAAGGAGGTTGTCCTGAAGGTGGAAGGTCCGACGCCGGAGGGAAAAGACCCTTGGGGCAACCTGCGGATCGGTGCATCGGCCACTGCCAAAATCAAGCGCAGCGACTTCGGCCTGACCTGGAACGCCGCTCTCGAGACGGGCGGGGTCCTGGTGGGCGACGACGTGAAAATCGAACTCGACGTTTCGCTGATTAAGGCGCAGACTGCGGCGGTGGCGTAACGGGTCAATGATCTGGCGAAATGGCGCGGTCGTGCGAACATAGTCTGTAGTGTCCACGCCCCTGCCACGTCTGCGATTGAGCCTCGATTTTGTCCCCTCGCCCGACCCGCAGAATCCCGGGCTGCTGATCCGCGATCCGTTTCGCTTCTCGGATTCGATGCTGCTGATCCCGCCGCAGCTGGTACCGTGCCTGGCGTGCTTCGACGGCGAGCAAACGTCGCTCGATTTGCGTTCCAACCTGGTTCAGATCACCGGCGAGATCCAGGTTGGCGATCTCGAAAAGCATCTCTATCAAGCGCTGAGCGAAGCGGGGTTCCTCGAAGACGAAAAGTTCGAGCAGCTCCGCGGCGGGCGGATCAACGAGTTCGCCGCAGCGCCGAAACGCGAACCTTCCCACGCCGGATCGGCGTATCCCGGCGAGGCCGAAGAAGCGCGCAAGATCCTGGACGGATATATGAAGGACGCCGCACAGCCATCGCAGGACTCGCTGATCGGCGTCGCGGCCCCGCACGTCAGCCCGTTCGGCGGATGGGAATGCTATCGCGACGCGTACGGCGCGCTGCTCCCGTCGTATCGGGAACGGACGTTCGTGGTTCTGGGAACGTCGCACTATGGCGAACCGGACAAATTTGGCCTGACCAGAAAACCGTTCGTCACTCCATTCGGCGAGTCCATCACCGATTTCAATTTGGTGGACGAGTTAGCAGGGGCGGCGCCGGGCGCGGTGCGCATGGAGGACTACTGCCACGCGGTCGAGCACTCCATCGAATTCCAGGTGCTCTTCCTGCAGCACATCTACGGGCCCGGCATCAAAATTCTTCCGATTCTCTGCGGCTCCTTCGCTCGCAGCATCCACTACGGCGGGAAGCCCGAGAGCAATCCCGATGTTGAGCGACTTTTCGGTGCGCTCGGAGAAATCGCTGCGCGCGAAGGTGATCGGCTCTTGTGGGTTCTGGGCGTCGACATGGCGCACATGGGACGCCGCTATGGCGACAAGGATTCTGCGAGAGCGGATGAAGGCGCGATGGTCGCGGTGGCTGAGCGGGATCGGTCGCGCATCGAGAGCCTCAGCCGATCCGACCCCAACGGATTCTGGGATCAGGTACAGGAAAATCGGGACGACCTGAAATGGTGCGGATCGGCGCCGATCTACACGTTTCTCAAGACGGTTCCGAAGTCCCGAGGCGATCTCAAGCGGTATCAGCAGTGGAACATCGACGAGCAAAGCATCGTGAGTTTCGCCGCAATCACGTTTCGCGCGTAAGGCTTATTCGCGGACGCTGCCCGCAACGTAGTAGCCCGGGCGTGTTCGCACTTCCAGTCCCGGCCGATCCACGACGACACGAATGTCGTGAAAGCCACCAACGGTTTGATTGTTCGGCGAGTAACTCAGCAGGTACTGGCTGTGCATTTCGCGCGAAATTCCCTGCACCGCTCTTTCCAGGCTCTTCTCGCTGATGAACGAATACTGCGTGCCACCGGTGAACTTCGTAAAGACGTCCAGCGTGTCGTCGACGAAAAGACTCTTCACGCCTTTGAAAATGTCGACGAACATGGGAATGTAGTTCCCGACGTAATAATTCTGCTCGATGGTGGTTGGAGTCAGGGGGGCGCCGGCGGGAACATGTTCGGCAGTGGCGGGAATCGCGGGCGGGCGAGGTGGAATCGCCTCACCGGTTAGTGTTGCCACCACACTCGAGATATCGATCGAAAAGATCGCGACGTTGGCGAACTCGGCTTCTTCGAGTGCTTCGCGAACTCGCGCTTCGCTACCGCGGTCGCGTTTTTCGGCAATGAGCAGCAGTACTTTGCGGCGTTCCTTCGGCCGCTGGCGAAGCATACGAACGCACGCCATCTCGGCGTCGATGACCGCGTGGTTGGTGCTGCCCGGCTTGATGTTCTTCAGGGCTTCGCTGATCTTTGTAGTCTCGTTTGTGAAATCTTGCGCCACCTGGATGCGATGGTCGAACGCAACCAGCGCAACCTCGCCATCCTGCCCAGCAAGAATGTCGTTCAGCATCGAACCGACGCGCTGGATCTTTGGAAGGATCACGTTCATGTTGGTGCTCTTCTGAACGGCAACCACGAGCGAAAGGGGCTCGTTCCGAATATCGGCCGTGACGTTCTGGAGTGTGTTGTGGTCGAAGAGCTGGAAATCACCGAGCTGCAGATCATCGACGAATTCGCCGTTTTTCTGGCGAACGGAGACCGGCGCCACCACGACACTGACGTTTCCGCGGAATATAGTGACAGATTCCTGCTCCGGCCTGGGTGCTTGTGGCGCCGGAGTCTGGCCCAGGCAAGCAGCGCATAGGACAAAGATCAGAATATTGCGCATGCTTTCAGTGTGACACAGACCCTAGCGGTGCTCGGTTCTTCCTTCGAGTAAATCAATGGCGTGCGGGATCAACGCCGCGACGGAATCGAGCGATTCCACGGCGCCTTTCGGCGATCCTGGCAAGTTCACGATGAGCGACTTCCCGCACAGCCCGGCGATACCTCGGCTCAAAGCGGCGAACGGCGTGGCCTTACGGCCTTCGTCGCGAATCAATTCAGCCAAGCCCGGTGCCTCGCGTTCGATGACGTCCCGCGTCGCTTCCGGTGTTACGTCCCGCAGTGACACGCCAGTTCCTCCCGCGGTCAAAATCAACATCGGCTGAATCGAGCCGCCCAGTCGACGCAGCGCTGCCGCAATTTGATCGCGCTCGTCGGGGACAGTCTCCTGCGCGCACACCGTCCAACCGAGCGCCTCCACTCGTTCGCGCAGGGCTGGACCGGATCTGTCCGCCCGCGTACCCGCCACCGCCGAGTCGCTGACAGTGACGATCGCAACCCGAATCATGGCCGGCGATAGTCCCCGCTCTTGCCGCCGGTTTTTTCGAGCAGGTAGATTTCGTGAATCTCAATTCCCTTGTCGAGCGCTTTGGTCATGTCGTAAACAGTGAGCGCAGCGACGCCGACCGCTGTGATCGCTTCCATCTCGACGCCAGTCGGGCCGGTCGTACTTACGCTCGAAGTGATTCGCACGCCATTTTCTTCCACCCTCACTTCCACGTCGGCATGCGATAGCATCAACGGATGACAGAGCGGGATCAGCTCGGACGTCTTCTTGGCAGCCGAGATGCCGGCCACGCGAGCGATCTCGAGCGGATTGCCCTTGGGATTCGATGGAAGCTGCTCGAGCACCTGAGGCCGCATCTTGACGAACGCGTGTGCCCGCGCGGTGCGCCTAGTGGGCATCTTACTCGAAATGTCCACCATACGCGGGGATCCTGAGTCGTCGTAGTGGCTGAGCTTTTTCTTCATGCGGCTAGTTCATTGGGGCGGCCATCCACTATTTCATCAGAACTCGAATCCAGTCGCCCGCGGCCCAGGTCTCGCGGTCCGGATCGGTCACCAGGAGAGCATTGGCGCGCGCGAGTGTGGGGATGTCGCCGGAACCCTGCCAGGGAAGCGGGTCGACGGACGATCCGTCAGCGCTCAGCAAGGCGGGAAGGAACCGCGTGAGACCGGTTTTCTGCCGAAACTCGCGCGCCAGGCGGGTCCAGAGGAAGGGTAGAGCCGGTTCGCGCAGACCGCACAGCAGCTCCACCGCGGCTCGGGCAAAGATCTCAAACGTCACCATCGTGGAAGCGGGATTGCCGGGCAGGCCGAAGAAGAACTTGTCGCGTACGCGACCGAAAACCAAGGGTTGCCCGGGCATGATGAGCACGCGATCGAAGAAAAACTCCGCGCCAAGATCCGCGAGTACTTTCTCCACCAGGTCGTATTTGCCCGCCGACACGCCGCCGGAGAGCAAAAGCATATCGAAGAGCAGCCCATGTTCGATCAGCTCGCGCGTGGCTGCGTAGAGATCCGGCGCTATGGGCAAGAGGTGCGGAGTCGCGCCCGCGTGTAAAATCTGGACGGCCAGCGACTCGACGTTGGAATTTCGGACTTGATAGGGGAGCGGCGCGGTCGCCACGGGGACGATCTCATCGCCGGTGCCGAGCACGGCGACAGTTGGCCTGGCATAGACCAAAGCTCTAGCGTTGCCCACGGAAGCGATCAGCGCGACATCGGCGAAGCCGATCCGCTTGCCCGGCTCCAGCAGGATCTCGCCCGCACGCCCCTGCGAAGCCGCAAGGCTGACATTGTCGCCGCGTACGAGAGAGCGCTGCACAGCAACGCGATTCCCGGTTACCGTGACATGCTCCACCATGACCACTGCATCGGCGCCGCGCGGCATCGGCGCGCCGGTCATGATTTCGACCGCCTGGCCAGGCAGGACTTCTGACGCGAACGACTCACCAGCCCGAACTTCTCCGATCACTACCAATTCGCCCGGCAGGTCGGCGGCTCGCACGGCGAAACCGTCGCGCACCGAGCGCGAGACGGGCGGCAGATCGCGGTCGGAAGCAATGGGCTCGGCCAAGATGCGCCCCGCAGCGTCGGAGAGGCGGACGGCCTCGGTGGCCGGCTGCACGCCAGCCTCGCCTACCTTTTGAAGAACGCAGGCGCGCGCTTGCTCGAAGCTGACAGTACTCACGAGAGTTATTTTAGCTGGCAGCCGCTCGAGCGGCTTGACAACTCATTCGGATTCCGATATAACGGATCTCGACTATGGACGACCTGAGCCCATTTCTACCGCTCTCGCCGGCCGCGCTACATATTCTGCTGGCGCTTTCAAGCGAAGACCGTCACGGCTACGGCATCATGCAGGAGATCGCGCGACAATCGGAGGGCAAGTACAAGCCCGGCCCAGGCACGCTCTACGACAACCTGCAAAAGCTTCTGAACCAGAGCATGCTCGAAGAAGTAGAGAGAAGGCACGCCGGCGAGGACGAGCGGCGCCGCTATTACCGCTTGACGCGGTTCGGCCGGCGAGTTCTGGCGGCCGAAGTAGAGCGTCTGGAAAATGTCGTGAGAGCCGCAAAGACCAATCTACGTCCGGCAACTCGGCGGGCCGTCTGATGCGTCGTGCGACCTACCGGGCATTGTTGGCGCTGCACCCGTCCGCATTTCGCCGCCAGTTCGCCGATGAACTGTTATGGGTATTCGATCAGGCCGAGCAGGATCAGGAAACATCGGGATTCTGTTTCGACATGGCCTGGTCGCTTGCGCGCCACTGGTTCCGCGAGCGGCTGGTTTTGACGATAGGCGGGGCGATTTGTGGGGGCCTGCTCTTGATCTTCTGGATGTCAGCGACGGCGCCACGAATCCACGCCAAGTGGTCGGTGATGGAAATGGATGACCTGATCCTGCTCGCTCTTGGCTCGCTAATCGCGATCTCGTTGACGTTGATCGCCACTGTCGCACTGTTCCAGTCAACGCGCCGCCGAAGGTTGTGATCATGCTAGAGCTGCGCGGCGTCACCAAGCGATTTTCGGGCATCCCGGCCGTCGACAACGTCAGCTTCACGGCGCATGCCGGAGTTGTCACCGGATACCTTGGCCCCAACGGCTCCGGCAAATCCACGACCATCAAAATGATCACTGGGCTCCTCGAGCCAAGCGAAGGCAGCATCCTTTACAACGGCACGCCCATCGAGCAAGATCTGATCGCGCACAAGATGCGTCTCGGTTATGTGCCCGAAGAGTCGCAGCTTTATCCCCACCTGACCGGCGCCGAGTTTCTGGAGATGGTCGGGCAGCTCCGGGCGCTCGACGAAAAGCATCTTCGCGAAAAGATCGATGGGCTGCTGCATCTCTTCTTGCTCTACGACGATCGCTATGTTGCCATGTCGTCGTATTCGAAAGGCATGCGCCAGAAAATTCTTCTCGCCGCGGCGCTGCTCCACAATCCGGAGATTCTTCTGCTCGACGAGCCGTTTACGGGCCTCGATATCAATTCGGCTCTGGTGCTGCGCAATCTGATCCAAGAGCTTGCGCGTCGCGGCAAGGTGATTCTCTTCAGTACGCACGAACTGGACATCGTCGAGCGCATTTGTTCCCACGTCGTGATCCTGCACAAAGGCCGCTTGGCCGCCGACGACTCCATCGAGCATCTGCGTGTTCTGATGTCGTTGCCAAAGCTCGAAGATATCTTCGCCCAGCTCGCCGTCGAGCAGGACACTGAAAAGGTAACCGGAGAAATTGTGGAACTGATCGAGCTGTGAGGCATGGGCGACTCTCGGGCGCGCCGGCAATTCCGCGTTCTCTACCGGAATTTTCTCGCCCAGATCGTCGACACGGAGCTGATCGCGACACACGGCGATCCGTCACGGCTGCTGGCGCAGATCGGCGCGCTGCTGATCTCTATCAGCATCATCCTCGCGATCGAAATCCTCCCGCAGTACCGTAAGGCGACCTCTGCGCAGATTCGCCTGGGGGCCTGGGGCGATCAGGAATTTCTCATCGGCATCACCATCGCGGTGATTGGCGTATTCACAGTGTTTGCCTGGGACTCGATCTTCCCGAGCCGGCATGACACGCTGGTGCTCGCCAGCCTGCCTATTCGTCAGAACACGATCTCGCGCGCCAAACTTGCAGCCACGGGCACCGGCCTGGCGGTTTGCCTGATCGCGATCAACGGCATCATCGGCCTTGCCTATCCATTTGCCGCTGGCGGTGTCAGAACGTTCTTCGCTTATTGGACCACGGTTACCGCCGCGGGATTATGGATATTCTGTTCTCTCGTTGCGCTGCAAGGCCTGGCCGCTCTAACGCTCACCTACCGCCGATTCCTAAAAGTCTCGAACGCGCTTCAAGTGGCCTCATTTTTCGCGATCCTAGCGGTCTTTTTCCTTACGCCCGGGCCGCTCGATCTGGACGTGAGCCATGGCATCCCGGACGCCGCTCGGCTGCTTCCCTCGTTCTGGTTTCTAGGCCTCTTCCAAACATTGAATGCTTCCGCGCAGCCGACGTTTGCGCCGCTGGCAAGTCGCGCGTTGGCCACCCTGATCGCCGCTGTCTCTACAGCAGCTCTATCTTTCGCACTCGCCCAGTATCAGGTCACGCGGCGCATCGTAGAAGAGCCGGACATCGTGCCGGCCGATCGCGCTCATCCGCCGTCGCGCGTGTTTCCGTGGGTTGTTCGCCGAGCAACGGCGAATTGGAAACCGCTGGACCGTGCGATTCTGCTCTTCATCGCCCGCACGCTGACGCGCAGCCGTCTGCATCGGAACTTGATGGCCGTCTTCGGCGGCCTTGGGCTAGCCATCTCGATCACGTACGCCAAAGCCCTGCTCTACGGAAACTCTCAGATGTACGCCCTGGCGCGTCGCTACGGATTTCAGACACCGCATTGGTACGAACCGAACACGCCGCTCATGGCTGTGGGATTTATTCTCCTCATTCTCGCGGTACTCGGAGCACGGGTGGTCTTCTCGCTGCCGCTCGCGGTGAGAGCAAACTGGATCTTCCGGATCACTGATATGCAAAGCCCCGCGGCGTATTTCGCGGCCCTCCGTAAGTCGGTGCTGACGCTGATTGCGCTCCCGGTGTGGCTTGTGGTGGCGATCTTCTACCTTTCCGTTTGGGGCGGGCCGGAAGCGCTAGGGCACATGCT
>DASQJA010000209.1:0-15950 GCA_035631275.1 Bryobacteraceae bacterium
GAAACGTGGGCCAAGTTGCCGCCACTCAAGGACGTACTCGGTGCGATCCGGCACGATCTGGATGCATCCGTGCATCGCGCCATCGCTTCGCGCGTGGACCGCACGCGCATCGTCATCGACCCGGGGCTCGGCTTCGGTAAACGCAAAGAACAGAACGCGGAGATTCTCGCGCGTCTGCATCAGTTGACCGCTCTCGATCTGCCGATTCTCGTAGGGCCCTCGCGCAAGTCGTTTCTCCCGCACACGGACAATGCGGGCGCCAATCAAATTGCCAAGGAACTGCTTGAGTGCGCGACTGCGGCCGCTGTCACCGCCGCCATTCTGGGAGGTGCGCACATAGTTCGCGTGCACGATGTTGCCGCTATGAAGCCGGTGGTGCAGGTGGCCGACCAGGTGCTCAGCCTTTCTGGCACTTCGGACAGTAGTGCGTCCCACGCTGTCCCACCACGATCCTCCGGATCGGCGTCCCGCAGATAGAACACGGCTCGCCTTCGCGCCCATAGACTTGATGCTGTTGCTGAAAGCTGCCCTTCTGCCCGTCCGCATCGACATAGTCGGATACCGACGAGCCTTTCAGTCGAATTGCCGTGTTCAAAATGTCGACCATCGCCTGATGCAAACGCGCGGCGCGCTCGCGGCTGAGGCTCGCGGCCATTGCTTGGGGATGGATGCGCGCCTCAAACAGCGCTTCGTCGGTGTATATGTTGCCCATGCCGCGCAAGAAACGCTGGTTCAGCAGCAAGGGCTTAATGCGCGATCGCCGCAGCTTGAGCAGCTCCCGAAAATCCTTCAGTGTGACCGATAGCGCGTCGGGACCAAGCTTTTCGGCACGTTCCAGCGGTTGCGCGCTCCACTCGATTCGACCGAAATGACGGATGTCGTCGTAAACCAACAGGCCTCGATCCAGTGTGAATACTGCGCGTGCGTAGGGACCGGGTTCGGAGTCGAGCAGCAGCTTGCCGGTCATGCCGAGATGCACGGTAAGGAATCCGCGCTCCAACTCCATGACGATAAACTTCCCATGCCGCCGGACCGAGTTTACCCGCTGACCGCGTACGCGCTGGCGCAGCGTCGCAAATTTCTGACGGACGACGTGATGCGAGGAGAAGCGCGCGTCTTCGATCTTGCGGCCGGTAAGTCTCGGCGCGAGCGAGCGTACCACCGTCTCGACTTCGGGAAGCTCAGGCACGCGCGTCAGGATCCACCAGAATATCGTCCCCGTCGGTCTTCACCGCGAAGGTGTCGAGCTTGACGGCCGGATCGTAGTCGTTCTCCCCGGTGCGGCAATCGTAGGCCCACTCGTGCCACGGGCAGACCACCAGATTCTCCTGCATCGCGCCCTGCCCGATCGGCCCCCCCGCATGAGGACAGATGCCGGCCAGCGCATGCAGTTGCCCGCCCGCGTTACAAACCGCAAAGGAATTTTCGCCGAGGACAACTTCCATCACTGCGCCGGGAGGAAGCTGCGAGAGCGATCCGACTTTCACGAATGCCATAAGTTCTCTTTCTACCACGGTAACAACGGTGTCAACTTGCTGAGGAGCCGGGGCACGACAGCGCCGATCAACGCCTGGGAGGCCGGATGCGTCATAATTGTGACGTAGTTTGCGCCCGATGAAACTTGTTCTTTCCTTTCTAGCGATTACCTGGTCGGCCAGCGCCGGCGAGTTCATCGTTTTATCGAGTGGGTTCAAGATCCACGCCGAAAGTCATAGCGTGGAAGGCGCGACGATGCATCTCGAGACCAGTCAGGGCGCGATCGAGATCCCAGCCACGATGGTCTCCGCCATCGAGCGCGAAGAGTACACGCCACCCGCGGCGCCCCTGGCCTCGCAGCGGGCCAAGCCTGACCAGGCCCAAGCGCGGCTGACTCCCGAGGAACTAATCACGCGCGCCGCGAAGCAAGCGGGGCTTCCGCCGGCTTTAGTGCACAGCATCGCCCGCGCGGAATCGGCGTATCACGCCGACGCGGTTTCGCCAAAGGGCGCGGTCGGACTGATGCAGCTCATGCCCGGAACGGCCGCTGAGTTAAACGCCAATCCTTATGATCCCAGCGAAAACGCTGAGGCCGGCGCGCGCTATCTGCGCGAGCTGCTGTTGAAGTATGAGAAGGACCCGCACCAAGTCCTCAAGGCAATTGCCGCATATAATGCCGGCCCCGCAGCGGTCGAGAAGTACAAGGGCGTTCCGCCCTATGCCGAGACCATCGAGTACGTGAAGCGCGTCGTGCAGGAATACGAGCGGGAACAAAAGAATCTCGTCCCTGGCTCCAACTGAGCGCCGCATTGGCGTAACTAACCACGGGCTCCCTCGAAAGGACATAGCGCCTGGGCGCTGGTACTAGAGTAGGCGGCTTGACACTCTAAACCGAACCGAGGCTGAAGTAGCTCGGCATCCGTTTCATCGCCTGCTGTGGGAGATTCGCCCATTTCAGCTCCCCAGAAGGCACGCGGATTGCTCGGTTTGAAGCCGAGGACCCGGCTATGCCGCAAACACAAGCAAAGAGTACGAGGCCTTTTCTTCCTGCGCGAAAGACACTAGCCGCACTCCGGGGCGCCATCCAGGAATGCCAGGGATGCAACTTGTACTGGTTCGCGACCCAGGCGGTTTTCGGCGAAGGACCAGCGCTAGCACCCATCGTCATGATCGGAGAGCAGCCGGGCAATGATGAGGACTTGCGAGGGCGTCCTTTCGTCGGACCAGCGGGCAAGCTCCTGGACCGCGCCATGGAGGAAGCGGGAATTCTCCGTTCGCAAGTCTACGTGACTAACGCCGTGAAGCACTTCAAGTTTGAAGAACGCGGCAAGCGGCGCATACACAAGAAGCCAAGCAGCTCGGAGGTAAAGGCGTGCTGGCCTTGGCTCGAGGCGGAGCTTGCAGCGATAAAGCCGAAAATCGCGGTATGCCTTGGCGCGACTGCCACTCTGGCCATGATGGGTCCGGCATTTCGACTGACAAAGGAGCGCGGGAAGTTCTTCAACCATCCGAGCGGCGCCAAAGTAACAGCGACGGTCCACCCATCGGCAATCTTGCGCGCACCGGATGCCGCCGAACGGCATGCTCAGTATCGCGATTTCGTCGCGGACTTGCGTCATGTCCGCGAGCGTTTGGCGCTGGAAACCATGCAGCCAGCGGTTCGGGGAGCTAGCTAGACACTAGCGTTAGCTTTTCATCGCCTCGATAGGATCAATTCACCGCCAGAACATCTACTTCTCCGCTCCTTCGCTCTACTGTCACAGCAACTGCATTACCCGAGCGAAAGAGCATGAGGTCCACCGAAGCGTCCCCCACTTCGATGTTTCGGATCCGAACGCTTTCCAAGAAGGACGGCAAGACAGGAGAAGTAAGCACGATGTGATTCTCGATAGCGTCGATGGACAGCCCGATCGAGGATTGCAATAACAGAAACACCGCTCCGGCCGACCACGCTTGCGGCGAGCAGGCCACTGGATACAACGTCGGACCTTTGCCAGGCCGTCTGCTGAACCCGCAAAATAATTCGGGGAGTCGATTCAGTGACATCATTCCCGAGGCATCGAAAAAACCTCCGAGAATCCGGGCCGCCAGCGGCGTAAGACGATATCGCGCCAGCCCGGCGGCAATCAGAGTGTTGTCGTGCGGCCAAACGGAGCCGTTGTGATACGACATCGGATTGTACCGGGACTCGGAGCTGGCGACGGTTCGAACACCCCAGCCGCTGAAAAAGCTATCAGTGCCGAGTTGGCCGGCAATCTTTTGGGCGTGCGCTTTACCGGCAATTCCCGTGAAGAGACATTGGCCCGCGTTCGATGTTTTCACCTGGCATTGCCGCTTTTCGCCATCCAGCGCCAGAGCATACATCGAGATAGGATCACACCAGAACGCTTGTTCGAACGTCTCCTTGAGATCGACCGCCTCGGATTTTTTTCGCTGCGCGATTTCAAGGTGCCCCAGGGCCCCGGCGATATCGGCTACGCTCAGCTTGGCTTGATAGACGTACCCTTGCACTTCGCACAGCGCGATCGGCCCTTCGGCCAGCCGGCCATCGGCGTGGAAAATCGCATCGTGCGAATCCTTCCAGCCCTGGTTGACAAGGCCCTTGTCGGTCTGGCGGCGGTATTCAACAAAGCCGTCGTGATCGGCATCGCCATATTCGTCGATCCAACGCGATGCCAGATCGATGTTTGGCCAGAGCGATTGAATGAACCCAAGGTCGCCTGTACGGCGATAGTATGCACCGGCCAACATCAGAAACAACGGAGTCGAATCGATGCTCCCGTAGTATCGGCCGAAGGGAATCTCGCCGCTCGCGGCCATTTCGCCTTCGCGCGCTTCGTGCAGTATTTTTCCAGGTTCGGCGTCCCGCTCCGGCGAAAGATCTTTCGCTTGCGTTGCCGCCAGGTACGAGAGCACACCGCGAGCGATCTGCGGCGCAAGCCACAGACACTCGAGCGCCGTGATGATACCGTCCCGGCCGAACGGCGTGCTGAACCACGGGACGCCTGCGTAAGGATAGAGCCCGCATGGACCTTTCGTAAGCAGCATGTTGAGGTCGGCACGCGAGCGATTGATCCAGGCGTCGAACTGGACGTTGGAGGTCGAAATGCGCGGCGCCAGTCCTTTCGCTGCCTCGGCTGAGCTTGCGGCTTCGAGTCCGGAAGCGAAATCCGAGCAGGCCGCGGTTCGATGATCCAGTTCGAATGCAAAGCACAATTCCACGTGTCGATCTTTCTCCGGCGGAAGCTCCAGCCTGAAATGGAAGCCGGACGCCAGGATCGCCTCCGGCGGAGGTGACGAACGAATCACGGTGTGTCTGGGGGCTGAATCGAGGCCACAATATTCGAGTACGACTCCGCCGGGCACCACACGGGGATCCTTCAGAACCCCCCGGTGCTCCCGGCGTTGTCCCCGAACCTCGAAGATGTCGGCGAAATCGGCGCCAAACTCCAGCGCAAAGCCAATCACTACCGGCGTCACGGCATAGTTGCGGACGCTCAAGCTGACGTACAGGCAATCTTTCCAAAGGAACTGCTGGCGGTAAATGTGAAGAGTTCCGCGCGAAAGCAGCAAACTGCCATCGCTAAGAATGTCGGGATTGGTCATATCGGCGGCCAGCAACACGTTGTCGTTGCGAACCGTCGAACTCAGCAGCAAAGGGCGGCTATCGAGGTGCGTCAGTTTCAAACGAGAGAGATACCGCGTTCCGTGAAAGTAAACGCCTTCCTGGCTCCGTTCGGTCGCGTCGATGTCGCCGTAGCGGTCGAAGATTCCGAAGGTCTCCTCGTTCTTCAGAACCAGCGCCTCATAATCAGGCGGTGCGCTGGTGGCTTGAATGTAGTACGTTACACTCGCAGCCGCCGTTTCCGGACGTCCGGTATCGGTCCCTGCACTATGCGTTTCCATCTCGCGCTTCGAGGACAGTCAGGCGACTGTGTGTTTGGTGTGCCGAGCAGGAAGCGGCCTGCGGAGGCATGCGTAGGTCTATTTCTTTGGGAGCGTGTACGCTGTCGCTTTGAAGGCGGTTATATTGCGCCAAATAGTTCCGCGCCATTTGGGCGCCCGTGAATCGCCGGTCGAATGCGGCGCGGCAGGCAGCGCGGTTCAGTGTCCCGACTCGGCCAACCGCTTCGACCGCCTGCTCCACGGACTCAACGATGACACCCGATGTCCCCTCCTCGACAATTTCAGATACTGAACCATGCCGGAAGGCAATCACGGGTGTTCCACAGGCCATCGCTTCAATCATCGCTAACCCGAACGGTTCGGGCCAATCGATCAGAAATAACAGCGCGAACGCGTTTCCAAGCAACTCCTGCTTTTCGCTCTCGCTGATTTCGCCGACGAATTCCACGAGTGAGTGATCGAGCAGTGGTTCGATCACCGCTTTGAAGTAGTCGATGTCTGCGCGGTCCACTTTGGCTGCGATCCGGATGGGCATGCCAGTTCGCTTGGCGACCTCGATGGCTCGATCGACTCGCTTTTCGGGGGAGATGCGACCGAGGAAGACCAGGTATTTTCCGGCCTCGCTCTGGAAAGAATAGAGATCTTTCGGCAAGCCATGAAATACCGTGGCGCGCCAGTTCGCCCAACTGATGGGGCGGCGCTGCGCGTCGGAAATCGATATCAGCGGCATCTGGCAAAAGTGCCGGTAGACGTAAGGCAGCTCAGGAAGATCCAGCCGGCCGTGGAGCGTAGTCAATTGCGGCGTGGGATGTTTCGCCGAGATAGCGAAATGCAAGTAGTCGATATGAAAATGAATAACGTCGAAATCGGAAGCGCGACGGTAAAGCTGGTCCAGCATGATGATGTGATACGCGAGCGGATCGCGGCAGTCTGGATCGAGCCGCAAGGACCGTTCGCACGGCGACACCAGCTCGGCGCGCGTGGCAGAGTCGCCGCTGGCGAAAAGAGTGACTTGATGCCCCTGCCGGACCAGCTCCTCGGTTAGATAAGAAACAACGCGTTCGGTTCCTCCGTACAAGCGCGGTGGAGTTCGTTCATACAAGGGGCTAACTTGAGCAATTCGCACTTTCACTCCTAACGGTCAAGGGACAATGCGCGGTATTTGCTGCGGCGGCGCAACGTGAATCGATATGTGTCCTGCGGCTTCCGCTCGCCTCGGCGCGCAATTCGCCGACATCGGAGCCGGCGCTCGCCTCTTTACAAATGGAAGATGCCCATGAGCATGAGAATCAAAATAATTACTAGAATCAGTCCGACGCCGCTAGTAGGATAGTATCCCCAGCCTCTGCTATACGGCCACGTCGGGAACACTGCCAACAGCAGGATGATCAGCAGAATCAGAAGTAGCATTTTCATTCCTTTCCTCGGCTCGAGTCTGCCGTGCTCCAATCGGTATTTCCGTCCCGGGGACTTGCTGATGATCCTAAAGTGCCGAACCGATGATCCACGGCGGCTCAAACAAATTCGATCGTGCGGAAAATTGTCGCATCAGCTAGCGGCACGCTTGAAGTATTGAACGGCACGCTCGTGTTTCTCAGCCCCTGCGCGCGTCGGGAACGTACCCAGGTTCTTGCGTCGACCGGTTTTCGGATCTTTTTTCATCGAATAAAGCCGATACTCACCATTTTTCAGTTTGCGTATCATGCAACCTTCACATGCAGCGCGGCTGCCACTTGGCGTTAGCAACCGTAACACTCCGTGACACGCGCAACAGATTCGCTCTGCGATGTTTCTACCTTATGGAGGTTTATCATCCAGCATGGATCCGCAAAAACATAATCAACCGGAAAAGCAAGGTAATCAGCCCAATCGTGGACAAGAGCACCAGCCCGCTCAGCCGGGTCATCAATCCGGCCAACAGGGTCAATTTGGAAACAAGGAACAAAAAGGACCGAACGATCCAAAGAAAGAACGCGAGCCCCAGCCCAGCCGCTAATATCCGACAAGGCCGGGCCGAGGAGATTGTCTCCCGCCCGGCCTGAAGACCTACCGGCAAAGAATTTCCGTAAAGTTGTCCTTCCGATGTAAAATTCTCTCGTTTAACCACGCCGCGCGCGAGTGCGCGCAGCTTTGCGAGCCGCCCTTTTTCGATTCGCGGAGCCACGCCTGGCTGCGCTTGCGTGCGCATAACGGGACAGAGCCGATCGCGACGCCGCGGTACGCCCCTCGTGTTTCAAAGCGCCGCTCGTCGCACGCGATCTGGTTCGCGAAGTCGACCTGACGCGATGCGACCTGCTCATAGCGCTATCCCGTCGAGCCTTCTTGCGCGTTCTCTCCGACGCCTGACCTTTCCGCGGTGGCTTTAAGTCGATTCCCGCACGGCGAGCTTTCGAAAGTCCGATAGCGATGGCTTGCTTGGCGGATCGGGCTCCGTGTTTTCCTTCGCGAACGTGATCCATCTCTTCGCGCACGAATTCGCCGGCTTGGGTGCTGGGCGACTTGCCCGCTCGTGCATCTCGTCGGGCTCGCTCGATAGTCTTCTTTTCGGGCATGCATACCTCCACCGAGCCTCCGTTGCAATTTTTATTCCGCCATCGGCATAAAACTGTGATCTTTCTCGGTCGTGGACGCCGCTACGTTGACGCGACGCGAGTGGGTTTGTTGTGAGAGGCCGGACGCCACACCCGTCGCCGTTTTCCGCCGTGGTGGTTAACAACGGTTTTGCGATGTTACACGGTTGTGCTATGATCGATTGTGCCAAGCAGAACTCTGGGCGTGATCCCTGCCCGGTTCGCCTCCTCACGTTTCCCTGGTAAGGCCCTCGCTTCTCTCGCCGGCAAGCCCATCATACAGCACGTTTTTGAGCGAGCCAGCCTGGCGCGATATCTGCACAACGTCGTCATCGCCACCGATGACGAGCGCATTCGCGACGCCGCCCGCTCGTTCGGTGCGCCCGTACGCATGACGAGCGCCGACCATTTGTCGGGAACCGACCGCGTGGCCGAAGTCGCCGAATCGGAAAAGGCCGGCGTGGTCGTGAACATCCAGGGCGACGAGCCGCTGCTCGATCCCGCGGCGATCGACGCGGCCGTGCTTGCACTCGCAAATGATCCCGAGGTCGAAATTGCGACGCTCGCCACGCGCATCGAAGATCCGTCCGAAATTTCCGATCCCAACGTCGTGAAAGTGGTAACCGATCTTCGCGGCGACGCGATCTATTTCTCGCGCAGTGCCATCCCCTATGCTCGCGAGGGACGCGCGGCGCACTTCAAACATATCGGTCTTTATGTGTACCGGCGCGATTTCCTGCTCGCCTATTCCGGTCTTCCAGTAGGTCCCCTCGAGCAGGCTGAGCACCTCGAGCAATTGCGGGCGCTCGAAAACGGCCATCGTATTCGTGTGGTCGAGGCCAGCTACGAATCGTTCAGCGTCGATACGCCACAAGACTTGGAACGCGTCGCCTTGCTGTTTGAACCGTCATTATTGAAGTAGGAGCCAGAATCCATGCCAGCCACCAAGTACATCTTCGTTACGGGGGGCGTAGTATCGTCTCTTGGTAAGGGCATCGCCGCGGCATCCATCGGATGCCTGCTCGAAAGCCGGGGGCTCAAAGTAACGCTCCAGAAGTTCGATCCATATCTGAATGTCGACCCCGGCACCATGAGCCCGTTCCAGCATGGCGAAGTCTTCGTCACCGACGATGGCGCCGAAACCGATCTCGATCTCGGACACTATGAGCGCTTCACCCACGCCCCGCTTACACAAAGCAATAACCTGACTTCGGGCCGCATTTACGAGCAAATCATCCATCGCGAGCGGCGAGGCGACTACCTCGGCAAGACTGTGCAGGTGATTCCTCACGTCACGAACGAAATTAAGGCCGCAGCCCGCAAGGTGGCAGCCGACGTCGATGTGGTGATCGTCGAAATCGGCGGCACGGTGGGCGACATCGAATCGCTGCCATTCCTCGAAGCCATTCGCCAGCTCCGTCACGAGCTCGGCCGGGATAACACCGTATTCGTTCACGTCACCCTGGTTCCATGGATCGCTGCCGCGCAAGAGCTGAAAACCAAGCCCACGCAGCATAGCGTCAAGGAACTGCGCGCCATCGGTATCCAGCCCGACATGCTGTTGTGCCGGTCCGAGCGTACGCTCCCGGACGACATGAAGGAAAAGATCGCGCTCTTCTGCGACGTGGATGTGGAAGCCGTCATCACCGCCACCGACGTCAACTCGGTCTACGAAGTGCCTTTGGTCTTCGCCGAGCAGCGCGTGGACGAAATCCTGCTGCGTCTGCTGCGCACTGAAGCCAAACATCGCGATCTCAGCCGCTGGACAGGAATGCTGGAGCGCATGCACAATCCGGAAGGCGAAGTGGACATCGCCCTGGTCGGGAAATATGTCGAGTACGAGGACTCATACAAGAGCCTGAAGGAAGCGCTGCTGCACGGCGGCCTCGCGCATCGCCTCAAGGTGAACATCCACTGGATCGAATCGGAGAACATGGTTTGGCCGGATTGCGCTCACGATCTCCAGAAATTCGATGGCATCCTGGTTCCCGGCGGATTCGGCAAGCGCGGCGTCGAAGGTATGATTACCGCCATTCGCTACGCTCGCGAATACAAGGTTCCGTATTTCGGCATTTGCCTGGGAATGCAGACCATGGTGATCGAATTCGCGCGCAACGTGTGCGGTCTAGTGAACGCCAATACCACCGAGGTGGATCCGTCCACGCCCGACCGCGTGATTTACAAACTACGCGAATTGAAAGGCGTTGACGAGCTGGGCGGAACGATGCGCCTCGGCGCATATCCATGCCTGCTCACACCAGGCAGTTTCGCTGAGATCGCTTACGGCGCGCCGGAGATCAGCGAGCGTCACCGCCATCGCTACGAATTCAATCGCGACTACGAGCAGATCCTAACCAGCCACGGCATGCGCATCGCCGGCCAAACTCCCGATGCGGTGTATGTCGAGATCTGCGAGATCCCCGACCATCCCTGGTTGCTCGGCTGCCAGTTCCATCCCGAATTCAAGTCCAAGCCGCTCGAACCGCATCCGCTCTTCTCGGCCTTTATCGGCGCAGCGCACCAGCACCACTTGAATCGCATCAAGTCCCAGGCGAGAACGCGAGCTGAACAGTTCTCGCACGCCGATTGAGCACCCTCCCTGAAATCGGACCTGGGCGCCCGCTCGCATTGATTGCTGGGCCGTGCGTGATCGAAAGTGAGGAGCACGTCCACTTCCTCGCGCGCGAGATTCGCAAAATCGCCGGCCAATTCATTTTCAAGGCATCGTTCGACAAAGCGAATCGCAGCAGTGGCGCGTCATATCGCGGCGTCGGGTTGAACGATGGCGTCCGAATCCTGGCCGGGCTCCGCAAAGAGGGATTCTCAGTGCTCACCGACATCCACGAGCCTTCGCAAGCGGAAACCGCCGCCGAGGGCGCCGACGTTCTCCAGATTCCCGCGTTCCTCTGCCGCCAGACCGATCTGCTGCTCGCCGCCGGCCGCACCGGCCGCGTAGTCAACATAAAAAAAGGCCAGTTCCTCGCCCCCGAAGATATTCGCAACGCCGCGGAGAAAGTGGCGTCCACCGGCAACAACAAAATTCTCCTTACTGAACGCGGCACGTCGTTCGGTTATCACGATCTCGTCGTGGATATGCGCGGCCTGGCTATTATGCGCGACTTCGGATGGCCCGTGATCTTCGATGCCACCCACAGCGTACAAACGCCCGGCGGCCTCGGCAACGCGTCCGGCGGGCAACCGCGCTTTATCCCAACCTTGGCTCGCGCCGCGGTCGCGGCCGGAGTGGACGGCGTTTTCTTAGAAGTGCACGAAGCGCCTGAAAGCGCACTGTCGGATGGCCCGAATGCACTACGGCTCGACCTTTTATCCGTTTTGTGGGAGAAGCTACAATCGATTCATCGCGCCGCGGCCACCTAGAAACGCGAACTACTCGAAAAACACTACCCAGTGAGACCCATCATAAAAAGCCGTATGGCTCTCACGATCATCTAGGAGATTGCCCTTATGGCCAAACGAACAAGAGGTTAGAAAAATGTTAGAAGAAACGGTCGGAACCATTCTCGAGCGTGGCGCAATTAAACTATGAGTGTGGACTTTTGATCCCTCCCAGCTCCAGACGCGGGCGCATGTAAACTCGCACGCGACGGATTCGTCGAAGAAAATGTGATGAGCCGTAACCGCCGACCAGGGGAACGCGTAGAATCTTACGTAGCTGTACAAACGGAATTAGTGGTGCTCGTCGCGCCTTAGTAAGTAGGGCGGAATAAATGAGCAATCGGAGGAGTTTTCGGATAAGTGTATACCAAGACAATTGGCTGGATATCGAGTTTCGCGGTACTTTTCCTAAGCGCGGCATCGAATGCATCGGGCGAGGTAAGCGTTCTCACGGCCAACTACGATAACAACCGGACGAATTCTAACACGAGCGAGACGCTGCTGAGCCCGCAAACGGTGAACAGCTCAAGCTTCGGCAAGGTTGGCACGTTCCCGGTTGACGGACAGATTTACGCACAGGCTTTATACGTTCCCGGAGTCAAGATTTCCGGAGTTACGCACAACGTGGTTTATATCGCGACCATGCACAACAGTGTGTACGCGATTGACGCCGATACGCCGCAGTCCGCAAAACCGCTCTGGACCGTTAATCTCGGCTCTCCTATTCTCTCGAGCGTATTCAACTTCACCGACATTCTGCCCGAAGTAGGCATTCTGAGCACGCCTGTGATCGATCCGGCGCGCGGAGTGATCTACGTCGTGACAGACACGCTCCAAAACGGAGCCCCCGCGTTTTTTCTGCATGCGCTTTCGCTCGTCGACGGAACCGAACAGCTCAATGGACCGGTGCAGATCACGGCATCGGTCGCCGGATACGGTGCCGGAACGGACGGCAACGGAACTGTAGCTCTCGATCCTCTATACCATCTGCAACGTCCCGGCTTGGCGTTGAGCAACGGACAGCACTACATCATGTTCGGTTCCCACGGCGACGCAGGATATTGGCACGGCTGGATTCTCGGCTACGACGGCGGGAACATTCAGCATCAAACCGCGGTCTTCAATACAACTCCCAACGGCGCGGCCGGCTCCATCTGGCAAGGCGGCCGAGGGCCGGTGATTGACGCGGAAGGCGACATCTACGTCGTGACCGGAAATGGCGACTACGATGGGGCCACCGCTTTTAGCGAATCTATTCTCCGTTTGTCGCCAGAGTCTCGCTCCTTTCTCGGCACCACGCAGCTCAACATGCGCGGTTGGTTCACTCCGGAGAATTGGTCGGCCCTGAACGATAGCGACTGGGATCTTGGATCGTCGGGAGCGATGCTCATTCCCGGAACGAGCACACTCATCGCCGGATCGAAGGCCGGACTCTTGTTCACGCTCCCGACAACTCAGATGCGCAAATCCAGGGTCTGGAATCCCGCACAAACGGTGCAAGCCAATCAGTGGGGCATGTTCGATATGGCTTTGTGGAATCACGACGGAAGCCCGATCGTTTACGAGGCCGAGCCTTATAACGCGGTGAAAGCTTTGCCGATCTCGAACGGTTCGCTCGCTAGCACTCCCACTTCGCAGTACATCATTCCATCGTCCTTCTTCGTAGGCCTTGCCGTTTCCGCCGATGGCGGAAAGGAGGGCAGCGGCATCCTTTGGCTCACTACCGGCGATAATACTATGCCGGAAACACCCGGGATGTTGCATGCTTTCGACGCAGGCGATCTGACCAACGAACTTTGGAATAGTAGCTGGAACGCGAATCAGGATGGGCTCGGGCGCTTTGCCAAGTTTGTCGCGCCCACCGTGGCCAATGGAAGAGTGTACGTGCCGACGTTCTCGAACGCTCTGGTGATCTATGGACTCTTGAACGGCGGCCCACCGCCTCCTAGCGCTCCGCAGATTTCTGCGCTAGCCAACGGCGCCAGCTTCGTCGGAGGTCCCGTTGCGCCCGGCGAGATCGTTGCGATCTTCGGCGCAAACCTCGGCACTTCCAATCTCACGCAGTTCCAGCTGGACAACAAGGGAAACGTTGCCACAGAGCTCGCCGGGACCCAGGTCCTTGTGAATGGCAGCCCGGTACCGATGTATTATGTGTCCGCCTCGCAGATCGGGGCCATTACGCCGTTCAGTTTGGCCGGTCCTACGGCGCAGTTTCAAGTCGTCTATAACGGACAAACGTCCCCGCCAGTGACGGTGCTCGTCGCTGACGCGGCGCCGGGTCTATTTTCCGCGGACGGCAACGGCGCCGGACTCGGGATATTCAACGACACCGGCGGTACCATTGATTACACTCAGCCCGCAACGGATGGCTCGACCGTAACGTTCTATGCGACTGGTCTTGGCCAGACTTCGCCGGCCAGTGTCGACGGCACCATCTCAACCAGCGACAGCACCGCCACGCCGGTATTGCCGATTGCCGTTTTGGTGAATGGCCAAAATGTCGCCGTTAGTTATGCCGGTCCAGCCCCGGGAGTGGTGGCAGGCACATTCCAGATCAATATCGTCGTCCCCATGGGAATGTTCGGTGACGATTTGCAGGTCACTCTCCAGGCCGGCAATTACCTCAGTCCAAATTTTCTCTGGCTGTACGCGCAGTAGCCTTTCGGTGCGCGCTTAACCCCGAAAGATTCCCTTCCCTGGGCGACTATTCAGGCCGCACTGCCCGATGAGTTAGCATGATTTTGCAGCTCATATGGCTACGCGATTTCTTCGCGCGAACGGCGCCCTGGTTGCCCTCGCCATTTTGGCCTTCTGCATCGTAATCGTCCGTGCGTGCCTGCAATCGATTACCCTCGACGAAGCCGGCACCGTCCTGGGTCTTGCCTTAAAACCTTGGCCAACGCAGTGGTGGCCCGCTTCCGACAATCACGTGCTGAATACGATGCTGGAGCGTCTCGCCTTCGCGGTCTTCGGCGTCAGCAACCTGACAGCACGGCTTCCAGCGATTTTGGGTGCTCTCGTTTACATAACGTCGGCGATATATCTAGTTGCCGCCCTGACCACTAGAACTGCTCTCCGAGCGGTGTTCTTTATCTGCTTGGTCTACAACCCCTTAATACTCGACTACTTGGTCGCGGCCCGTGGATATAGCCTCGCAATCGGATTTTTTCTCGCGGCAATTGCGGTAATCGCCAGTTCGACGTTGCGCAACGATGATCCTCGATTGCGAACCCATCTTGCTTGGGTCTCCGCGCTGCTGGCGCTGTCCTGCGCGGCAAACTTCTCGTTTTCGATCGCCGCGTTCATCGCGTTAATAACTTACGCAGCCTGGGCCGCCTGGCCCTACAGAGCTTACACAAAAGAGCTGGCATCGCTAGCTGCGTGCACTTTCGTCCCCGGACTCGTGATCGGCTTCGTCCTGTGCGGGTCCGTCCTCCCGGTGTTCCCAAAGCGCGAGTTATATTTTGGGTCGAAAAAGCTTTCCGAGATGTGGAGCGGCTTCGCCAGCGGAAGCTTCGACGCGTTAAATCCCAACATTGTCAATCCTCTGCTCATGTCGTGGCTAAAACCAATCGGCAAACTCATTCCGCACGTTGCGCTGGCAGGCGGGCTTTCTCTTCTCGCATGGAGCGAAATCATTGGCTGGAAAAATCGCACAGGCGAACCAGGGCAAGTGTCGGGCCTTACAAGAAATTTCGTTCGGGCAATTTTCTCAATTTCATTGGCAGCACTACTCCTGCATTGGCTTGCTTTTCGGATTCTGCAGATTCCGCTCCCGAAAGACCGGACCGGGCTGTTCTTTCTTCCGCTCTGGACCCTCACCATCTGCGGTTCGCTCGCTGCCATCCTTCAAACTAAGATCGGGAGGCTCGTCCCACGCCTGGGGATCATGATGCTCACGCTCATCGCTGCGTACTTCGTCGGATGCCTACGACTCGACTACTTCAAAGAATGGAAATTTGACAGCGACACGAAGCAGCTGTACTGGATATTGAATGATCTCCATCATCGCTGCGGAATCGACAAGTTTGGGATCGATTGGCGATATCACCTCCCGCTCAACTTCTATCGCGAGGTTTACCGGAACTACGAGCTGAAAGAATTTTCCATGTTGACCAGCGCTGAGCTTCCCGTGGACCGCGATGCCTACGCCGTCTTCTTCCCAACGAGCGGAGAATTTCTTCGTCAACAGGCATTGCGCGTGATTTATCACAATGAAGACTCAGACGCGGCAGTAGCCGTTCGCTCCTGCCCGGCGGCAGCGAAGTGATCGCTTGGTATATTGGTGAACCGAATATCCGGTTTAAACCATGAACCCACAACAACGGTTTCGGCCTTTCGTCCCCGAGAATGTCCAGATGCGCGAGTTCACCGCGCGCGCCCTCTTCCTGGGCCTGATCCTGACAGTGGTTCTCGGCGCAGCGAACGCCTACCTTGGCCTGCGAGCAGGCATCACCATCGCCGCGACGTATCCCGCTGCGGTCGTTGGCATGGCCGTGCTGCGCCTCTTCAACGGATCGGTGCTCGAAGAAAACATCACGCGCACTGCGGGAACCATTGGTGAGGGCCTCGCCGCTGGCGCAATCTTCACTCTGCCCGCTT
>DASQJA010000210.1:0-2773 GCA_035631275.1 Bryobacteraceae bacterium
TCACAATCGTCAGGCGAATATCCCGTCGTGGGAACAGATTCAGATGAGCGGCTGCGTCCCAAAACAACCGAGAGAGGTGTTCGAAACGGCCAACCAAGAAAGCGTGACAAAGTTAACATTGCTCTATTCCATGGTCAACTACTATGATATCGTGTCATCCTCTGAATCTCGAGGTCGAGCCGTATGACCGAAACCGCTGGTGCCGGGGAGATGGAGCTGCCGCATTGCGAGGCGGTTGAAATTCGCGTCCGCGGCACGGTGCAAGGGGTCGGCTTCAGGCCGACAGTGTGGCGTCTGGCAAGAGACAACGATCTTGTCGGATATGTTCTAAACGACAGCCGCGGCGTCCTTATCAGAGCGACGGGTGAAAAGAAACGCATTGACCGTTTTTTGAGCTGTTTGGAAGCGAATCCCCCACCGCTGTCATCCATTGAAAGTATCGATGTCCATCATCTCGACGAAGTCGTAACATTCGAAAACTTTTTTATTGCGAGCAGCGTTGGCGGTGAAACGCGCACCAATGTCACCGCCGATGCGGCTACCTGCCTGGCGTGCTGGACCGAGGTGCTGGACGAGCGTGAACGGCGTCACCGCTACCCCTTCACGAATTGCACACACTGCGGACCGCGCATTTCGATCGTGACCGGCGTGCCTTATGACAGGACGCGCACGACCATGGCCGCATTTGCGATGTGCGAAGCGTGTGCCGCCGAATATAGCGAGCCAGCGGACCGGCGGTTTCATGCCCAGCCGATCGCGTGTCCGGAATGTGGTCCGAAGCTGTGGCTGGAATCACTCGAGGGTGCGATCCTGGCCGATGACCGGTCTCTGGCACCGCTCGATGCGGCCGTGCGTCAGATCAAAGACGGCAAGATTCTCGCCATCCGCGGCCTCGGCGGATTTCATCTTGCGTGCGACGCGACCAACCCCAGCGCTGTAGAGCGGCTGCGCGCGCGGAAGCGGCGGTTTGGAAAGCCGTTTGCGCTGATGGCACGGGACAAATCGGTGATCCGGCGCTTCGCATCGATTTCGCCGCTCGAAGCGGAGCTTCTGCACAATCCTGTCGCGCCGATCGTCCTGTTGCGCGCGGATGGGCCTCTACGTTTGCCTGAGTGTATTGCCCCGGGCCTGGGTACGTTAGGGTTTATGCTAGCCTACACGCCGCTGCACAAGCTGATCCTGGAGGAATTCGACGTGCCGCTGGTCATGACCAGCGGAAACATTTCCCACGAACCGCAGGTTATCGGCAACGCAGAGGCTCGCGCCAAGCTCGGCGATGTTGCCGACAGCCTGCTGCTGCATAACCGTGACATCGCCAACCGGATCGATGATTCCGTCGTTCGCGTCATGGGCGGCCTGCCAAGGACGCTGCGACGGGCGCGCGGCTTCGCGCCAAGTCCGATCGCGTTGCCGAAGAGCTTTGCGAACGCGCCAGAAATCCTGGCGTTCGGCGGTGAGTTGAAGTCGACTTTCTGTTTGATCAAGGCCGGAGCGGCCATCCTGTCCCAGCATCAGGGAGATTTGGAGGACGTCGCAACGTTCGACGATTACCAGAAGAACCTGGGGCTCTATAGCGAACTCTACAGCTGCGGGGCGCGCGTTTTTGCGGCCGATGCACATCCTGAATATTTGTCGAGCAAACTGGCCAGGGAGCGAGCTTCCGGCGGCGGTGTACTGCACGAAATTCAGCATCATCACGCCCATATTGCGAGCGCGATGGCGGAGAACCGCCGAGAGCTGGACGCTCCGCTGGTGCTGGGCGTGGTTCTGGACGGGGTGGGATTCGGCACCGACGCTACCCTCTGGGGCGGAGAGTTTCTCTGCGCAGACTATTCTAACTTCAAGCGCCTGGCTGCGTTCAAGCCGGTTGCGATGATCGGCGGTGTGCGCGCTGTCTACGAACCTTGGCGCAACACCTATGCTCACTTGCTCGCGGCATTCGGTTGGGAGGGCTTCCAGCGCGATTTCGGCGACCTGGAACTGGCGCGCTATCTCGCCGGCAAGCCGCGTGCGATCCTTGATCGCATGTTGGCGAGCGCCGTCAATGCGCCCGTGGCCAGTTCCTGCGGGCGACTGTTTGATGCGGTGGCCGCGGCAGCAGGAATTTGCCCGGACAGAGTGTTGTACGAAGGCCAAGCCGCGATGGAATTCGAAGACCTTATCAGCGACGATGCACGCGCCGCCGCCCAATCGCGCGGCTTCTATCCGTTCCGCCAGACGCTGTCGAAGACCGGTCTCGAAATCCTCGAGCCGCGACCAATGTGGCACGCGTTGCTAGAAGACCTGCGATCAGAAACGCCGGCATCCATCATTTCTGCCCGGTTTCATCTCGGCCTTGCGATCTCGGTCGCGGAGATGGCGGTACGCCTCGCGAGACAGTCGAATGCAGAGCCGATCGATACCGTCGTACTGACAGGCGGATGCTTCCAGAACAAGGTTCTGTTTGAAGCATGCGCAAACCACCTCGAAAAGAATGGGCTGACCTGTCTCAGCCAGTCGCAAGTCCCGATGAACGACGGTGGGCTGGCACTGGGCCAGGCGGCCATCGCGGCAGCCCGCGAGATCGACGCACGAGCCGCCTGATGCGTAAGCAAGCGAAAAGGGGAGCGACACCATGTGTCTGGGAATTCCGGGTCGGATCATCAGTATTTCGGACGCCGAGCGCAAACTTGCGATGGTCGATGTAAGCGGCATACAGCGCGAGGTGAACGTGGCCTGCGTCATAGAGGAGGCAATGCCTGTCGAAAGCTGCATCGGCTATTGGGTTCTGGTG
>DASQJA010000211.1:0-19988 GCA_035631275.1 Bryobacteraceae bacterium
CCGGATCCGCCAAGAGCTGGATGCGGCGCGCCAACGATCCAAGAAACCGAAAGACCGCGCGGCGCTCGAACACGCGCTAGAACACCTCGAAGAAGCTTCCATCGGCACGATACACTCTTTCTGCGCGCAGATTCTCCGGGAGCGTCCGGTCGAAGCTGTGGTCGATCCTGCGTTCGAAGAACTTTCTGACCAGCAAGCCACGCGCCTCTATCAGCGCGCCTTCCGGGCGTGGTTTCAACAGAAACTCGGGCAAGGCGCTCCCGGCCTCCGCCGCGCGTTGCTGCGTTTGGCCTGGCGGGAAGCGTGGGAGAATTCGGCTCCGATCGAGCAGCTTCAGTATGCCGGATGGAAATTGATCGAGTGGCGCGATCATCCGGCTCCGTGGCGCCGCGTCATGTTCGATCGGCGAGGCAAGGTGGATGCTCTGCTCGAACAGGTCCGGTTGATTGCAGAGGCAGCTTCGCGCTGCAAGCGATCGGGCGACAATTTGGTGAAATCGCTGCGACCGGCGCTGGCGCTGGTCACCTGGCTCGATCGGGCGGAGGCGGCCGCGCGCTCCCGCGACTATGACACAGTCGAAAGCCTGCTCATCAAGCTGCATCGCGATCTCAAGCGAAACGCGCAAAAAGGCTCGGGATTCTTCGCCGAAAATGTCCCGCGCGAACAAGTGGTCCTGGCACGCGAGCAATTGCTTGCCAACTTGAATCAGTTTCAGCGCGCGGCCGATGCCGATCTGGCCGCCACACTGCGCGCGGAACTCTGGAACCTTGTCGAACGCTACGACGCACTCAAGCGGCGCGCCGGAAAACTGGATTTTGTCGATCTTCTGCTGCTTGCTCGCGACCTCGTTCGAAACAATGCAGACGTCCGCCGTTTTCTCCAGAATCGCTTCACGCACATCTTCATCGACGAATTTCAGGACACTGATCCGCTGCAGGCTGAGATCCTGTTGCTGCTCGCCTCGGATAGTCCTGAACAATCCGACTGGATGGCCGCGAAGCCGACGCCCGGGAAACTTTTCGTGGTCGGGGACCCGAAACAGTCCATCTACAAATTCCGCCGCGCGGACGTCGTGCTCTACCGCCAAATCCGCGATCACCTGAGCGTTCAGGGTGTCAGTATCGTTCAGCTCACCACCAGTTTTCGAGCCGTCCGGCCGATCCAGGATTGTGTGAACGCGGCGTTTCGCCCCGAAATGCAGGACGACGCCGAAGCCGGACAAGCCGCTTATGCACCGCTCGATGGCGACGCGGGCGCAATCGAAGGCCAGCCGAGCCTCGTCGTCCTGCCCGCTCCCAAGCCCTACGGAAGCACGCGCGTTTCGAAGATCGCCATCGACGATTGCCTGCCCGGCGCGATCGTGGCCTACGTCGAATGGCTCGTCAAGCATAGCGGCTGGAAAGTACGCGACCCTGAAAATCCCGCCGAGCTTTCGCCGGTCTCGCATCGGCACGTTTGCATTCTGTTCCGCCGTTTCACAAACCGTGGCGTCGACGTCACGCGCGATTACGTCCGGGCGCTCGAAGCGCGCGAGATCCCACATCTCCTGGTCGGCTCGAAATCGTTCCACGGCCGCGAAGAAGTGGAGTCGCTGCGGACGGCGTTGAAGGCCATCGAATGGCCGGACGACGAACTGTCGGTCTTCGCCACGCTGAAAGGCTGGCCGTTCGCGATCCCCGACGAGTTGCTGCTGCGTTTTTTCCATGAAGTTGGCCGGTTGCATCCGCTCCGAAACCTTCCGGACAATCTCTCGCCTGATTTTCGCCCCATCACCGACGCCTTGGCGCAGCTCGCCGACTTGTCTCGCAGCCGTAACCGCCGTCCCATCGCAAGCACCGTGAACGCTCTGCTCGAGGCTACGCGCGCTCACGCCGGATTCGCCTTGCGGCCGGCCGGACATCAAGTGCTCGCTAATGTCTACCGCGTAGCCGACCTCGCGCGAAGCTTCGAATCGTCGGGCGGAATTTCGTTTCGTGGATTTGTCGAAGAGCTTGAAGCGCAGGCGGAGAAAGCGGAATCGGCTGAAGCGCCCGTGCTCGAAGAGGGCGCCGACGGGATTCGGTTGATGACGGTGCATTCCGCCAAAGGCCTGGAGTTTCCGGTTGTCATTCTCGCGGACATGACGGCCAATATCGCGGCCGGCGATCCCGATCGCTTCGTCGATGCCCGGCAGCGGTTATACGCTACGCGCCTTTTGCGATGCGCGCCTTGGGAGCTGTTCGAAAATGAGCCGCAAGAACGCCTTCGGGAACGTGCCGAAGGCGTGCGGGTGGCCTACGTCGCCGCGACGCGAGCGCGCGACCTGCTGGTTGTTCCGGCAGTCGGGGATGAAGAGCTGGACGGATGGCTTGCGCCGCTGAACAAGGCGATCTATCCTGAGCGCGACCACCAGCGGCATTCCACTGGCGCCGACGGGTGTCCCCACTTCGGCGAATCGTCGGTAGTCGATCGGCCGTTCTTTTCGCATGACGAGTTTTCCGTGCGTCCCGGAATGCAGACACCGCGATCGGGTAACCATACCGTAGTCTGGTGGGATCCTCATGCACTGAATCTCCAGGCGCCCGCCAACCTTGGGCTCAGGCAGGAAGAGATTCTTTCGCGGGCTGATACGGATGACGCCGAATCACCGAGTCTCGCAACCTATGAAGAATGGCACGCCGAACGAAGCCGCGTCCGGGCGCGGGGACAAATCAAACAATTCGACATCTTCACTGCGACCGAAGCGCTGGAGATGCCGGCTGGTTTCGAGATCGCGATAAGGCATCATACCATCGAGAAAGCTCCACAGCGCCCGAGCGGCGCGCGTTTTGGAGCGCTTGTGCATATAACCCTGCGCGATGCGCGGCTGGACGCCGACCGGGATGCCGTGACCGGTGTCGCCAAAGTCCACGCGCGCACGCTGGGCGCGACTGACGAAGAGTGCGCGCACGCGGTCGACGCCGTATTCCGAGCGCTTCGGCATCCGCTCATTGAGCGCGCGCGCCAAAGCACGCGGGTTCGCCGCGAATTTCCGGTCCTGCTCAAACTCGAGGACTCGCGAGTGCTCGACGGCGTCATCGATCTAGTCTTCGAAGCCAATGGCCGCTGGCAGGTGGTTGACTTCAAGACCGATGCGGACATCGCCGCGAATCGCGCGCGGTATGAGCGGCAGCTCCAGTGGTACGCGCTCGCGGTGTCGCGGCTGAATCAAGCGCCCGTGGACGGGCACTTACTCAGCATCTGACTTAGCTCGCAAGGTTGTCCAGCTCGCCGTTGCTGTCGCCGAGCGACTCCAACTTAACGTCCACGCGATCGAGCAACGTCAGGTGCAGATTGTTCATCGGCGTTTCCTTGGGATAGCGCAGGTGGCCGCCGCCCATCCGTCCGCCCGCGACCAACAGTGGCAGGTCGGCGTGATCGTGCCTGTTGCCGTCGCTGAGGCCGCTGCCATAGAGGACGGTGGTGTGATCGAGCAGCGTCCCGTCGCCATCCGGCGTGGATTTCAGCTTCGCCAGGAAATACGCGAACTGCTCAACGTGGTGCGTGTTGATTTGCGTTACCTTCTCGATCCACTCGAGATTGCCTCGGTGGTGCGTGAGAGGATGATGCGCATCCGCGATGCCAATCTCGCGGTAAGTGCGCAAACTACCCTCGCGCCCCAGCATGAAAGTGGAAACGCGCGCGAGATCGCACTTCAGCGCGAGCCACAGCATGTCGAACATCAAACGCGCGTAGTCTTCGAAAGCCGCGGGAACGCCTTCGGGTTTATCGAAATCGGGAATGATCTGGCGGTCTTCTTTTTCAGACATCTGGATACGCCGCTCAATCTCCCGGACCGAGGCGAGATACTCATCCATCTTGCGGCGATCGGCGGCGCCGAGTTGCCCGCTGAGCTGGCGCGTGGCGTCAGACACGAAATCGAGAATGCTTTTTTCGTAGTTTTGACGGCGCGCGCGCGCTTCGGGAGTTTCGCGTTCGACGCCGAACAAACGTTCGAACGCCGCCCGCGGATTCACTTCCATCGGCATCGGCGATGTCGGCGTGCGCCACGAAATCGTGTTACTGTAAGCACAACTGTACCCGGAGTCGCAGGTGCCGGTGAGCCGCCCGTCCTCGAGACCAAATTCGAGAGAGGCGAACTTGGTGGCCTGTCCGATATGTTGCGCGGCCACTTGATCGACTGAAACGCCCGCGCGGATGTCGGCGCCGGCGGTTTTCCTGGGATGCACGCCGGTTAAGAAAGTCGCGGCGGCTCGCGCATGATCGCCGGGCGTGTCGCCTAAGTCAAATCCATTCTCCTGACGCAGGCCGCTTACCACCAGCACATCGTCGCGCACGTCTGCGAGTGGGGCAAGAATCCGTGTAAGTCCGAACTCTTTGCCTTCGGCCGCCGGCGTCCAGTTCTTCATGATGATGCCGTTCGGCACGTACACGAACGCGATGCGCTTGGGGGAAGCGGCCTGCGCGGTCGCCGCGAAAGCGGGCGTCATCGCGTCGAGCAACGGCAGAGAGATGGCCGCGCCAAAGCCACGCAGAAGTGTCCGGCGAGAAAGATATCTTCGGGTGACGATCATGGCTGGCCGCCTTGTTTGGCTGTGAGTGGAGGCGTAACTCGAACGAGCGCTTGTGCCGCAATCGCCTGCACTAACGCCCTGAACTTATAGTTACTCGCCACAGTTTCGTCTACTATTGATTGTATCTTTGTGTCGTCCGACTCGTTCAGCCCGCGGCCGAGCGCATAGGTCAAGAGTTTTTCGGTGAGACATTTCGTGAAGGTGCGTTTGTCGGCAAGCAGGAGCTGCTTCAGGCCGTCCGGACCGTCGAACGTTTTACCGTTGGGAAGTTTTCCAGCCGAATCGATCGGAAAATTTCCCTCGTGCGTGCGCCAGCGGCCGATCGCGTCGAAATTCTCGAGACCGAACCCCAACGGATCCATGCGAGCGTGGCAGGGGTTGCAGATCGGATTCGTACGGTGCGCTTCGAGTTGTTGCCTCATGCTGGCCGAAACACCAACCGCCTTCTCATCGAGGTTCGGAACATCGGGCGGCGGAGGAGGCGGCGCCGCGTTCAGCAGATTTTCGAGAATCCACTTGCCGCGCAGAACCGGGGACGTCCGCGTTGGATAGGAGCTCACGGTCAAGATCGACGCCTGCGTGATCACGCCCCCGCGGTGCGAATCCGGCGGAAGCTGGACACGCTCCAATTTGTTGCTGTCTACGGGTGGCAGTCCGTAGAACTTGGCGAGACGCGCGTTGAGGAAGGTGTAATCGGAATCGATGAAGTCGAGAATGCTGCGGTCTTCGCTAATGATGGATTGAAAAAAGAGCTGCGTCTCCCGCTTCATGTCGTTCCGCAGGCTGTCGTTGAAGTCGGGGAAGCGATCCGGATCGGGCTGGATGACGTCGATGTTGCGAAGCTCGAGCCACTGGCTACCGAAGTTGTCTACCAGCGCGCGCGATTTGCCGGCGGCAAGCATGCGCTCCACCTGAGCGTGCAGAACTTCGGGCTGATGGAGCTGACCAGCGGCCGCGATCCGCAAGAGTTGTTCATCCGGCATGCTGCTCCAAAGGAAGTACGAGAGCCGCGAGGCCAGTTCGAATTCGTTGGTGGGATCGCGCTCGATGCGGAACAGAAAGTGCGGCGATACCAGAATGGCTGTGAGCGCAAGCTGGATTCCACGGTCGAAGCTGTCGCCCTGTTCCTTCGCCGCTTGTATGAAGTGGACCAGACCGTCGAGTTCGGCTTCAGAAACCGGCCTGCGGTAAGCACGCCGGGCGAGGTTCGCCAAATCCACGCGGGCGCAATCGAGCGATTCACGTCCCGCGGGCAACGTACAAGTGAAGACGCCCTTGAAACTTTCCGGCGTAGGCGGCGACAGCGGATCGTAGGGGCCCTGAATCTCGATCTGGTTGACGCTAGGATCAGGAAGCGGTTTTTTGCTCTTGCCGCTTTCATAGTCAAGATCGGGCACGGGGAGACCATCAGGAATCAAGTTGCCTTGGAGAATGTGTTCACCGTACGCGATGTGGGCGGTGAGTTCCGCTGTGCGGCGATTCTCGGCGCCACCCTCCAGCGGGCGGAGACGATAGGGCTGACCGTCGAGGAGCAGTTCCAGTTTCGCGGGATCCTTGCGGCCGGTGACGGTAACAATGAGTTTGTAGTCGCCTTCGGCGCGGAAGCGGTGCGAAACGATCAACGAAGAGGATTGGCCGGAGGCGCGATTCTCCCCGCGGCCGTGGCGTGCGACGGTCGGCTTAGGAAGTGGTGGTGCAACGGTGGCGGCGTGAGCAATTTTCTCGGCGGCGGCCAAGTATTTTTCCATCAGGACCGGCGAGAGCGAAAGCACGTCGGCGATATTGTCGAAGCCGTAGCCCGAGTCGTCCGCCGGGAAGTCGGCTGCGGGTTGGAAATCGACCGCGAGCAAGTCGCGAATCGTGTTGTTGTATTCAGTGCGATTCAGGCGGTGAGCGGTGATGTGGGTGGCATCGGATTGGGCGCTCGCGATCACCGGTAAAACGGCTAGGATGGCGAGGGTCCGGTGCATCGTGGTCGTTCACTCTCAGTCTAGCGTTTGCGCGAGGCTGAACGTGTACAGTGCGAGGGAGGATCGGGCTGAGAGTGGTTGTGTCGACTCGGCTCTGGAAGCGAATGACGCGTTCGGCGGTTTTGCTGAGAGAAGCGTTATTTTCTTAATCTTTTTTACCGATCGGCCGCGGAGGGCCGCAGTAGAGTCGCTTCAGAGACCAACTTGCTATCCAGTCGTTCACTTCAGGCGGCTTGTAAAAGCTTAAGTTGATGGCGGCACGGATGAAAATCCTGATTGGTGAAGTCATCGTGCCGGGGCGGCGGTTGGCCAGGCTCTATAGCCTTTGCAAATCTATCTATCGTGGATATAATCAGAGAGGACACATGCGCCACGAAATTGAAAAGCACGTCCCGCTGCCGCACGCGACGTTTCATATCCTGATGGCCGTCTCGGATGTGGACCGTCACGGATACGCCATCATTCAGGAAGTAGCTGCGCGCACCAACGGCCAGATCAAGCTGAGCGCCGGAACGCTCTACCGATCCATCCAGCGCATGCTCGAACAGGGCCTGATCGTCGAAACTAGCGAGCGTCCAGCGCCGGAGCTTGATGACGAGCGCCGACGCTACTATCGCATCACTCCGCTCGGCACGGCGGTTGCGCGCGCCGAAACGACGCGTCTTTCGAACCTGGTTCGCCTCGCGCGCGTCCACGGCTTCGTCCCCGAAAAGGCTTAGTCATGCGCTTCTACAGGGCACTGCTGCACTTTTATCGAAAAGCTTCCGCGCTGAGTACGGCGAAGAAATGTACTCGGTCTACGCACATCGCGGCGTCTCTGCGATGGGCGCTGCTCTGGAAGTCCTTCGCAATGCCTGCGTAGAAGGATCGGAGCCCACCGAAGTTCAGATGCGCGACGCGATGCTCTACACCATGAACCATCCGCCGGGAATCAAAGTTAGCGATCCAGTCACGATCAGGTTCTTCAAGAAAGAAACCTGCGAGGCTAAACCCACCGCGCAGGGGTATCACTGCAAGTTCGACGTTCAGGTGGCCTCGGCGAACTTAGGCGCAAGCATGCATAACACATTTTCGATGGGCGATTTCTACGTGGACAAAGAAACAGGCAGGTGGAATAGGCGGCCGCCGTTCTGACCGCGTAAGCGTGAGCGAGCTGGCGTTTATCCTCTGGCTCAGCGAGGACGTTGGCTCCCGCCTCGTGCCAACGGCGGTACGTTCGTCAACTTCGTCCTCGCTATCTCAGCCATACCATGACGGTTCCGCCGCAGCCGTAGTGTTGACGGAACGTTGAATTCGTCAGGAACATACGGCACTCCCCTTGCGAGATGCCGCCGATCCCTCCCCGGTCGTCACCCCAGTCGAAATGGAACCCGAGTACATTTACGTAAATACTCGGCTGCCTTCTCGACCTCTTTAACCGGAATCTCTGGAACCGCCTTGGGAAAGTGCGCGAGCATGATCTCTAGCTTGGCCATTTTGACAAATACAAGAGGAGGAGGCTGCTATCGACCAACATACCCTTTGATCGATGTTTCGCGATGAGCGCCCGAGCATCAAGCATCAAGTTGCGGCCAATTCCAGAATCCTCATGGAGACGGCCTCGCCACTATTCTTCAAAACGCTGAAAACCTTGTATTCACGCTTTGCGGACAACGCGTCAAAAGCTGCATTGATGGAAATGCTCGGTGGAACGACCATGCTCGGTGGAACGACCATGCTCTGCGTAATCAACCATACTTCATCGCCGTTCGACTTCCCCGACTCTACTTCTTCGAGCTGCAATCCACGTGTTCGGTCTGCGCGCAACGTCTCCTGGGCAAATGCGGCCGCTGCTTGGACCGCCTGCTGTATGGCCGCCATGATCCGAACATAGCATACGCCAGCGGCCGCACTTGACACTTAGCACCTGGGCCTGCGGTAAACTGAAACCCTGCCATGGCCCCCATGAAAAATCGCGTTTTTTCGGCGATTGTCTGCGCTTTGATCGCGTCCGCAAGCGCCTTCGCCAACCGCGGTGTCACTCCCGAAGACTACTTCGCCTTCCACTTCGTCAGCGACGCGCATCTCTCGCCCGACGGGAAACAAGTTGCCTACGTGATGACCGTGATCGATCAGCAGCGCAATCGCCGCGCGTCCTCGATCTGGGTGATCGCAACCGATGGCCGCACTCCCCCGCGGCGCGTCACTGCCGAGAATTTCAACTCGACGCAACCGCGCTGGAGTCCCGATGGCTCCGTTCTTGCGTTTCTGTCGAATCGCAACGCCGAAACCGTACACGCCTCTACTCCCGCCGCCGCGAATCCCGCCACTCCCGCGGCCGGAGTCCAGTCCGAAGGCGCGCGGGCGCAGATCTGTCTGCTCGCGATGAATGGAGGCGAGGCGCAGGTGCTCAGCCATCTGAAGAACGGCGTGACTTCCTACCAGTGGTCGCCTGACGGCAAACGCTTCGCGGTTCTCACGCGCACCGGCCCGAGCGACAACGTCGCGCCCAACGCGCGCAAGAGCGACGTCCGCCATTACAAGCACATCTCTTATAAGTTCAACGACACGGGCTGGTACGACGACCGGCGGAGCCACATCTGGATCGTCGATGTCGCGACCGGCAAGGATCAGCAACTCACTAGCGGCGATGACTGGAACGATCTCGACCCGCAATGGTCGCCTGATTCCACCCGAATCGCCTTCGTCTCGAATCGCACCGGTCACGAATACGACGAAGACCATAATCGCGACGTCTGGGTGATTTCGGCCTCGGGCGGTCCGCTTACCAAGATCTCCGACCATCCTTTTGAAGACGACATGCCGCGCTGGTCGTCTGACGGTAAGCAGATCCTGTTCGCTGGACAGACCAAGCGCCGCGAATTTGCCAAGCTCTACGTCGCACCCGCGACCGGCGGCGTGGCCTCACAGCTCGTCACGCAGGATCTCGATCTCATCCCGGGCGGGCTGAAATGGGTCAGCGCAAACGAAGTGCGTTTTGAAACCGGCTATCACGCCACGGAACAAATGTTCCGCGTCGATCTCGCTGCGCACAAAACTACGCAAGTAACTAAAGGCGAGCGCTCCGCTCACGGCTTCGACGTCAACGAGAAGTCGGGCTTGATGTCGTATCTCGCGAACGATTTCGAACACATGGACGACGTTTACGTCTCGGCGCTCGACGGCTCCGGCGAGCGGCAACTCACGCATGTCAACGAAAAACTGTGGAGCGAACTCACGGTCGCCAGGGTCGAGCGGCTCAACTACAAGAGCACTGACGGCTGGGATATCGAAGGCTTCCTCGTCAAGCCGATCAACTGGGAATCCGGCAAGAAATATCCTCTAGTTCTCAGCGTCCACGGCGGCCCTGCTGGACAATATGGTGTCGACTGGTATCACGAATTTCAGGTCTACGCCGCCAAGGGCTACGCGGTCTTCTTCTGCAATCCGCGCGGATCCACGGGCTACGGACAGAAATTCGAGCGCGGCATCCAGAACAACTGGGGCGGCATGGATTTTGAGGACATCATGGCGGGCGTCGACGCCGCGCTCAAACAGAATCCCTGGATCGATAAAGACCACATGGGCGTCACCGGCGGCAGCTACGGCGGATTCATGACCAACTGGATCGTCGGCCATACGAACCGGTTCATCGCCGCCGTTACTCTGCGCAGCGTATCTAACTTCATTAGTGACGACGGGACGCGCGACGGCGCCTACGGCCACGAAGAAGATTTCGATGGGCCGATGTTCGACGACTTCGATCAATATTGGAGCGCCAGCCCGCTCAAGTACGCACGCAACGTCAAAACGCCGATCCTGGTGCTGCACTCCGACAACGACTACCGCGTGCCCATCGAGCAAGGGGAGCAATGGTTCCGCGCGCTGCAGCACTACGGCGTGACGAGCGAGTTCGTCGTGTTCCCGCGGGAAAACCACAACCTAACGCGCACCGGCGAACCTAAGCACTTAGTCGAAAGCTTGAACTGGCAGCTCTACTGGTTCGACCGCTTCATCAATAAGAACGCGAACGCGAAAGCGCCCGATCAATCGTAATCATGAAGAAGCAACTCGTTATTTTGGCGGCCGCGGCGCTTATTCTGTCCGCCGCGGGAGCGTCCGCGCTTGCGCAGCAGGCTCAGGACCCCGATTTTGCCAAGTCCGTTAAGGAATGGACCACACGTCCTGAATTCCTGAGCCCGCTCACGGATCATCTACCAAAGGTCTCCGGCATCCCGAGCCCAAAGGACGTGCTCGGCTACTACGTCGGCACGCCGAAAAAGCTGACCCACACGGCCGATCTGTACCGCTATTACCGCGCTCTTGAATCCGCGACGAAACGCGTGAAGGTCATCCCGGTGGGCCGCACGGACGAGGGCCGCGAGCAGGTGGTGGTGGTGATCGCAGACGAAGAGACGATCCGCAATCTCGACACTTATAAAGGGTACTTAGCGAAACTCGCGGACCCGCGGGGACTCTCAGACGACCAGGCTAAACAAATCCTCGCGCAAGCCAAGCTCGTTTACTTCTTTTCGGGCGGTCTCCACAGCGCCGAAACCGGTCCGCCTGAAATGCTGATGGAGCTCGCCTACCGCTTGGTCGCCGAAGAAGGTCTGGTCTTCGATCAGGTCCGCAAGAACATGATCGTGATGATCGCACCCGCGTTCGAACCCGACGGCCGTGATCGCTACGTCGACTGGTATTACCACCACAAAATCAACGAAGAAACCGAGTCCGATCGTGTCCCAGGGCCGCCCTACTGGGGCAAGTACATCTATCACGACAACAATCGCGACATCAACTATTCGCAAGTCACGATGCGCAACTGGTTGAAGTTCTATCTCGATTGGCACCCGCCGATCATGCACGACTTGCACGAATCCGTGCCGTTCCTTTACACCTTCAGCGGCCAGGCTCCGCAGAATCCTACGCTCGACCCAATCCTGTATGCCGAGCTCCCCTGGCTATCGAATTTCGAAATGACGAAAATGTTCAGCTACGGCATGCCGGGCGTCTGGGATCACGGTTACGTCGACATGTGGTCGCCCGGTTATCTCGGTTTCATGTCGTCGAATCACAACGGCATGCTGCGTATGTATGAGACCTTCGGCAACGGCGGCGCGAACACGATGAAGCGAACGGTCGCTCCTGAGCCTGGCGCAGGTCCCGGACTGGGTGGGGAAAATCAGACCACTCGCGAATGGTATCGTCCGCTGCCTCCTTATAGAGAGGTTGTCTGGTCGATGCGCAACAACACGAACTACATGGAGACCGGAGTGCTATCGGCGCTCGAAGTTGCTTCGGCGAATGCGAAAACGCTGCTGCAGAATTTCTACGAGAAGAGCCGAAACTCGATTCAATCCGGTTTCAACGACGCGCCCTTCGGCTTTGTGATTCCGGCCAACCAGGCCGACATGACGCGCGTCGCGTTCATCGTGAATATTCTGCGGTTGCAAGGGATCGAAGTGGGGCGTGCTACGTCGGAAGTGAAGCTCAAGGAGGGTAGTTATCCGGCCGGTTCCTTGATTGTGAAGCGCAATCAACCGTACGGTCGACTCGCGAAGATTCTACTGGAAAAGCAGGTCTATCCGGATCAGAATCTGCGGACCTACGATGATGCCGCCTGGACTATGGGCCTGATGAGCCACGCCGAGGTGAAAGAAATTTCCGACAAAGCGATCCTGGACGTGCCGGTCGAACTCGTCGATACTTTGAATGTCCGAGGTACTATCCAAGGCGACGGCTCGCTTTTGGCGGTCCTCCACAACGGCTCGAATTCGCTTGTCGCGTTGCGCTATCGGCTGAAGGACGTAAAATTCGAAGCCATCGAGCAATCGTTCAAATCGGGCGACACTGAAATCCCCGCAGGTTCGTTCCTGATTCCGGCAAGCGACCGCGTTCGGACGGAGATCCAGAATCTCAGTCTCAAAGCAGTCGCGCTTTCTGCGCCTCCAAGCGTTCCGCGCCATGACCTCGATCTCCCGCGCCTCGCGATGTTTTCCACGTGGGGCAGCACGCAAGATGTTGGCTGGGTGCGCTATGCGTTCGATCACTTCGAACTGAAGTACGACCTTATTTATAAAGAGCAAATCCGCAAAGGCAATCTGCGCGCTTTGTACGACGTCATCCTGATTCCGAATCAAAGCCGCAGCGCGAAATCCATCGTCTTCGATGTTGAATCCAAGAGCACGCCCATCGACTACGCGAAATCCAACGAGTTCCCGACGCTTGGGATGTATGGCGAATCGAGCGACATCACTGGCGGCATGGGTCTTGAAGGCGTGGTTGAGCTCGACAAGTTTGTTAAAGCGGGAGGCGTTCTGATCACGCTCGGCGTCGCGAGCTTCCTGCCTGCGGACTACGGCTTGACGCCCACGATCGACGCGCAGCGCACCACGCCACAATTCTACGCCCCGGGTCCGATCGTCGAAGCTGAAATCACGCAGCCAGCCAATCCGATTTTCTACGGCTACACAAGCAAGACGATTCCGGTTCGCTACGCCAATGGTCCGCTGCTGCGCGTACCGGTTGATGACCGAAAGAAAGAGATCCTGATGCGGTTCTCGGGAACCGACCGATCCGTGCTGAGCGGCTTGATGCGCGGCGTCGCCGAAACACGCGACCGGCCTGCCATCGTCGACGTTCCGTCGGGCCGCGGCCGAGTCCTGATGTTCGCCACCAACCCCTGCTATCGCTGGCAGAATCTCGGTGAGTTCAACATGCTCGCCAACGCGATCCTGAACTACAACGACACGCCGAAGGCTTCGTCCTCCGCCACGGCCGAGTAAAGAATGTCCACTCACGCGGAAGTAATGGCCAACGAGTTGGCCAGGCAGGGAGTGCAGTATGTCTTCGGCCTCCCAGGCGGCGAGATCGTCGCGTTCATCGATGCTTGCCGGCGCGCTGGGATGCGATTTTTGCTGACCGGTCATGAAGCGAGCGCAGCTTGGATGGCGCAGGTGGTCGGCCAGATCACCGGCATTCCCGGAGTTTGCGCGGCAACGCTCGGCCCCGGCGCGACGAATCTGGTCACCGGGGTCGCGAGCGCATACCTCGACCGCGCGCCGATGCTCGCGATCACGGCGCAAATTCCCGCAAGCTCGATCGAGACGATGACGCACCAGCGGCTGGCGCTCGATCGACTGTTCGAGCAGATCACCAAGGCCTCCTTTTCGATGGGCACGTCCGATACCGTAGAACTAATTCGCCGGGCAATGCTGGTTGCTGGCGGGCCTCGTCCCGGCCCAGTACACATTTCGGTGCCGAGCGATCTTGCCGTCGCGGCGTATGAAGCGCAAGAAACATCGCGGTTGGAGCCGTGCCCAGGGAAGGACTGGACGTTTGCGCCACTGATCGATCGATTGAGCGGCGCACAGCGTCCGTTGGTCTTGATCGGCCTGGGCGTGACTCCAGCCGACGCGCCGGCGATCCGCGCCTTCGTCGATAATCTACAGGCTCCGTTCCTTGTCACACCCAAAGTCAAAGGCATCGTCGCGGAAGATCATCCACTTTTTCTCGGTGTCGCATCGGGAATGGCTATCGACCGCGACATCGTCGAGACGATTCGTACTGCCGACCTGATTGTCGCGATCGGGTTCGATCCAGTGGAATGCGACAAAACCTGGTTCGCCGATGTCGAGGTTGTCTCGCTCGATTCGGCATCGATGGCCGAAGGCCGCTACAAACCAGTCGAGGCCATTGGCGAGATTGCATCGCTCGTCGCAGCACTCGCGCCGCAACCGAAACCCTGGCCGAGCGAGGTTTTCGACCAACGCCGGAACGCCATTCGCCGCGAGCCTCGGAAAGGCCAGTCCCCGCTACGCATGATCGAAGAACTTCGCTCGATTTTCCCGCGCGACGGCATCGTGACTTGCGACGTCGGCTCGCACAAACTCCTGGTCGGCCAGTTCTGGCGCGCATACGAGCCTGGAACATTTTTCATGTCGAATGGTTTGTCGGGAATGGGTTTCGGGGTTCCGGCTGCGACCGCCGCTCAGCTCTGCCATCCCGCCAAACCGGTGCTCGCAGTGGTCGGCGACGGCGGCATGCTCATGATGGTCCACGATCTCGCGCTCATTCGCGAACTCGGCTTACCCATCGTGATCGTCGTTCTCTCCGATCGCAGCCTCAGCCTGATTCGCGTCAGCGAAGAACGCCGCGGGATCGAACCCTACGGCGTCGACTTCACGCCGCCCGATTTCGCGGCCGTCGCACACGCCTTCGGGATTGCAGGCCACAAAGCGCGCGACATCCAGGACGCGCGCGATGCCGTTGAGCGCGCTCTCACGCGCCGCACCCCGCTTCTTGTTGACGTCCCCATCGACTACGGCGAATACTACGACTTGGTCTGATGCGTTACACGCTTGACTGGACCGTGCCGTTGGTCGCCGACGCAAGTGGGCTGCACACGAATGCGACCATGGCTGCCACTTCCTCAGCCCGCGCGAATCGCGCGCTACGATCGGAGTGAAACACGTGCCCGGAAGTTCTAGGCGCCGCTGCTACAATCGACCTCAGATGCGTTTTACCGTCCCCGTTCGATGGATTGCCCTCACAATTTTCGTTCTTTCGGCAGTCCTGAATTACCTTGACCGGCAGATTCTGGCGACTCTGGCAGAAGTGTGGACATCCCGGCATGAACTGGCGTTCACGCCAGCCGACTACGCCCGCCTGGTTCAGTATTTCTCGATCGCCTACGCGGCCACTGCCTTGTTCATCGGATCGTTTATCGATCGTGTCGGCCTGAACCGCGGCGCAACTCTATCAGTCGCGATATGGGGCATCGCCAGTTTCGGCTCGGGAATGTCGCACGGCGTCGATCAGCTACTTTTCTGGCGCATCGTGCTCGGAGCAGCAGAGGCCAGCGGCGTCACAGCAGTGGGAAAAGCAATCAGCCTCTATCTTTATCCGAGAGAGCAAGCGGTGGGACAGGCGATGGGACAGCTCGGGTTAAGTCTGGGCGCGGGACTCGCGCCCGGGTTCGCCGTCTATTTCGCCTACAACCACGATTGGCGCTGGACGTTTTATGCGGTCGGCATCCTGAGCCTGGTCTGGATTCCGATCTGGCTATTGACGTCACGCTGGATTCCACCCACTGTAGGACGCATCCACAAAGTGCCGAAGCACTCTTTCCATCTGCTCAAGGATCCGAAATTGTGGGCGCTGATTCTCGGTAATTTCCTGGCAATGACGGTCTACAGCCTCTGGACCAACTGGTCGCCGCGATATCTGGTACGCATGCATCACCTCACGCCGGCCGAGACCGCTCACTACACCTGGATCGTCCCTATCTGCGGATACTTTGGCGCCATGGTGGGCGGCAGCCTGTCGTGGCGATTCATCCACAGCGGCATGACTCCCGTCGCGGCCCATAAACGCACCTGCATGATGGCTGCGGTCCTGCTGCTCGGTACCGCTGCCATTCCTTTGCTGCCGACGCCATTTCTCGCCACTTTGGGAATGTGCGTCAGCTACTTTCTGGTGGCTAGCTGGAGCACAAATCACTACGTGCTACCGATCGACATCTACGGACCTTCGCGGTCGGCGTTTGGGATCAGCAGTCTGATCCTGGCTTACGGTTTGATGCAGTTCGCGATTTCTGAGCCGGTTGCGGCCATCACAGATCGGTACGGGTTTGCGCCCGTTTGTATAGTCTTCGCGTTTCTTCCACTATGTTCGTACGCCATCGTTCATTGGCTCATTTCGGACGATGCGAAGCCGGATGCGATCGAGAACCTTGAGGTCGTTCACACCACTGTGTAGTCCTCGTACTTCCTGCAGAGTCTTTGAAAGCAAAGCGGTTCTGGCAGGTACTAAAGTACGGTTACCTCAATTCGGTAACCAATTGGCCTTAGAATCGATCTAATATTCGTGGCGGTGTGCCGGTTTGGACAGCCGGTTGCATCGGGGCAAGGAGGATAAAACCGAATGAGAGTCCATTCTCCGTATCGATGCGACTATTGTTCGAACATGAAGGGCGAAACGAACCATTGGTGGTTACGCTCGGCAGACCGCGAACACTTCACTCTTCAGCGTTGGGATCCAGCACTGGCAGATGTTCCAGGATTTGAACATATCTGTTCTGAATCCTGCGCGGCAAAAGCACTTTCGAAATGGATGACACCCTCCGCCGTGCATGTGGCAGCGCAAGCCGCTGGCCGAGATGTCAGCCTTCGAACTCAATAGAATCGTCCTAACCATTCTGCGACCAGCGCGGGCTTTTCACGCCCTTCCACTTCGACCGTTACTAACCAGGTGACTTCATTTTCGGTAACTTGTTTCGCCGTAAAGCGGCCGCGGATTTTCGCGCCCGCGGGCACGGGCGACACGAAGCGCAGTCTGTTGAACCCGTAGTTGATCCGCATTTTGAAATCGCCGCGCACTTCAACAGCTCGCCGCGACAGTTCGGTGAGAAGTGAAACCGTGAGGAAGCCATGGGCGATGGTCGAGCCGAATGGCGTTTCACGTTGCGCACGCGCGACATCGACGTGAATCCACTGGTGATCGCCGCTGAGGTCCGCAAAACGGTCAATCATCTCCTGTGTAACCGGCACCCAGTCGCTGACACCGATTTCCTGACCTTGAAGAGCCCGTAGCTCTTCCAGGCCGTTAATCACTCGTGGATTCGCCATAGCTAGATTGTTACGCAGTTGCCGGTGATATTCGGAGATCACCGACTGGGCAATGACGCATGGCGCGTACCGCGAAAACCATCAAGGCGCGATCCAAGGCGACAGATCCGCGGTCGCGGCTTGCGATGGGTCGACGTGCACGGCCACCGCGCGCGCGCCGTCGAGCGTCTCTTCGTCTACTTCGCTCATGTCGAACGTAGCTAGCAAGCGATAGTCGCCCGGCGGAAGATCGGGAAACTCAAAACGGCCGGCAGTGCTGGACAACAACTGTTTCGGGCCTCCGAGCGATCGGCGAGTGGATTCGCCTACGGGCCAGAAAAAGACCGGGATTTCGAGAACCGGAGCGCCGTCGGCGGTCACTCTGCCAGACATTCGACCAGCTCGATCGGAAACTGTGATCCATACTTGCGCATAAGATCGCGCTTCGAAGAAAACATCGAACCAGTCGGGGTGTGGATCGACCTTGGCACGACGCGAGCCGAAACTCTGATTGACGATGGACTCGATGAATTGGCCTGGACCCGCGCCCCCTTCAGTTCCCAGCGGCCAGGAGCGACATGGTTCTTGGCGTCTCTATATCGCGTTCGACTTCGACTTCCGACAGGTCCTGCCGCCGGCCGCTGACTTTCACGGGAATGTTTTCGCGAGCACTGGAATTCGGGTGGCGCGTTATGAGCTCCACCCGCGGAAGCGCCGTTAGCTGAAACGGAGGCTGATTCCGTGTCGCGATCGAGTGTAAGTTCGATGAATCCCGCTGAGACGCCGTGCGCGGCGGTCGCGTACACTTCGTACAGTCGCGGCGCCACTCCATCGAACGCATACTGGCCAGCACAGGCTCCGCCGGTAGCGCGCACGCCGCTGTCGGAGGACAGCCTCACCGTCACTGCTCCCAAAGAGTCGCATGCGATTCTTCCGCCAACATGAAAAAGCCGGCCGAATTGCGGCTGTATGTCCGCATAAGCAGTCTCCTCATACACGTTCACGGCATGACGCGGGACTCGTGGGCTTCGCGCGATTCTGGGCCGAAGGTCGGCAGGATTCGAAACCCGTCGTCGAGAATGCGTGCCGCGGTTCGGATCCAATACCTGCCCGGCTCCAAACCGTAAATGCGATACACGCCGCGATCGTCGGACGCAGCTTCCCCGCCGATTCGTAAAGGAAGCCGCGCGAGGTAGGCGAGTACCGGGACTCGGCACGCGCCGACGTTGTACTCATCCAGAACCCGGCCGGTGATCGCGCCCATACGGCGCATCTGCAGTTCGGCGAAAAGGAGCAAGTCCGCCGTCACTTGGATCGGAGTGCCTTGCCCGCTCGGTCGGCGCTGGCCATAAGCGGCGGGCAAGAAGAATTCGCGCGTCGCGATCAGCAAGTACAATCCGGGCGGAACGGAAGCAAAAACGAACTGACCATTTCGTTCGGCCCGTGTAGTGAGCGGCGAGAGCGTATTGCCACTAGAGTTAAGAACCGGTTGCCAGCCGGACCGATGTGCTGGCGAGCGGAGATCCAGAGACGTGCTCGATCACGACACCCTTGACTACCCCTGCATGCGCGGCGGCAGCGAAAGCAAGAACAGAGCGCGAAGCGCAATCGGACATCCTTGCGCCTTATGACGCCGAATTCGCCGAATACGTGGAGATTAATTCTTGGTTGCTAGTTTTCAGACGGCTTTTGCACCCGATCGATAGCAATTACGTCAGCAAGTGCCTTAGTCACTTCCAATTTCAGCCCGAGTTGTTGCTGAATCGCCGTGAAAAGATCGGGCGCTTCTTCGGAATTTGCGGATGCGGGAGGCAGCGGTCCCGCGTTTCTTAAGCGCGCGAACTGGAATTCGTCCGGCGTCCAGTTGAGCGAAAAATCGTAACGGCCTTGAATGCCAGTCTGATCGACGATCGGTCGATCGAGCGCGGTTCCTTGCATCACACCGGCGAAATCGGCCATAGTTGCGTTGCTGGCAAACAGCTTGCCGAGGCCACGGAAGCCGACCCCTGGTAGTCCGTTGGGATCGCGCCCGCTGGGCGTAAGCTTTTGACCGCCCTTCGCGACGGTAAGCGCATACACGGAAAGCTCCTTTTTGTCGCGATGGAATGCGAGTTGGAAACGTTCAGCGAGCAGCTTCTGCAGCATCACTTGTAGCTGCGGCAAGTTGGGTACGCCGCCCTGCTCGAACTCCGCGGACACATCGTATTTTTCGGATTCCAACGAAGCGGGCACGCCGAGCACCTGCTTGACCTGGACTTGGTAAGCGAACGTGATCAGGTCGACGACGGTCGTGTTGATGGTGGACAAGCGCCGCCCGCGGACGCCGATGCCGAATCCCGGCTGGCCCGGCGCGCTCGGCTTGATGGTGGCCACTTCAAAGGCGGGGTTCGAGTCGGCAGGCAGAGCCTTCGGCCGCTGCTGTTCGGGAATGGTCCAGGCCGTTTCTGCGGTGGCGCGAGTTAGCGTAAGAGGAAGAGGCTTCGGTCCTTGGCTCCAGGTCCCTGTGATCGTCTTGCCGTCGCCCTCGACTTTGCCTTCATAAGTGCCAGGGATACCGGGAATCGACATCTTCACCACGGAGGCTTGCATGGTCAGCGAACTCGCGGGAAAGGACGCGCCACCTTGGTCGATGCTGTAAAACATCGCTTTCAGCGTGTCGTTGTCTGTGGTCGCAACCTTCAACACGATGCGCAATTCCTGGCTACCGGCCTTCAATGTGCCCTGCCATGTTCCTACAATGCTTTGCGCGATCAGCGCACCAGGAATTGCGGCGAATGCAACCAGCCATCGCACCAACGTTTTCATCCGGCCTCCGATCTCGATTATCGTTATTCAACCAATGAATGTTGTGCGCTAAGCGTCGCATTAACCTAGTT
>DASQJA010000212.1:0-18100 GCA_035631275.1 Bryobacteraceae bacterium
TCGCCGGTGAAGGTCTGCACCGTGATCGGCTTTCCACTTGGCGCGACGTCCACGGAAGCAAAGGTCGCCGAAACGGAAGCCGCTCTGCGCGTGGGTGCTCAAGAGATCGACATGGTGCAGAACATCGGCGCAATGCGGAGCGGCGAGCATGACGTGGTGAAGTCCGACATCGCCGCCGTGGTCGAGGCCGCGCATCGAGCCGGCGCGATTGCCAAGGTCATCCTCGAAACCGCTTATCTCGACGACAACCAAAAAGTAATGGCGAGCGTGCTGGCCAAGATGGCCAAGGCGGATTTCGTCAAGACCTCGACGGGCTTCGGACCCTCGGGCGCCACTGCGCACGATGTAGAGCTGATGCGCCTCGCTGTGGGTCCTGAGATGGGTGTGAAAGCGTCCGGTGGCATCCGCACGCTGGACGATCTGAAGAAAATGGCCGCGGCCGGCGCGACCCGCATCGGCGCGAGCGCGAGTGTGAAAATTGTGGAGTCCACCGCTGGCAGCTCGCCGCAAGAATCCGGGACGGGCTATTGATGGCCTCCGCTCCTCGCAAGTCCGACATCCGCTTTCACGAGCGCGCCGAGCTGCTTGACTTCCTGCTCGAACTGGCCGGCGCGATCTCCGAGACGCTCGATCTCGACCGCATCCTGGCGAATCTCGCGTCCATCGTCAAAGAGGTCATTCCTTATGATCTCTTCGCGATCCTGCTCTACAGCGAGCGGCAGGGCGGCTTGACCATCCGCTATGCCATCGGTCATCGGGAAGAGATCATCCGCGGTCTGGTGTTGCCGCTCGGTGAAGGCATCACTGGCGCGGCTGCGCAAACACGGCAGCCCATTCTTGTTCCGGACGTGCGCGCCGATTCGCGCTATCTGTCGGTGCTGGACGCTGTTCAATCCGAACTGGCCGCGCCCATGCTCGCGCGCGGAAAATTGGTGGGCGTCATCGACCTGCAATCGACGCGCGCGGACGCCTATCGAGAGCAGGACCGGTCGCTGATTCACTTGATCGCCGGGCGCGTGGCGGTCGCCATCGATAACGCGCGCCTCTACCGCCGCGTCGACCGGCAGAATCGCACGTTGAAAACCCTGTCGCACCTGTCGCAGGAGTTCAGCTCGATCCTGAACATCGACGAGCTGCTCGATAAGATCGCCCGCATCGTGCATGCGCTGGTCGCTTTCGACGCCTTCAGCATCCTTCTGGTCGATCCGCAGCAGAGAGTATTGCGGCACAGGTTCAGCCAACGCTACGACGAACGCGTGAATCTCGACAATATCCCGCTCGGCAAAGGCCTCACCGGCGCGGCGGCCGAGTCGCGTGAGATCGTCCGCGTGGTGGATACCCTCGCCGATCCGCGCTATATCGCGTCGCATCCCGACATTCGCTCGGAAATCGCGGTGCCGCTGGTTTTGCAGGACCGCGCCGTCGGCGTCATGGATCTCGAAAGCGAAAAAATCGGCTATTTTACTGAAGATCATTCGCGCCTTCTTGCACTGCTCGCGCCGCAGATCGCAAGTTCGGTCGAAAACGCGCGTCTTTATGAAGAGCTCGCGCAGCGTGAGCAGCGCATGGATCAGGACTTGAAGGCGGCTCGCAACGTGCAGTCCGTCCTACTGCTGCGGGAAGCGCCACCGATTAAAGGTCTAGAGATCGCCATCCGGTCGCGCCCGGCGCGCGAGATCACCGGCGACGTCTACGACATTTTCGAGCACGGCCACGATGCTGTGTTCGCCCTGGGCGACGTTAGCGGCAAGGGCGCTGCTGCGGCACTCTACGGCGCAATGGTGAGCGGTCTGCTCCGCACGCTGGCGCATCGCAAGCGGCGTCCGGCGGAGCTGCTGCGGCTGCTGAACAATGTTCTTCGCGAACGCGCTGTCGAAGCGCGCTACGTCACGTTGATGGTCCTGGTGTGGGAACGCGCAAGCCGGCGCTTCATCATGGCCAACGCGGGTTCTGAGCCGCCGCTCATCTGCCGCAATGGCGAAATCATTAAGCCGCGCGTAGAGGGAGTTCCTGCGGGCATGCTCGACTGCCGCGAATACGATGAGGTGGTCTTCGATGCACAGTCCGGCGACCTTCTCGTACTCAACTCCGATGGCATCACCGATCAGCTCAATCCGCAAGAGCACGAGTTCGGCCGCGGCCACCTGGTTCATTCGCTGCGTAAGGCGTGTGGTCCGAGCGTGCAGAAAATAGCGGATCAGATTCTCGCCGACCTCGACGAGTTCAGCGCGGGCGCCCCTACCTTTGACGACCAAACGATGATCGTACTCAGAGTGAAATGATGCAGTATCGCGATCACACCCTGTATCTCGAAGATGTTCCGCTGGCCGACATTGCGCGCCGGGAGGGCACGCCGGTCTACGTGTACTCGCGTGCCGCGATTCTCAATCGCTTCCAGGCCTATGATCAAGCCTTCGGCGATCTCCCGCACATGGTCTGTTACGCCGTGAAGGCGAACGGCCATCTCGCGATCCTCAAGCTGCTGGCCGATGCGGGCGCGGGCTTCGACATTGTTTCGGGCGGCGAGCTGTTCCGGGTGCTCAAGGCCGGAGCCGATCCGGCGCGTGTGATTTTTTCCGGAGTCGGCAAGTCCGAGCGTGAGCTTGAGTATGCGCTCGAAAATAAGATTAAATCATTCAACTGCGAGTCCGTTTCAGAGCTCGAGCTTCTGAATTCGCTGGCCGAGCGCTGGCGGGTGCGTCCGGCCGTCGCGCTGCGCGTCAACCCGGATGTCGAGGCATCCACACATCCTTACATTTCCACCGGACTGCGCAAGCACAAGTTTGGAATCGATGTCGTCGAGGCCGAGTCGATTTACGCCCGCGCTTCCGATTATCCGAGTCTCGAGATGGAAGGCGTAAGCTGCCACATCGGATCTCAGATTCTCGAGATCGAGCCGATGCTGGAAGTCTTCGACAAGATGATCGGGTTGGTAGAACGCCTGCGCTCCCGCGGGCTCCGGATTCAAACGCTCGATCTCGGGGGCGGTCTGGGCGTGCGCTACAAACCCGAAGATAAAGCGCTGTGCATCGACGAGTTCATCGGTGCGATGCGGTCGCGCGTACTCGGGCACGATCTTGAAGTGCTGATCGAGCCGGGGCGCTCGATCGTCGCCGAGTCCGGCGTATTGCTCACACGCGTGCTCTACCGCAAGACGAACGGCGACCGCGAATTCGTCATAGTGGACGCGGCCATGAACGACCTGATTCGTCCCGCGCTCTATCACGCGCATCATGAGGTCATTCCGCTGCGGGACACGAACTCGGGAACAGTGACGGCCGACATCGTCGGCCCGGTGTGCGAATCGGGCGATTTTCTGGCGCGGGGCAGGGAAGTGGCCAACGCCATGCCGGGCGATTTTCTTGCGATCTGCACGGCCGGTGCCTACTCATTCGTCGCTGCCTCCAACTACAACGCGCGCCCGCGTCCGGCCGAGATTCTGGTGGAAGGCAGCGGCTATCGCGTGATCCGCCGGCGCGAGACGTACGACGATCTGATCCGCGGAGAAGTATCATGAAGCCTATGAGAAAGTATTTTGAGCGTACTTTGTTGCTCGGCGCATTCTGCACGCTGGGCGTGTTGTTCGCGCACGAAGAACCGAAGGGCAAGGCCATCACAGTGACCGGCGAGGTGATCGACACCGGCTGCTACGTCGCGCACGGCGGACACGGAGCCGACCACGCAACCTGCGCGGCCACTTGCGCCAAGAACGGCGTTCCGCTTGCGATTCTGGACGCGAGCGGCAAGATCTACATGCCCATCGCGGCCGATCACAAGAATCAGAACGCCAAGCTGATGCCGTTCATCGAGAAGAAAGTGAAAGTGAGCGGCACGTTGCTCGAAAAGGGCGGCTTCACAGGAATCGCGATCAAGACTATCGAAGCAGCGGATTAGCGTGGCGCACGCACTCGTGCGTGCAGTGTTCACACACACCTGTGAACACTTTCTTCCCACGACTACGGTGTCGACATGATTGTCGATACGGCACGCACGAGTGCGTGTGCCAAGAGATCAATTCCCAACCGTAATGTAGAGGTTCTGATTCAGAGTCACGCTGCCCAGCGTGACTTTGAGCGGCATGTCGCCGGCCGCGATTTGGGGGACGGTAACGTTGAACTGATAGAGTCCTACGTATCCAGGTGCCAATCCATCGAACTTCATCACCGCTTGCGTCTGATTGTTGAAGAGGAACACGGGCGTTGTGACGAGTGCATTCAGCGGATTTGACGGTGTAATCGTGCCAGCCGCGACGGACGGATTCATTACCGGTCCGAAACCGATGCCGTAAATGATGATGGTCTCACCCGGTTTGGCCGGTGAAAAAGTGAGGCCGCTGATCAGCCCGGCTTTGCCCACGTAAGTCAAGTCGGTGTGCTGCGCAACCACCCATTGGTGGCCCTGCACGTTGAACGAAGAGGGCGCGAGCAGTGCGGGTGCGGTCGAGTTCTTCTGCATGCTGACGGTGTTGCTCGCGCCGGCCCCGTTGGTGAGGACGATGGGCATCCCGGCGCCGGTTTTCGAATCGTCAGGCGCCTGCACGTTGACTTGGCCGGAGCTCACGTAGTCGACATACGCAGGAACGCCGTCGATTGAGACACTGACGTTGTTGAGCATCGTCGGCGCGTTGTTGCCGCTGAAATCGTTGCCTTGCCAGCCGCGCGCTTGGGTGCAGGTGAGATTACTGCCATAAATTTCCAACCAAGTACCGGAGGCAAGCCCGGCCGCGGGATTGAACGCGCCCGCGCTCTGCACGGTTGAGATGGAAGGCGTCGAGTCGTTGCAACTTGCTGCGGCGAGCGGCGAGAGTTGGTAGTGATTCGTGTAGATATGATCGTTATTGTTCGGCGGCGGATTCCCAGTGGAACTTGGCGCGGCATTCGCAGCGATATAGATGTCGACGTTTCCGACATTCGTCGCAGGCGGAGTCCACTGAACCTGAATCGTGTTGGTCTTGAAGGGCTGAAGGTAGTGAGTGATGTATTCGAACGGCTCTGTCGATGGACATGCCCCAGTGCCTCTAAAGCTCCCTGGATCGCCAAATCCTGTCGAGCAAAGAACAATCTGCGTTCCCCCGGCGGCTGGTGTGAAATCCCCGGCTTGCGTGCTGTTGCTCGTTTCACGCGCTGACATTTCGAAGCCGAAGAGCTTTGCCGCGGAGTCCGTCACCACAATCGTGAGAGTCTGCTGAACGCCGGGAGTATAGTTCATGCCGTTGGGAAAATTTACGACGACATTGCCCCCGCCGCTGTTCACGGTGCCGACATGGCATTGGGTGTAAATGCACGACGTAGGATTGTCTCCAGGAGCATTTGTATAGCCAGCGTCTGGCCCTCCATAATGCGCCAGCAGCACCGCAACCGACACACCCACTGTGGCGGAAATCGCAATCACCCGACTACGGGTCACTTTTCACCCCTTGCCTCGATACCCCTGGCTTCATGCTTTGCTAAACACTGAAGCGCCTTCTTTGCTGCGGTGCTTAACGGCAATTCACTTAACTTTTCGATTCTTAACCAGTGGAAACCCTTAGGCACTCGTCCAGAAGAAGCCCGATGCACATGCAGCGCGTAGTTTGTGTTCACGATGGTGTGACGGACCGTAGCAATTCTCGCGCCAACCTTGGCATGTGGAAGCTGGCCTGCTTCCGGCAACTCCCAAAATCCGGCGAGCCGTCGATCATCGTTCGGTCTTTGCCAAGCCAAAATGCGCTCCGCTTTCTGCACAATCAGGATCTGGTGCTCCACTTCTTTCGACTGCGCGCGCCGAACCTTTAGCGGCAGCTCCTGTTCGAGGCCCTCACGCCGCGCGCCGCAATCCTTACTTAAAGGGCACACGCCGCAGCGCGGGTCCTTGGGGACGCAGATCACGGCGCCCAATTCCATCCAGGCTTGATTGAATTCGCCAGGCCGCTCAGGATCGATCAGACGATCCGCAACCTCACCCAGTCTCTTCCGAACAATGGAAGATGCGATGTTGCCTCGTTCCCCAATTAGACGGCTTAACACGCGAATTGCGTTTCCATCCAGTGCGGCATGCGGAAGATCGAAGGCGATGCTTGCGATGGCGGCTGCGGTGTAGTCGCCGATTCCGTCGAGCGCCCGAATGGAATCGTAGTCGCGGGGGAATTTGCCGAGCTCCAAAATTTTCCGGGCCGCGCGCTGGAGGTTGCGCGCGCGGGCGTAGTAGCCGAGACCAGCCCACGCTGCCAGAAGTTCCTGCCCGGGCGCCGAGGCAAGTTCGGCGACGCCCGGGAAGCGCTGCAGAAATCGCTCGTAGTATGGGATCGCCGCGGCGACACGGGTCTGCTGCAGCATGACCTCGGAAATCCAGATGCGATACGGATCGCGCGAGATCCGCCAAGGCAGGTCGCGACGGTTTGCGCGATACCACTCGAGCAGTTTCCGGCGAATACTGGCGACTGGAAGGGAACTGGACACTGTTAGAATGCGTGGGTGCAGTGGCGCGGCATCTTCTTGCTAATTATCGCGCTTGCGGCGGCGTCTTCGTGCGCCCGGCATTATCGGGCTCGCGGCATCGTGCTGGCAGTGGATCCAGGCGCGCAGCGCGTCACGATTTCGCATCGCGAGATTTCGGGATACATGGACGCGATGGCAATGCCATTCCGCGCGGAGTCGGGGCGCGAGCTCGAGCACCTCGCGCCCGGCTCGCGCATCGAGTTCGAGCTGGACGTGCGCCGAGGCGCTACCACAGTTCGTCACATCCGGATCGAGCAAGCAAGCACGGGTGACGTGCCGATCCCGAAAGCCGAGGGCAAAGTCGCGGTGGGCGAGACCATGCCTGACTTTATGCTCACTGCGCAAGACGGGGGCGCGGTGCACTTGTCGGACTACCGCGGCCAGCTCGTCGCGATCGATTTCATCTACACACGCTGCCCACTGCCCGATGTCTGCCCGCGGCTGTCAGCGAACTTCGCGCGACTGCAGAAGCGGCTGGGAGCGCGTGTCGCGCTGCTTTCGATCACGCTCGATCCGGAATACGATACGCCCGCGGTGTTGTCGGACTACGCGCGCCGCTACGAGGCCGATCCGAATATCTGGCGGTTCCTGACCGGCCCGCCCGACGACGTGCAGAAGGTCGCGGGACACTTCGGCGTGGTCTATTGGCCAGAGGAAAACGCGATCACGCACACGTCGTCCACAGCGCTGATCGATCGCGACGGCAGGCTGGCGGCGCTGATGGAAGGCTCTTCGTTCACTTCGCAGCAATTGCTCGATCTGGTGGCGACGGCGGCGGGCACGCGCTAAGCGCTGGGCGTCGTGTTATAGTTCGGTTCGACGAGCAAGCGGGGCACGGCGTATGCGAACGCGGGTCATCCGGACATTTCTCACAATTGCATTCGCCTCGCTCGCGGCCGCACTGCTGGCGCTCGATCTGTACGCGGCCCAGGCCAGCCCGTCGCTCTGGTACCCGTTGTTGATGATCACGGGAACCATTCTGCTGCTGGCGGCGATGCTGGCGTACTTGTTCGTGCGCTCGTTTTCGCGGCAGACGGCGGAGCTGAGATCGTATGCGGAGCGATTGCTCGATCCGCTGGCATCCGGCGAGCAGCTTCCGGCCGGCAACGACGACCTGGGCGATCTGGCGCGATCGCTGCAGAGGATGGCCCCGAAGATTCGCGAGCTGGTCGAAACACTGAAGCTCGAAAACGCCCGGCGTGAAGCGATCCTCGCGAGCATGGTGGAGGGCGTGCTGGCCGTGGACAAAGACCTCCGTGTAACCTTCTGCAACAATTCCTTCGCGCGGGCAGTAGGCGCACGGATCCCGGTGCATGCAGGTCTGCCGCTGCTCGATTTAGTGCGCGATCCCGGGCTGCTCGAAGTCATGAACGGCGTACTGGCGACTGGCGAGCGCAGCGAGCATCGCCTGACACTGCCGGCCGCGGCCGATCACACCTTCGAGGTGCTGGCCGGGCCGCTGGCGGGACCTTCCACGCGCGGCGCGCTCGCGATCCTGCACGATGTTACGGAGCTGGAACGCCTTGAGCGAGTACGCAAGGATTTCGTCGCCAACGTGTCGCACGAGCTAAGGACACCGCTCGCGGCGATTCGTGGTTATGCAGAAACATTGCTCGACGGCGCGCTTCAGGACGAGAAACACAACCGGCGCTTTGTCGAGATCATCGAAGCGCAAGCGACGCGCTTAAGCAACATCGCCTCCGATCTGCTGACGCTTTCCGAGCTCGAATCGAACGGGAAAGCGCGGCCCACGCCGCCGCAACCGGTCTCGATTCGCGCGGTAGCGGAGTCGGCGATGCGGACAGTGGAGTCGGCGGCGCGTGTGCGCGGCGTGCGGCTGGTCTGCGGCCACATGGACGATGTTGCGGTGCTCGGCAGCGAGCTGCGCCTCGAGCAGGTTTTGGTGAATTTGCTCGACAACGCGGTGAAATTCAACCGGCCCAACGGCGAGGTACGCCTGGAAGTTCGGGAGCTCGACGACGGCGCCGTGCGCATCGCGATTCGCGACACCGGTATTGGTATTCCGTCGGAAGATCTCCCGCGAATCTTCGAGCGGTTCTATCGAGTCGATAAGGCGCGATCGCGCGAAATGGGCGGTACAGGGCTGGGGCTGTCCATCGTCAGGCACGTGATTGAGCAGATGAGCGGGACGATCAAGGTGGACAGCCAGCTCGGCGTGGGGTCGGAGTTCGTTATTACGCTTCCCGCGCTGGATTGATCCGGGTGTGGCGCACGCACTTCTTGCGTGCCGTGTTCACACTCCTGTGAGCACTTTTTAACAAGCGACACAATCTCGACATGATTGTCGACACGGCACGCAGGAGTGCGTGCGCCACCAACGGCTATAGGTGGCGCTTCACGAACGAGCAGATGTGATAACCGTCAATGAACTTAAACGGAGTTTCGCCGAGCGTGTAATGACCGCACGGCAGCACGACCACTTTGTGATCCACGCCGCTGGCTTTGATTCGCGTAACGATGTCGCGTGAAAACTCGGGAAGAAACGTGGTGTCGTAGGCCGCGTAGATAAATAACGATTTTTGTCGGCGCGAGACGAACTTGTCGAGATAGCTGACCGGGCTGATGGCCTTCCACGACTCACGCAGCAGATCGAGATCGATGTGATCTTCGATACCCTGGCGGATGTGCCGCGTGGAGAGGCCGGTCCAGACCACGTCGGCCACGTAGGTGGAGCAGTGGTTGAATACGTTCACCGCGATGCGCGTGTCGTGCGCGCTGGCAAGGCAGGCGTAGGCGGATCCCAGACTGGTACCGACTACTCCGAGCCGCGTGAAACCCTGCAGCTCGAGCCAGTCGAAGCAGCAGCGCACGTCGATAACGGCCTGACGCGCGGCGTCGATGGTACGGCAGACGTTCGATGAAACGGCGTAGTCGGCGCGCTCGAGCTCGGGTGGCATGCGGTAGTCGTGGTAGGGCAGGCTGAGGCGTAGCGCTGAAACTCCGAGACGAGCCAAGCCGCGGCACAGCGCATTGTGACCGTCAGCCGGCGCGTTCCAGTGCGGCAGCACAACCACTGCTTTTCGCGTCCTGGCTTTCGCGTCCTCTTTTGCCGGGAACCATTGCGCGTGGACCAGATTGTTCTCCGCGTAGGGGGTGTGAACCGGCGACGTGAAGCGGAGAACCGCGCTGCGCAACTCGAAATCTGAGGGCCGCTGGTAGGCGAAGAACTCGTCGCTGTCTTCTAGCGCCAGGCGATTCAGTTTCGTGACGTAGTCGTGCGGCGCTTCGCCGTTCTTCGGATGGCGCTGCCCGCAAGGCCAATTACGCGCCCACTCGAGACCCCACTCGAACTTACGCACGACGCGATTTGTGGCGCGGGAACAAAGATGATCCTCGCGGTCGAGAATCCAGCGTTCGTAGAATCGGGCCAGGGCTTGCATGCAGATCTTTTCAAGAATAACGGCCCGACTATGCAGATGTCACTCGATTTGCGTTGAACTGCGACGAGCCGGTGTTCGATCCTCTGTTAGGCTAATTCGTTGGGGTGACCGATGCCGTGCGACACGCTGTCAGTGACGATAGTGGCCGTGCGGGTCGCCGTGGTCGGCGCGATCATCGCCGCCATCACTTGGGTTTGTTTCAGCTTAATCCCGGTCAACGCGACGACGGCGGGGTTTGCATACCTGGTAGCGATTCTTTTTGTCGCAGCGCACTGGGGATTGATCGAATCGATCGCCGGCTCAGTGGCCGCGATGCTGGCGTTCAATTTCTATTTTCTCCCACCCATCGGACGACTCACGATCGCCGATCCGCAGAATTGGGTCGCGCTGTTCGCCTTTCTTGTCACCGCGGTGACGGCCAGTCATTTTTCGCGTCAAGCTAAACTGCGGGCGCTCGAGGCCATGAACCGGCAGAAGGAGATGGAGACGTTGTACGCCTTCAGCCGGTCGATCCTGCTGATCCAGCTGAGCCAGAACGTCGCCAAGCAGCTCGCAATGCAGATCGCGCAGACATTCGGCGCTTCGGCCGTTGCTCTTTATGAGAAAGACACGGGACAGATTCATCATTCCGGCCCCGAAGATTTTCCCGGCGCTTCGGAAAGATTGCAGAGAGCGGCGGTCGAAGGAACATTTTTTCGTGACGATGCTTCGCGCACTGTGGTCACGTCCGTGCGGTTGGGGGCGCAGCCTATCGGTAGTCTTGGGCTTCGCGACGTCGATCTTTCTGATTCGGCGCTGCAAGGTCTGGCCAACCTGGTGGCAATCGGATTGGAGCGCATCCGCGCGCAAGCTAGCGCGAGCCGGGCCGAAGCGGCGCGGCAAAGCGACGAGCTGAAATCCACCCTGCTCGACGCGCTCGCGCACGAATTCAAGACGCCGCTGACATCGATTAAGGCAGCGAGTACCGCATTGCTCGCGAGCGATGGAATAGAGGCGGCGCCGCGGCGCGAATTACTTTCGGTTGTCGACGAGGAGGCCGATCGTCTCAGCATCCTGGTGACGGAAGCCATCCAGATGGCGAGGATCGAAGCCGGACGCGTGCACTTGCGGCGGGAAGACAATTCTGTGGCCGAAATCGTGGCCGCGGCTGTGGATCGGTTCAAGACGCAGGCTGAGGGACGCAGCATCAGCGTCCGAATTCCCGACGGCCTTCCGGCGGTTTGGGTGGATCGCGAGTTGATGGAAGTTGCGTTGCGGCAATTGATCGATAACGCGCTGAAATATTCGCCCGTAGATTCGCCGGTACGAGTGGAAGCAGAGGAGGACTCGGGCCGCGTCATCGTAAGCGTGGCTGACCGCGGGCCGGGAATCCCTGAATCGGAGCAGCCCCGTATCTTCGAAAAGTTCTATCGCGCCGATTCGTCGCGGCATCAAGTACCCGGGGCCGGGTTAGGCCTGGTGATTGCGCGCGAGATCGTTCACATGCACGGCGGCGAGATCTGGGTGGAGAGCAAACCGGGAGAGGGCTCGGTCTTCCGGTTCTCGGTTCCCACCGCCGGTCCGCAACATCGCATGGCGGGAGCGCCGATAATGGAAGAACATCATGCAGACGTCCACCAAACGCCGCACGCCTGAAGAGCTGCTGGAGCAAGTCCAAGCCGAGGAAGCGTACGAGAAGCGTGGCCGGCTGAAAGTGTTTTTGGGCTACGCGTCGGGTGTCGGAAAGTCGTTCCGGATGCTGGACGAAGGCCGGCGGCGGGCCGAGCGAGGGCAAGATGTTGTGGTGGGCGCCGTGCAGCCGCAGAGAGCGCCGGAGATCGAGGCATTGTTATCGAAGCTGCGTGTGATCCCGCTGCGACCGATTGACGGAAACACGGTGATGGATGTTGACGCAATACTCAAGCGTCATCCGGGAGTGTGTCTGGTGGACGGGCTGGCCTATGACAATCCGCCTGGATCTCGCAACGCCAGCCGCTGGGAAGACGTGGAGCAACTGCTGGACGCCGGCATATCCGTGATCACGTCGGTGAATATTCAGTACATCGACGAACTGCGGGAACGCGTTGCGAAGATAACGGGCAAGGTCGTCACCCAAACCGTTCCGCGCAAGTTTTTGAATTCGGCCGACGAGATCGTCGTGGTGGATGCGCCCCCCGAGATGTGCATCCGCACGCAGGATGCCGAGATGAAAGCACGTGCCACTACGCAGGCACAGAAGCTGTCGGAGTTACGCGAGATCGCGCTGCTTTTCGCGGCCGATGTCGTGGATCTGCAGCTCGAGCAATATTTGCAGCGCAACGGAATGACGCAGACCTTCGGCGCGCAGGAGCGAATCATGATTTGTGTCACGCCGCGCGCGAATGCAGCGGCGATGATAGCGAGCGGCCGCCGCAACGCCGATCGCTTCCACGGCGATCTGACAGTGGCCTACGTCCGCCAGCCCGAAATATCCGCCGACGATCAAGCCGCGCTCGACCGGAATCTTGCGATCGCGCGCGACGCCAAGGCTCACATCGAGATTTTGGACGGTGACGATCCCATCCAGACGATCCTCTCGTTCGCCCGCGAACACGGCGTCACACAGGTGTTCGTCGGGCATAGCACGCATGAGCACTGGTGGGAACGGCTCACCGGGACGCCGCTTGACCGTCTGATTCGCGACGCCAACGACATCGACGTACGAGTTTTCCCTCATTAGCCGCCATGGCGACGCGTCCCTCGCGCGGAAGGCTCAAGATCTACCTGGGATACGCTGCCGGTGTCGGCAAGACGTATCAGATGCTCGAAGAGGCCCAGGAGTTGAAGCGGCAAGGCCGCGACGTTGTCATCGGCTATTTCGAACCGCACGGACGCAAGGACACCATCGCGCGCACCGAGGGGCTGGAGTTCGTTCCGCGCCGCAAAGGGGAATATCGGGGAACCACCTTCGACGACATGGACACGGGCGCAATCTTAGCGCGGCATCCGGAGATCTGCGTGGTGGACGAATTTCCGCACAGCAATATTCCCGGGTCGGAGCACGACAAGCGCTGGCAGGACGCGCAGCTGTTGCTGGACGCCGGGATCGACGTACTCACCACGATGAACATCCAGCATCTGGAGAGCCTGAACGATCAGGTGTTCCGAATCACCGGCGTGCGAGTGCGCGAGACAATTCCCGATTGGGTGATGCAGCAGGCCGATCAGGTAGTGATGGTGGACCTGACCCCTCGCGCGCTGCTGAACCGGCTTGCGCGTGGCGTTGTGTATCCGCCGGACAAAGCTGTGGAGGCGCTGAAGAATTTCTTCCAGGAGTCGACTCTGGTCGCCTTGCGCGAGCTGGCGCTTCGGCAAACCGCGCACGAGGTGGAGATCCGGCAGGTGGACTACAACTCGCCTGGATTTCAGATCACTCCGACGGACGGCGACATTGGCGATGAGCCGCCGCGCAGCCAGGAACGAATTTTGATTCTGGTTACACCCGATCCTTCTACCGCAATGCTGATCCGGCGCGGGAAGCGCGTCGCGGACTATCTGCACGCGGATTGCTTCGCGGTCGCGGTCCAGCAGGAAAACAACGGCGGCGATTCGAATGGAGCGGTGGAGCGTCACTTGAATTTCGCGCGCAACCTGCATATCGAGGCCCGGCTTTTGGGCGGGCACGATGTTGCGAAAACGGTAGTGGAGTTCGCACGGCTGAACGGCGTTACGCAGTTGTTTCTCGCGCGGCCGTCTGAAGGCCGTTGGTCGACTTTCGGCGGGCGTAATCTGGTTCAGCAGGTGGTGCGGTTAGCGCGTGACATGCAGGTGATCATCGTGGCGGACCGGAATCGTCAACAGGCGAAGTGAACTGGAGTCCGTTACCTTCGCCACTGAAAGAGCTGCCCGATCAAAATGCCCGCGCCCAGTGTGCCCAGAATCAACCGCACATTGGGAAATGCGACGAAGCGGGTACGGTCATGTGTGATTTCGAGCACGCCCGCGGGAAAAGCGCGCACGCCTCCGCCCCCACCGCCGCCTTCCGGCTGTTCTCCGGAGCCGCCATTCGATTTCAGGTGTCCATGTCCACCGCCTGCGCCGAACCCGTAGGCAACTTTTGCAACCGGCACTACAGTCTTACCTTCGGCGTGAATCGGCTCGCCAAAGACCGTCTTCACGTTGGCGCTGGAACCCAGCGATCCGCCGATTTTTTCCAGAATTTCTGATGCAACCATGGTGGGCCTCCGCAATTGACTGGCAATTCGTTGGCCGCCCGGAGTTAGGCGCCCCGTACTAACTCTAGGAACGCGCGCGCGGCGTGGCTCAGGCTGCGCTTGGCTGGGTAGACCAGCCGGATGTGACGATCGACCTTCATTTCCGTTACCTTGATTTCGCGCAGGACGTCCTGCTCCACGTCTTGTTCCACCGTCATGCGCGGCAGAAAGGCCACGCCTTCGTTGCGCTGAACCATCTTGCGGATCGTTTCGACGGTCGGCATTTCGACGTCCATGTTCAACGGAACTTTGTGGCGCTGGAATTCCTTGAGCACGACGGCCCGGTAAGGCCCCGAAACATTGTGTGCGATAAACGTTTCCATGCCGAGATCGTTAATGCTGATCTCCTTGCGCCCGGCGAAGCGATGCTGCGGGGAGACCACGAACGCCAGGTGATCGGAATAGATCACAACCGATTGCAGCCGGTCGTCTTCCGGGTCGTAGCTGATCACGCCAAGTTCGAGCGCTCCGTCGATCAGCTCGGCAGGAATGCGGCTCGATAGCGATCGCCTCACCTGCACTTTCACTTTTGGGTACAACCGCCGATAGCGCTCGATGTGCCCCAAAAGGTACAGCGAGGTCGACTCGTTTGCGCCGATCACCAAACGGCCGGCCGAATTGTCCCGCAGCTCCGCCAGCGCGTTTTCGAGATCGGCCTCCAGATTCTCGAACCGGCGCGCATAATCGTAGACGATACGGCCGGCGTCGGTAAGCAGCAGATCCTTGCCTGAGCGGTCGATCAGCTTCTCCTGAAGGTCCGTCTCGAGCTTTTGGATAGCCAGCGAAATCGCCGGCTGCGTTCGGAGCAGTTTCTCAGCCGCGCGCGAGAAGCTCTTCTCGTCGGCGACGGTGAGCAGTACCTTCAAAGGGTAAAGTTCCATAAACGCGGCTTATGAAATCATTCTAACTTATTTCGGCTCGCATCATTATAAATTTGCCAAATCAAGGCGGTCTTTGGATAATTGAAAAAACGAACCCAGGAGGAATCATGGCGAACCGAGTTTACATCTTCGACACTACCCTCCGCGACGGCGAACAATCGCCCGGTTGCAGCATGACCGTACCCGAGAAGCTGCGCCTGGCAAGAAAGCTAGTTGATCTTGGCGTCGATATCCTCGAAGCCGGGTTTCCGATCGCCTCGGCGGGAGATCACGAAGCGGTGGACATGATCAGCCGCGAATTCTCCTGGGTGCAAGTGGCTGCGCTGGCACGGGCGAACACGCCGGACATCGAGCGCGCGATGGATGCGTTGCGGCACGCCCGCCGGCCGCGCATTCACACTTTCATCGCTACCAGCGAGATTCATCTGAAATACAAGTTGAAGAAGAGCGAGCAGCAGGTGCTGGACGAAGCAGTTGCTGCTGTGGAACTCTCGCGGACGTTTACCGAGGACGTCGAGTTTTCCGCCGAAGATGCCACGCGGACGCGTCCCGAGTACCTCGAGGAGATCTGCCGGGCGGTGGTGGCTGCGGGCGCGCGGACCGTGAATTTGCCGGACACGGTTGGTTACTCGGTCCCTGAAGAGTATGGAGCGCTGATCGGGCGAATGGTGCGCGTGCTCGGCGACAGCGCGATCGTCAGCGTGCATTGTCACGATGACTTGGGACTCGCGGTGGCGAATTCGATCGCGGCTGTACAGGCCGGAGCGCGGCAGATCGAGTGCACGGTGAACGGGATCGGCGAACGGGCGGGGAATGCGTCGCTCGAAGAGATCGTGATGGCGTTCAAGACGCGGCACGACAAGCTGCCGTTCGAGACCAAGATCGTGACCGAGCAGATTTATTCGGCGAGCCGGTTGCTTGCGGAGACAATTACTTTTGGCCCGCAGCCCAACAAGGCGATCGTAGGAGACAACGCGTTCGCGCACGAGGCCGGGATTCATCAGGATGGTTATTTGAAGGAGCGGACCACGTACGAAATCATCGAGCCGCATACGGTGGGCGTGCCGGAGACGAAGCTGGTGCTAGGCAAGCATAGCGGTCGGCATGCTTTGAACAAGCGCGCGGCGGATTTGGGATTTGAGTTGAATCGGGAAGAGCTGGATGTGTTGTATGCGCGATTCACGGCGGTTGCGGACAGCAAGAAGGGCGTGCGCAATGAGGAGATCGTTGCGCTGATTCATGAGGTGATGGGACAGGCTGCGGCGGCTACGTAGCGCACGCACTCGTGCATGCCGCACCGGGCAATCGTGCTGACGCCAGCCGTGGGTCGTTGGAACAGGCGTTCACACGAGTGTGAACGCGGCACGCTGAAGCGTGCGCCACAGTGCGTGCTCCACAATGCACATACGCCACAATAGAGTTGCATGCAACTGAATGTTCTTATTTTGCCCGGTGACGGTATCGGGACCGAAGTTACTTGTGAAGCCGTCAAGGTTCTTCAAAAGGTAGCGAGCAAGTTTCAGCATGAGTTGAAGCTGACTGAAGGACTGCTTGGCGGGATCGCGATTCATAAGACGGGGACGCCTCTCCCGCAGGAGACCATCGATCGCGCGCTGGCGGCCGACGCCACGCTCCTCGGTGCAGTGGGACTGCCCGAGTTCGACAATATCGCGCCCGAAAAGCGGCCCGAGCGCGGGCTGCTCGGCATCCGCAAGGTGCTGGGAGTTTACGCGAATCTTCGTCCGGTGCGGTCGTACAAAGCGTTGCTCGATTCGTCGCCGCTTAAGAACGAGATCGTGGACGGCGTGGATATGATCATCGTGCGCGAGCTCACTGGTGGCATTTACTATGGAACGCCGCGCGGCATCATCGAAAGCGATGGCGAACCACGCGCAATGAACACGATGGCGTACACACGCTCGGAGATCGAGCGCGTAACGCGCATAGCGTTTCACCTCGCGCGCAACCGGCGCAAGAAGGTCACGAGCGTCGATAAATCGAACGTGATCGAAACGTCGCAGCTCTGGCGCAAGGTTGTCGTGGAAGTCGCGGCTGAGTTTCCGGATGTCGTCGTCGACCACCTGCTCGTGGACAACTGCGCCATGCAACTGATTCTGAACCCGCGCCGCTTCGACGTTCTCGTCACAGAAAACATGTTCGGCGATATTCTGAGTGATGAAGGAGCTGTTTTGGCCGGATCGATCGGCATGCTGCCTTCGGCATCGATCGGCGACCGCAAGCCGTCGGGCGTTTGGACCGGCTTATACGAGCCGGTGCACGGATCCGCTCCGGACATCGCCGGACAGGGCAAAGCCAATCCTTTTGGTGCAATTGGATCGGTTGCAGCGATGCTCGAATACAGTTTCGGATTGAAGGAAGAAGCCGCCGGGGTGAACCGAGCCGTCGAGACGGTTTTGAATTCGGGACGCGTCACCGCGGATCTGAAGCCGGCCGGAAAACCCGCCAGGACAGCGGAAGTTGGAAACGCAGTAGCGAGTGCCATATGAAGCAGTCCACTAAACCACGCACGGTCATCGAAAAGATTTGGGATCAACATATAGTCGCCGAGCAGCCGGGCGCGCCGCCCCTGCTATACATCGATCTGCACCTGGTCCACGAAGTTACGTCGCCTCAGGCCTTCGACGGTTTGCGGCGGCGAGGGCTCAAAGTGCGGCGACCGGAACAGACGATTGGAACGGCGGACCACAGCGTGCCCACCACACCTCGCTCTCTGCCGATTGTGGACAAGGTCGCGGCGGCGCAAATCGCGCAGCTGGAAGCTAATTGCCGCGAGTTCGGCATTGCCTGTTTTGGCTTGCACAGTCCAGATCAAGGAATCGTGCATATCATCGGTCCGGAACAAGGGCTGACCCAGCCAGGCATGACGATGGTATGCGGCGACAGCCATACTTCGACGCTTGGTGCGTTCGGCGCGCTCGCATTCGGCATCGGAACCAGCCAGGTGGAGCATGTTCTGGCCACCCAATGCCTGTTGCAGAGCAAGTCCAAGACGTACCAGGTTCGAGTCGACGGCGCGCTGAAGCCTGGCGTGACGGCCAAGGACATTATTCTTTCGTTGATCGCGCGAATTGGAATCGGAGGCGGGACCG
>DASQJA010000213.1:0-8782 GCA_035631275.1 Bryobacteraceae bacterium
GAGGGCGAACGCGATCTCGTGGTTTCGTTGATCCCGAATTTCAATCGCGCGCTGCGCGAAAGCCTACCGGGAACTCCGCTGGTCACAATTCTTACCGATTTGGCCGATTATCCTCCGCATTTTTGGATTGAACGGCAGGAACAGTACTTCATTTGCGGCACCCAGAAAGCGGTGGACCAGGCGCTTGAGCTGGGACACTCGCGGGAGCGAATTTATCGTGCGTCCGGTATGATTTTGCGGCCGGATTTTTACCGGCGTGACGCAATCGACCGAACCGCCGAGCGCAAAAGACTAGGCCTCGATCCGGATCGCACCACGGGGCTTGTGCTGTTCGGCGGCGAAGGATCGAGCGTGATGCTCGATATCGCCAGGCGCGTCGAAACAGATGCGCAGTTCATCTTCATCTGCGGGCGGAATGGCAAGCTGGCTGACCGGTTGCGCAAACTCCGCACCAATTTCCCGAAATTCGTGGAAGGGTTCACGAAACAGGTCCCCTACTATATGCAGTTGTCAGATTTTTTCGTGGGCAAGCCAGGGCCTGGAAGTATCAGCGAGGCTCTAGCCATCCAGCTTCCGATCATCGTGGAGCGCAACGCCTGGACGCTGCCGCAAGAGCGCTACAACACCGAGTGGATTCGCGAGAACCAGGTCGGCGTCGTGCTGAAATCGTTTCGCCACGTCAACGCGGGCCTTACGGAACTGCTCGAGCCGGCCAACTTCGCGCGCTTCCGCGCCAATGCGGCCGCTATCGAGAACCGGGCCATTTTTGAAATTCCCGATATCCTCGATTCTTTAATGCGCCGGTGAATGCCACCAGTCCGATCGCTTCGCCTGCGAAGAACAGCGGCCAGTTGAAGCGACTCGGTAACCCGCCCGAGGCGATGTTGCGGAAGTCCGAGATGAACGCGAGAACGATCATTGCTGCGCCTGCGACGATCCCGGCCCACGAGCGTCTTGGGATGCCAAGGCCGCCACTGCGCAGCGCGATCGATCCGCACACGATCATCGTCGAGGCGACCAATACGGGAGCCCACACCGGTCCGATCCACGGCAGCGGAATCAGAAAGAGAATGTCCCAGGTAGAAAAAGAATCCGGCCAATGGATCATCAATCGCAAGAAGCCATAGAACGCGATGTCCCAAACGCCGAAGGCAATCGCGAATGCCGCGACGCATTCGTAGAATGTGCGCCCGCACGCCAGAGCGATTCCCGCAAGCATCGCCATGGTTGCGGCTTCGCGTCCGATTTCGATTGCGAGGCGCCGTGGATTTTCGGGACCGGCGTCTGCAAGTTGCTGCGGCGAGATCAGCGGAAACAGATCGTGCGGTTTGCGGTCGGGGTGGAGCTGCTGGCGAACCGGGTCGTAAATCGCGCGGAGGTAAACGACGACAGCGGCTTCCACATAACCGAAGGAAATGCCAAATAGGAAAAGTGCTGCGATGGTGCGGCGCATACGGTTCATTCCACCACGGCGCTCGCATTGGTGGGAGTGCATGGCTAAGGTGCGCAATTGGCTGCAAAAGAGTCGCCGAATCTCGCCAACTCAGGCTGGTCGCTTAACGCGTACCTTATGGTCAGTCGCGACGACCAGGCAGCCAATCCACCGATCGAAATTCTCGGTTGCGATAGCAATGATATCCGAGCGAGTAATGCGACGAGGGCCAGGCTTCGCTAGACGCACCAAGAGGAGTTCTGCGCGTGTCCCAGGCGTGTATCGACGCAGGTCGCAGAAGTTGGTGGCGCATCAGCGTCCTTAGTATCACTACCGTCGTCAGTATCACTACCGTCGTCGGAAGCAGATGGTTCAAACTAGTAAATAGATGATCCAACTCTCGGGCGCCGGCAAGCGGTTCGGCCGGAAGCTCCTGTATGAAAATCTGAACTGGCTGATCACGCCGAAGGAGCGCGCGGGGCTGGTTGGCGCAAACGGAACCGGCAAAACGACGCTACTCAAGTGCCTTGCCGGAATCGAGTCGCTCGACTATGGTTCGCTCAGCGTTACGCGCGGCGTCCGGTCGGGCTATCTTCCGCAAGATGGTCTTTCTCTGTCGGGTCGCAGCGTCTTCGCCGAGTGCATGTCGGTCTTCTCTTCGTTCCACAACATGGAGGAGGAGATGGAACAACTCACGCAGAAAATGTCGGAACTCGATCCGGCGAGCCCGGAGTACGCGCAGGTTGCCGACCGCTTTCACGAGCTGGACAGCGAATTCCGCAACCGCGATGGGTACGCCATCGAAGCCCAAGTGGGAACCGTGCTCGCGGGCCTCGGCTTTCCGCACTCGGACTGGCATCGGCGAACGGAAGAGTTTTCAGGCGGCTGGCAGATGCGAATCGCGCTCGCGAAGCTGCTGCTCGAAAAGCCGAACCTGCTGCTGCTGGACGAGCCCACCAATCACCTCGATCTCGAAGCGCGCAACTGGCTCGAAGGATACCTGGCTGACTATCCATACGCCTACGTGTTGATCTCGCACGACCGCTACTTTCTCGACGTTACGGTCGACACAATCGCCGAAATCTGGAACAAAGGAGTCCACTTCTACCACGGCAACTACGAAAAATATCTCCAGCAGAAGCAGGAGCGGACCGACCAACTGGAAGCCGCTTATAAAAATCAGCGCGAGCGCATCGAGCAACTGGAAGCCTTCATCAACCGGTTCCGCTATCAGGCCACCAAGGCCAAACAGGTCCAGAGCCGTATCAAAGAGCTTGAAAAAATCGAGCGCATCGAGCTGCCACAGGAAGAACAAACCATCCACTTTACGTTTCCGCAGCCCAAACCGAGCGGACGTATCGTCGCGGAATTTCAAAGAGTCTCGAAAAGCTATGACGAAAAGTTCGTCTTCGGGAATGTGAACTTCATTATCGAGCGCGGCGACCGCATCGCGCTGGTGGGCGTGAACGGGGCGGGGAAGTCGACGCTGATCAAGCTGCTTGCCGGCGCCGAGCCGCTCTCGAACGGCGAATATCGCCTCGGCCATAACGTTCAAGTCGATTATTTTGCCCAGGACCAATACAAAGAGCTCGATACTAACGCCCGCATGCTCGACGATCTGTCGAGCTTGTCACAGCGCGCCACCAACACAGAGTTGCGAAATTTGCTCGGATGCTTTCTGTTCTCTGAAGATGACGTCTTCAAGCGCATCGGTGTCCTCTCGGGCGGCGAGCGCAACCGGTATGCGCTCGCCCGCATGCTGCTGCAACCGTCGAATTTCATGCTGCTCGACGAGCCTACCAACCATCTCGATCTGCGCGCTAAGGACGTGTTGCTGGAATCGCTCGAAAAATACACGGGCACGGTCGTGTTCGTCTCCCATGACCGCTACTTTATTGACAAGCTAGCCACCCGCATTTTCGAGGTCGGCAACGGCGAGGTGCATGTGTTCCACGGCAATTACGAAGACTACATGTGGCGCAAGGAGGGCAAGGAGCTTGACCTGACGCTACCTGTAAACGGCCATATCGCGCCTGTTACACCGCACATCGCTGCCGAGCCTGCACCGCCCGTCAAGCGGCTGAACCCGATCAAGCTGAAACAAATGCGCGACCGGTGCGAAGAGCTGGAACAGTTAATCGCTCGGGCCGAGGCCGACATCGCGGTGTCCGAGGAGCAACTAGCCAATTACGTGAACGCGGAGGAGACGGTTCGCGTCACGACGGTACTCGATCAGCGCCGCGCGGCTCTCGCAGCGCTGCTCAAAGAATGGGAGCAGGTGTCCGAAACGCTCGAATCCCAACAGGCATGAGCGATTTCCAGCAACAACTTGCTCAACTGCGCCGCCGCATCGCGAAAATCGACAAGAAGTACGCCGATCCAAAACCGCGCCGCCCCCGAACGCCACCACCGCTTCCTAATCCGGCGCCCGAGGACTACCTCGCGGGCGCCGAAGTCGAAACCGAACACGGGCGTCATTTCGAAATCGAAAAGCTATTCGAACGCCACCGCCGTCACGGCAGCATCGGGATCGCGGACCTCGAGGACTTGCCCGCTAATCTCCTCTCGTCGATTTCGAGCGGTGCGATCCCGGACGTTCCGCCGTCGAGATGGTGTTTCCTCGACACCGAAACCACCGGACTTGCGGGCGGCTCCGGGACCTACGCGTTTCTGGTCGGCGTCGGACGTATTACGCCGGAAGGCTTCCGCGTGCGCCACTTCTTCATGCGCGATTTTGGCGAAGAGCGCAGCCAGCTCCACGCGCTCAACGAGCACTTGAAGAAGTTCTCGGTCCTGATCACCTACAACGGCCGCACCTATGACCAGCCGCTGCTCGAAACGCGCTTCCGCATGATGCGCCAGCGCCCACCGTTTGGTTCGCTCGAACATCTCGATTTGCTGCACGGAGCGCGCCGTTTGTGGAATCTGCGCTTCGACAGTTGCCGGCTCGTGGATCTAGAAAATCAGATTCTCGGTGTTGAGCGGCAGGGCGATCTGCCGGGCGAGCTAATCCCGTACGTCTACTTCGAATATCTGCGGCGCCGCGAAATCTTTCGCCTGTTGCCCATTTTCCATCACAACGCGATGGACATCCTTACACTGGCCTGTCTCACCGCGATTGTCCCCCGCGCGTTCGACTTACCGGACCAAGCGCATTTCGCACATGGAGCGGAAATGGTCGGTCTTGCGCGCTGGTGGCGTCAAGCCGAGCAGCATGAAAGGGCGCTCGCGTTGTTCCGTCGTGCCCTCGATCGCCATTTGCCCGACGATCTGCTTTTTCGAACCATGTGGGACATCGCAGCGCTTGAAAAGAAACTCGGTCGGGAGCATGCCGCGCTTCTCGTGCTCAGGGACCTTGCCGCGGAACGCAATCCCTGGCGCGCAGCCGCGCTGATCGAACTCGCAAAATATTATGAACATCGTGAGCGCAACTACACAATGGCCTTGGAATTGACTCGCAACGCTTTCGATCTCGCCCCCTTGGAAACTACACGCCACCGCCTGGCGCGCCTGGAGAAACGCATCGTGCCGGAATCGCGAAAACTTCTATGACAAGTTGCAAACTCACCGCCTCGATCATCCTGCTCATCGCGCTGACTGCCTGCGCGCATCCGCCGAAGCTCACTACTAAGCTCGACATCACCAAGGACTCCGACAATCTGACGTTAGTGAACCTTACCATCGTTAATCTCGAAGACCGCGTCACTGTGCCCATTGCGGTTGAGCTGACTGGAGAGGCGGAGACGAACGGACATTGGGACAAGTCCACCACTTTGCTGCAACCCGCTGCGTTCGTGTTGAACCGCAAAGAGCAGCGCAGTATCACCAAACTGTGGCGAATCCCGGCCGAGGCGGTACGAACCACACTCGTGATCCGCGAACAGGAAAGCGGCAATGTTCTAAAGACGGAGAAATCGGAAAAGACGCTCACGCCGGCAGCTACATCACAGCGCTGAGTTCTTTCCAGGCGAGACCCTGCGACTCTGCGACGCCCGGATACGTGATGTGGCCTTTGTATGTGTTCACGCCCTCGCGAATCGCCAGGTTCTCTTTGCATGCTCGTTCCAGACCCTTCGCGCACAGCTCAGCGAGGTAGGGAAACGTGGCATTTGTGAGTGCGAACGTCGACGTGTGCGGAACCGCCGCCGGCATGTTGGACACGCAGTAGTGCAGCACGTTGTCGATAAAGTACACCGGGTCGGTATGTGTCGTCGGGTGCGACGTTTCAAAACACCCGCCCTGATCGATCGCAACATCTACCATCACCGCGCCTTTGCGCATGGTCTGGAGCATCTCGCGCCGCACCAGCTTGGGAGCCGATGCCCCTGGGATCAGCACAGCGCCCACCACGAGATCGGCCTGGCGCAACGTGTCTCGAATGGTGACGATGTTCGATGCCAGCGTCACCACCTGGCTGCTATAGATATCATCGAGCTGCCGCAGTCTGTCGACGTTGCGATCGATGATCGTGACGTGTGCGCCTAAGCCAACTGCCATCTTGGCCGACTGATGTCCGACCACGCCGCCGCCGAGAATTGCGACGTTCGCCGGCGCGACGCCCGGAACACCGCCCAGCAGAATTCCGCGCCCGCCGTTCGGCTTTTCCAGGTACTGCGCACCCACCTGCACCGCCATCCGCCCGGCGACCTCGCTCATCGGTGTCAGCAGCGGTAGCGATCCATCGCGCTCGCGAATTGTCTCGTAGGCCACCGAATTGATCTTCGACTCGATCAATTTTTCTGTCAGCTCCGGCAGCGGCGCCAGATGCAGATAGGTAAAAAGGATCAGCCCAGGGCGGAAGAAACCGTATTCGCTGGGCTGCGGTTCCTTCACCTTGACGACCAGGTCGGCTTGTTTCCAAACCTCGCTCGCGCGGACGAGAATCTCGGCGCCTGCATCGGCGTAGTCTCTGTCCGGTATCGAGCTGCCCGCGCCGGCCTGCGTTTCGACCAAAACGCGGTGTCCGGCTTCCACAAGCCCAGCTGCGCCGCTCGGAACCAATCCGACGCGCGTTTCGTGATCCTTGACTTCCCGGGGTACGCCGACGATCATTTCGCGACGCTATCGTGAGACTCGGCGCTGGCGGGAGCGGCGGGCGGAGGTGGCTGCAATTGTTGCGGAGGCGGCGGCGAGGCGGGGGGCGGCGCGGCGGGCGGTTGCGATGGCGCCGGATTTTGCGCGCTCAACCGCTTCGGTCCCAACCCGAGCGCGATCAGCGACAGCGCGCCGATCTTGCCGTCGACGTTCAGATTTTCATCCGCCTGAAACCGTTTGAGTGCTTCGACCGAATCCGGTCCCCACTCACCGCTGGGCTCGCCTTGCAGATAACCTTTGTCGATGAGCGCCGATTGGATCTCTTTATAACGCTCGGGGGTCGGCGCCTGCTGCATTGACCGGACCACGCGCTTGGTTCTCGCCAGAGTCTTGGGGCTCTTCGATCTTGCTGCGACAGTGCCAGGTTTGGCGGCAGCACTCTTTGTGGGCGCTTTCGCCGCAGTTTTAGCCGGCGCCTTCGTCGGCGCTGAGTGAACTGTCTTCTTCGCGGTTTTCTTTTTCGTCGCGCCCGAAGACGTGCTGGTCGTGGCCGCCGCAGACGCAAGTGCGCACGCGGCCACTGCCGACAGAATAAATCTGAACACCAATCCCCATCTTACCAGCGCACGGCTGGCATCAGGAATCGCCGCGGTACGCCTTTCTCGAGCCCAGCGATGTCGAACTTGATCATCTGAAACATGGCTCGCGTGACTCGCTGCACCTTTTTAGCGTCCGGATCCTTAATCAGTTCGAAAAAGCGCGCGTCGGCACGATGTGACAGCACAATCCGTACTTATCTTTGAGCCGTCCGCACTGGATCGGCTGCCCGGCCTTTGATGAGCTTATTCCAATAATGATCCACTTCTTCCTCAGATTCGCAGTGAATCACAAACGAAATCGCTTCCGTGAACCTGTAGTTCGGTCCGCCATTCAATGCCGCAAATTCCACGCCCGCCAGCTTGAACCGATCGTCATCACCGAACCCTTAGGCCCGGGCCCCGCATCGCCGTAAACGCGTAATGGTCCGAATCTCCGAATCGGGAAAAATCGAAACGTAGAGCCGGACCACTTCTTCCGCCTGCTGGTCGAACCATAAAAACGGCGTGATCTTTTGCATGATCAGTGGATGTCTCCTCCTCTTGAGAGGGGTTGGCATTCAAAGCAACGCTCGAGACTGCTGCTCCGTCAGCCCCGCGCTGGTGACGCGCGATACGGAAACCTGCTTTTTCAAATGCCTTAATCGCTCTTGTATGAGCGGGGATGTCGCCATTAGGGGCTGAAGGCGGCGTCGCCTGCCTCGCCGTCATCAGCTGGTTTCGCGAGCGACGAGAAGATACTTACGAATGGCGTCCCGGATGTTTTCGGAGGCCTCGGCCTCCGTCGCGCCCTGCGAGCAGCACCCCGGCAATCCCGGAGAATCAAACCGAGTATCCTTCCTCAGTCTTCTTGAACGAGACAGTGTATGTGGCTTCCCCAATCGCCCTAACACTTGGCACCTAACACCTAAGACCTGTTTCTCTTGGTGGAGGCGGCGGGAGTCGAACCCGCGTCCGAGAAAGCCCGCCCTGAAGAGAACTACGTGCGTTTCCGGTTCGGTGATTGTCGGCGGCCGCCTTAGAGCCGGCAAGAAAACGGCCGCTTAGCCCGATTGAAGTCGGCCCTCGGCTACGAGCAGAAACCTGCGGCCCAATCCCCGAAAATGACGCCCCTTGGATGCCGTCGAGGCCCAACACCCGGAGCGGCTACCTAATTAATTAGGCAGCGTAAGCAAACTGCTGATTGGCAGTTATGGTTTCCGATCGTTTTACGGGAGCTCGGAACCCGGCACGCCTCTCCACGACGATTCAATCCCGTCGAATCCGTTGCGCCCCCTTCCTAAATTGATGATACCATCCGAGTCCGCGATTTATGCCCTTTATAACGTTGCCAAACTGAATGCCTCGGCTGGACGCGTTTAGGTGAGTGGCTCTTAGCCCCGAAGCGGGCTAATCTTGCTGGGCTACCCCATCGGCGGTACTCTTCGCGTATGCGACCCCTTCGGTATTCCATCAACGTCACATTGGACGGGTGCTGCGATCACCGTGCAATTTCCCCAGACGAAGACTTGCACCGTCACGCGGTCGAGAACCTCGACCAGGCCGACGCCCTTCTCTTTGGCCGGGTGACTTACGAAATGATGGAGGCAGCGTTTCGGCCGCCGGCGGGGATGGGAGCGAGGCCTGATTGGATGGAACCCTTCGCCCGGACGATCGACGCGGCAAAGAAGTACGTCGTTTCGAGCACCTTAGACAGGGTCGATTGGAATGCGGAGCTCGT
>DASQJA010000214.1:0-3351 GCA_035631275.1 Bryobacteraceae bacterium
GGTTGGGTACGATATGGAGCTTGCTGGGGCGGAGTTGCTTGGTCGCGACGTTCGGGGCCTTGCTTCACCACGAGCCTTCGAGCAAATTCGATTAGTCCTCAAATCGGAATCGGATCTCGAAAGATTAGTGAACCAGATGGCTCAGACGACATACGCCGAGGCACGGCCGGCGGTTAAGAGGGCCGTAAACTCGTTTCACCGCGGGCTTTTGGATGACGCGGAATAACCGTAACCGTCCGGTTAGGACCGTCTTTAAGGGCTGAGCAAGAAAGATCATCCTTGAGGAGGCGGCCGAGAGGACCGTCGGCAGCGATGATTCAGAACGGCAGGCTTCCAGCGAATCCGGAACCGGGTCACAGGCGTCGGATGCGCTCGAAGCTGGAGCGGCGGCAGGTAGTAGAAGAGACGATGCGGCCTGGGGCGCCATCGGTCGCGGTTATCGCGCGCGCCCATGGGGTGAATGCCAACCAGGTCTTCAATTGGCGCAAGCTCTATCACGCAGGGCGACTCAATGATAAGGCCCAGGCCACAGAGTTACTGCCGGTCCGAATCTCAGAAAATTCGCGCCCTGAGTATGTCAGCGTGGGACGGCCGAGCATTGCCCCGGCGGTTTTGGGAGCGATTCACATCGAACTCGGACGAACACGCATCCGGGTCGAGGGGTCGGTCGATCCCGAGAGCCTCCGTATGGTTCTGGAGCAACTGGGCCGGTGATCTCGCTGCCGTCGAGCACGAGCATCTGGATCGCCGCCGGCATCACCGATATGCGCCGCGGCTTCACCGGTCTGAGCGCTGTCGCGCAGACGGTGCTTGAGCAGAACCCGTATTCGGGTCACGTGTTCGTCTTCCGCGGCAGGCGCGGCGATCTGGTGAAATTGCTCTGGTGGGATGGTGACGGGCTGTGCCTGTTTGCCAAGCGGCTGGAACGTGGGCGCTTCATCTGGCCGCAGGCGGAAAAGGGCGTGGTCTCGCTGAGCCGCGCACAACTGTCGATGCTGCTGGAAGGCATCGACTGGCGAAGGCCGATCCGAACGGCTGCACCTGTTCTTGCGGTATAGAACAACTCTTCGCGAAAATGTTCGCGTATCTTCATGCCAGCGACATGCCCGCTTTATACAGTTGCGGTATGGACGGCGGGAACAGCAGGAGCGGACGCGAAGGGCAACTGCCTGATCTCGACACGCTCGGTCCCGATGCACTGAAGGCGCTCGTTCTTGCGCAGCGATCCGAACTCGACTCGCGCGAGTCAGAGATCGAAAGCCTGAAGCTGCTCATCCTCAAGCTGAAGCGGATGCAGTTCGGACCGCGCTCGGAGAAGTTCAGCCGCGATATCGAACAGCTCGAATTACAACTGGAAGATCTCGAGGTAAACCAGGCCGCGGCTAAACAGCAGCCCGTAGAGGCCGCCGCAGCAACGCGCAACGAGAAGGCGCCCCGCAAGCCCGCGCGTCGGCCGCTTCCTGCTCACCTGCCGCGTGAGACCGAGACGATCACGCCGAAGCAGGAAACGTGTGCCGGTTGCGGCGGTAAGCTCAGGCTCTTGGGCGAGGACGTTTGCGAAACGCTGGAATACGTCCCGGCGCGTTTTAAAGTCATGCGGACCGTTCGCCCGAAGCTGAGCTGCGCATGCTGCGCGCGCGTGGTGCAGGAGCCGGCGCCGAACCGGGTTATCGACCGCGGTCTGGCGGGCCCCGGCCTGTTAGCGCATGTGCTGGTGGCGAAGTACGCCGATCACCTGCCGCTGTACCGCCAGTCGGAGATCTATGAACGCGAAGGCGTGGAACTGGACCGTTCGACACTGGCCGACTGGGTTGCCGGCGCAAGCCGAACGCTGACTCCACTGGTGGATGCGCTGAAGCGTTACGTGCTGAGCGCGGAGAAACTGCATGGCGACGATGTGCCGGTTCCGGTGCTTGCGCCCGGCACAGGGAAAACGAAAACAGGACGACTGTGGACGTATGTCCGCGATGACAGGCCTGCAGGTAGTGAAGCGGCTTCGGCAGTGTGGTTCGCGTATTCGCCGAACAGAAAAAGCGAACATCCGGCGGAACACCTGAGGAACTATCGCGGCATTCTGCATGCCGATGGATACGCGGGATTCAACAGGCTCTATGAAGAGTTCGGCATCGTGGAGGCCGGGTGTTGGGCGCATGTCAGGCGTAAGTTCCACGATCTGTACCAGGCGCACCGGTCACCGGTGGCAACTGAAGCGCTGGAGCGTATTGCGCAACTCTATGGGATTGAGAAAGAGATCCGGGGCAGGACGCCTTCTGAACGAAGAGAGGTTCGCCAGTTGCGATCCGGACCATTGCTCGAATCGCTGCACACATGGCTGAAGGCGAGTCTGGCGAAGCTGTCGCGGAAGTCAGATGTGGCGGTGGCGATCAGCTATGCGGTGGGACGGTGGACGGCGCTGGTGCGCTACTGCGATGACGGGCGGATTGAAATGGATAATAATGCCGCCGAGCGGGCATTGCGTGCAGTCGCCGTCGGACGCAAAAACTATCTGTTTGCAGGATCGGATGCCGGGGGAGAACGTGCCGCGGCGATCTACGGTCTGCTCGGATCTGCGAAGCTGAACGGCATCGATCCGGAGGCTTACATGACAGCGGTGCTGCGGCGCATCGCCGGTCACCCTATCAACCGGATCGACGAACTCCTGCCCTGGAACCTGTTTCCGGCGGCGGCCGAAAAGGTCGAGGCGGCGTGATACTCAAATCCACCTCAATCGAAATCGTGTCCACAATCCTGGAATCGTGGACACGATTCAGAATGGGACAAAGGCTTCCCGGATGACTTGGTTACCGCTTGAATCGAAGATGCTCGCGTCGGTTGCCTACGACGACCGGAAGCAAATCCTGCATCTGCGATTCCGCAAGACCGGCGATGTCTATCGCTACTTCGAGTTCCCAGCTGCGGACTATCAGGCGTTTCTCGACGCTGAATCCAGAGGCCGCTTCTTCCTCGCGCAAATCCGAGACCACTTCCTCTACGAACGCCTCGCAAAACTCCACCCTGCTTAGTCTGTCAAGGCGTCCCTCACCCCACGCTTACGGAAGGATCTCCTGCCGGTAGTCTTGTCCAGCGTTTCCCGCAGCCGGTCCTGATTCCGGGATGATGGCGAACGCTATTCCGGAGCCGAAGAAAAAGTGTTCGGCTTCAGCCCGGAATCCGTGTTCGCCTTCAGCCCGGAACCGCGTTCGGAATCATCCCGGAATGCCGTTCGGCTTGATCCCGGAATCGCGTTCGCCTTGGGACGGAATCCGCAGAAGGCGGCCGCCAAATGATGCCGCGCTGCCCACTTCCGCCACCGCCGGCTGATTCTGAAGATCTGACCCCGGTGATTCCGAC
>DASQJA010000215.1:0-16765 GCA_035631275.1 Bryobacteraceae bacterium
AGAGCAGATCGCTGGTCTGGCCTGAATGATAGAGCACGCGGCCGCTTAAGTGTTCGGTGCTGCCGCAGCTCCTCATATTGAAACGATGCACTGCGAAACCAGCGTCGAGCGCCGCGTGCGATAGGCTGCGGGCGTACCCGGCGTCGCTGGAACCCTCTAGTCCGTGAACTAAGACAAGGTGCGCGGCCGGTTCCGTCGGACGGTACTGCGAATGCACGAGTACCTGTACCCCAGGCTCAGTTTCGTACAGCTTCGCATGGACCGGGTACCGGCCGAGATCCGGACGCGGCCAGTAGTTGCCGGCGATCGTCAGCAGATGGGCATTGCGAAAAAGGGGAACAAAAGGTTCCAACTCACTATCTTACGGGATCGCGTGAGGCCGCTACGGACAAAAAAAGAGGGCGGCCATCAAGACCGCCCTCGGAGGACACAAGGCGTCGTTGCGGAATGTTAACTCTGGGAAATGGCCAAGGTCATTTCGGAGTTAACTTTGGAAAAAACCGTTGAGATACCACTTGCAATCGGCGGGAAAGTAGCCACGCCCGCGACAGCGACGAAAGCGGCCAACAAAGTGTATTCGATCAGGTCTTGGCCATGGGTATCCTTCCAAAGCCGAAGTCGCCAGATTTTGTCGTAGAAGTATCTCACAAGCTGTTCTCCCTGACTGCGATTATCCCGTCAACGCGGTACATTTGAAATGAAATGTTCGTACTAAGCAGGCGGGGAAATCGCCTTACACACCGCTACCGGTAAGGGGTTAGGTCCTAAGCAGATCGATAAATATTGCGCCTGATTTACTGCCTTATCGCCGGATTAGTGTGCAGGCAGGGAGGATAAGATGTGTCCAAAGTCGGCAATCAATCTTGCCGCAGAGCAATCATGGGATCAACCTTCATCGCGCGTCGCGCCGGAATGTAACAAGCGAGCAGTGCGACCGAGCCTAATAGGATCGCAGTGCCGCCGAAGGTCGCAAGATCATTCGCGCTCACGCCGAAAATCAAGCTGGAAAGAAGGCGGGCGAGCGGGATCGAGATGCAGAGCCCGATCACGAGGCCTGCCGATGTAAGAAGCAGGCTCCGCCGTGCCAGGATGCGGAAGACATCGGAACGGGCCGCACCGAGGGCCAGACGGATACCGATCTCACGAGTCTGCTGCACCACTGTGTACGCGATCAGGCCGTAGATCCCCGCAGCAGCAAGCACGATGGCGATCGCTCCCAGCACCGACAACATGACGGAGACATAAGACAGCCCAATCAGTTGTTCGGAAATAACCTGGTCGAGCGTTTTGATTTCGAACAGCGGCCGATCGATGTCGAGCGACGCGATGCTGCGGCGGGCCGGGGCCGCCAGCGCAAGTGGATCCGTTTTGGCGCGCAGCGCGATGTATGTGTAGTAGAGCGCGGACTGGCGATAGGGCTGATAGACGACCGGTGCGATCTCTTTGACCCAAGGATCGTAACGTACGTCTGCAACCATACCAATAACAGTGAGCCATTCGCCGCTTCTGCCGAGACGCAGGCGCCGGCCGAGAGGATCCTGATCTGGCCAATTTCGGCGCGCGAAGTTTTTTGAAACGATCGCAACGGCGGGCGCGGCAGAGCCGTCGGAGTCGCGGAAGCCGCGTCCGGCGACGAGCGGAATCCCGAGCGTCTCCAGATAGTTCGGACTGATGGATTGCACCTGGGCACTTCGCTGTTCGCTCGCGTTCCGGGGAGGCTGTCCTTCCACCGTATACTGCAGTACGCGGTCATTCGAGCCGTACGGCGGATTCGATACGAGTGTCGCCGTCTGAACACCCGGCAACACCGAAAGGTCCTGCAACATGCGGTCGTAGAAGGCGGCCCGCAGGGGCTGGCTGCCGTAGTTTTTGTCGCTAAGCACAATTTGCAAGGTCAGCAACGAAGATGGGCGAAGGTTCTGATTGATCTGGACCAGGGAGCGCGACCCTTTGAGCATAAGGCCTGCCCCGGCGACCAGGACCAGCGCCGCAGAGATTTGCGCGACTACGAGCACGCTGCGCGATCGGAACCGAGCGATACCGCTGGAGCTTCCGCGAGCGCCTTCTTTGAGCGCATCGTTGACATTTGGGCGGACTCGAAGCGCGGGTACGAGGCCCGCGACGATCCCCGCGAGAACCGCGACCGCGATCGTGAAGGCGAGTGCGCGAGCGTCCAAGCGAATTTCATCCCACCCCGAGATGTAGCGCGCGACGTCGCTGGGCATGCTGGAGAGAATCAGCGAAAGACTCCAGCTCGAGAACAGCAAACTCGCCAACGCTCCGGCGAGCGAAAGCACTAAGCTTTCGCCGATGATCGGGCGCGCTATGCTCCAGCGGCCGGCCCCCAGCGCGGCGCGCACACCGAATTCCTTCTCGCAGCCGGAGATGCGAGCGAACTGGAGGCCCATGACGTTGGCGCAGACGATCAGGAGAACGAAGCAGACAGCGCCGAGCAGAAGCAGTGTGTATTGGCGGTTGAACTGGCCGACGAGATAACGATCGAGCGGTTCGACGATCACGCTCCAGCCTTGATTGGTCTGCGGGTAGCTTCTGGCGAGCAGCGAGGAGATGGTGTCGAGTTCCGCTCGCGCCTGCGATTCCGAGACGCCGTGTTTCAGACGGGCAAACACGCTAAGAAAGCGGTGGTCCCGGGTTTCGCGATCGTGCAATTTCAGCGTGAGCGGCGCCCACAGCTCGCTTCCGAGAGGAAAACGAGCGCTTTTGCGCATAACGCCGATCACCGTGAACTCACTGCCGTTGAGTTTGATCCGGCGACCGACGATTCCTGCGTCGGCGGCAAAACGGCGCTGCCACAATCCGTAGCTCAGGACAACGACTTGGTCCCGTCCCGGTGAGTCCTCGCCGGCGGCAAATGTGCGGCCAAGGATTGGCCGGATGGCCAGTGTGTCGAAAAAGTTAGTGGTCACGACGGCAGAGTAGACGGCTTCCGGATCGCCCGAGTCGGACAGATTGAAATCCACCTGCTGGAAAGCAGCGAGCTGTTCATATGACGAACTACGGCTTTGGAAATCGAGAAAATCAGCGGGCGACACCGCGCTTGCAAGTGTTGTGCTGCTAGGCGCCCGTTCGTGCAGCATCAGTAGGCTGGGCGCCCCGGGATACGGAAGCGGCTTGAAGAGAAAGGCGTCGGCCACGCTGAAGATCGCCGTAGTGACGCCGATGCCGAGAGCGAAGGTGAGAATGACGAAGAGCGAAAAGCCCGGAGTGCGCGCGAGGCCGCGCAGGATCGGCCGGAGACCGGAAAAGAGACCGTTCATCAAGCTACACCTCCAGACAGCGTAGTTCTAGCACGGCAGCGGCCACCGGTTGGCCTTTGCAGTTGAACCACTCGGCGACTTGGCTTGTTCGCTTATGGGAACCAGTCGTTCGTCGACGGGCAGCGCGGTCAGACTTCCAGCCCTACCGATCGCATCAGATCGAGCGCGTTGCTTCGCTCCACTACCCCGCGCCGAAGGCGATAGTCGAAGTGTAGCGAGCCGTTCGACAGCGTATCCTCGAAGTGCACGTTCGCTGCTCGTCCCGCGAGATCAGCGGCGATTCCGGTCAGCGCCAGATCGTGCGTCGTGATCAGACCGATCGCCCCGCGTTCGACCAGCGTGCGCACGATAGCTGCGGCGCCGATTCGGCGATCGTGCGAGTTAGTGCCGCTCAGCAATTCGTCGACCAGAAACAGCACCGATGGACGGTTACGGGCAAGCTCTGCAATTTCGCGCAGCCGCGTAATTTCGGCATAGAAGCGTGAGCGCCCGTCCTGCAGCGAGTCGAGTACTTTGATCGATGCCCCGACACATAAAGGCGAAATCCGCAGCCGGTTCGCCCGGATGGGCGCGCCTGCCCAAGCCAGGACGGCGTTTAACCCCACCGCTCGGAGCAGCGTGCTCTTGCCCGACATGTTCGATCCACTGACGATGAGCAGGCGCAAATCCCCGCCGAGTGCGAGATCGTTCCGCACGGCGTCGGGAACCAGCGGATGCGCGAGACCTTCTGCCTCGAAAAGCCCAGCGTTGTCGTCAACGAGTTCGGGCGACGGGTCTGACGGACGCTCGTAGCTGTAGGCTGAGAGAGCAAGCAGCGCCTCACACTCGCCGAGTTCCGCGATCCATTCGCCGATATGGGGGCCTGAGCGGTGGCGCCACCGCTCAATTGAGATGGCCAATTGCACGCTCCACAGCAGCGCGAGAGCGATGGGCGCGAAGACGATGTTACGCTGCCAATCCAGGCGATCGACTAGGCGTCCGAGTCGAGCGATTTCAGAAGACGCCACCAGACCGCCCACTGCGAGCGACGTTTGCGTCCTGCGCAGCAGGGGCGCTTCGAACGGCTCCTGCTCCAAACGTCGTAGCAGCTTTGCAAGCAAACCCAGATCGCGCGATGGAGCGTCCACTGACTTGGCGATCTGAAGCGTACGGGGACCCAGGAAAAAGCCGTAACTCAGCTCCACGAACAACGCGACCAAAACCGGCGTGCGGCTCAACAGTCCCGCCATGTACAAAACGAACGTGATTACTACCGCGGCAGCGAGTACGAATGCGATTTCGCGCGCGCCAGCCGGGAACCTGACCTGTGGCGCCTGCCCCCAGCGCGCCGCCGCGTCCGGGTCCATTTGCGCGCGCAGAGTCTCGCCCAACACAGCCAGATCCTCCCGTAAATCGAGCCGCGGGCGCAGTTCGGCGACGGCCTGGTGCCTTGCCGCGACGTCTTCCGAGGACGCGGGTGCGAGCAGCCAGTGAGCCAGGGCATCTTCGCCTCCCCGCGTACGCGCAGTACAAAGCAGTTCGAATAAAGAACCTTTTCCGAAAATATCCAGGTCTTCTGAGTAGACATGATCAGGATTGCGAAAGCGCTCGCCGGATTGGCCATGTCCTGCCCAACGATTTTCCAGCCGCGCGATGCCGGCCTCGTAGAACGCTACCGCGCGTTTGGCCTGTTCGAGTCGCTCAACTACACGCGCGTGAACCACGACCAGAGCGATGAACATGCCCGCAGGAACGATCAGCCACCAGGCTGACACAACGGTTTCACCAAAGACGAAAAATGCTAAAACGAACCCAGCCAAGGCAACAGCCAGCCGAGCATTGCCGATCCCGCGAAACAGCTTCTCCAGGCGCTCGGCTACGACGCGCCGCCCGGTGAGGCGCTCCTGGTACTCCCCTAAAGGATTCACAATGTTAGGCTAACAGCAGTGGCGGATGGAAAACGACGAAGAGCCGGTGCGAATCCCGATCACCGACGTGTTCGATCTGCACACCGTCCCTGCCCGGGACGTTCCGGCAATCGTCGAAGAGTATCTCGAAGAAGCGCAGCGGATGGGTTTTCGTGTGCTTCGAATCATACACGGGCGCGGCATCGGGGTGCAGCGGGAGATCGTTCGGTCCATCCTCGCCCGGACGCCATTTGTCGACAGTTTTGGCGACGCTCCTGCGGAAGCAGGCGGCTGGGGCGCGACCATTGTGACATTACGATAAACCAGTCAAAAAACCGGAACCTTTCACGCTGCGGGATGGAACTTCAAGTAATGGCCGATGCGGGTCGCTTAACCCACTATGCTGGATTCCCCGTCCCAGAGTGATAACGACCTGCTTCGGCTTATATCGGCAGGAAACGAAAGGGCTTTTCTAGCCTTTTACCGGAAGCATCAGGGTTCTGTTTTTCGCTTTGCTCTGCAAATGAGCGGCAAGGCAGAGGTTGCCGAAGAGGTCACGCAGGACGTTTTCATGGTCGTGATGGGCGCGGCCAGGCAGTTCGATCCCCAGCGCGGGTCGGCGAGCGGGTATCTCTACGGCATTGCGCGAAACATTGTGCGGCGATGCCTGGAGCGCGAGAAGCCATACCTGACGGTGCTGGACGATCCCGAGAACGAGTACTTGGACAAGCTTTCCGGCGACCACGATATTGCGTCGGAGCTGGTGCAGGCCGAACGAGTCGAATCATTGCGCAAGGCGGTGCTCGCTCTTCCGCCGGCCTATCGTGAGGTCGTGGTGCTCTGCGATCTGCATGAGTTGGATTACGCCGATGCGGCGAGCGTGCTGGGCTGCGCCATCGGCACCATCCGGTCGCGGCTCCATCGCGCCCGGGCGTTACTGATGGAAAAGATGCGAGCTGCTGAGAGGTGTACAGCATGAGTGAGAACGAGTTGGACCTATTAGAGGAATTGCGGGCTTTAGCCGCTGCTGAGCCTCAGGCGCCATCGCTCGCGGTTGAGCAGAAATTGCTCGCGAATTTTCGGGCCCGCAGCGTGCGGCGCCGTCGCCTGGTTTGGGAATCGGCGGTCGGGGCGTTCGCGGTTGCTGCGGCGGTGGTTACGTTATTCCTCTCCGGGCCGGCCCCGAAGCGCTCAAATGCGGTAGCCCAGGCGATCCAACCAGCGGCGCCGGACATTCACCAGGCGATCGCAGAGCCGCAGCAGCAGGATTCGGATCTGCCGCAAACTCGCTTCGCCGTGGTCCGTACCGACGATGTCGCATCCAGCTTTTATCCGCTGCCCGAAGCGGCGGATCTACCGGCCATTGAAACCGCGATGGTGGTTCGCGTCGAGATGCCAGCATCGTCTTTGCAGTTCATGGGTGTGCCGCTCGGCGAGGATGTGAGCGCCGATCCGGTGGAAGCGGATGTCCTTTTGGGCCAGGATGGGCTGGCCCGAGGGGTTCGGTTGATTCAATAATTTGAACAATGAGGAGACTAAAAATGTTGAGTTCACGCTCGATTGTGTTGCTCGCGCTCGCGGGCGTCTGCGCGTTTGCCCAGCTCCCACGGCACCCTGGACCTCCTCCGGGCGATTTCGCCTTCATGCGAGGTGAATTTGGATTCGCCGGCAAACTGGTGACAGGAGCCCCGTATTCGGCCCAGGTTTCCCGCACGTTCACACAGACCTTGGCAGATGGCACGCACATCCAGCGGTCGAGCACCGCTACGGTGGCGCGCGACAGCCAGGGACGCACGCGCAATGAAGAAACCATGAGTTCGATGGGGCGGCTAGGAGCGGCGAATGGCGCGTCGAGAACTACCGTCTTCATTCACGATCCCGTGGCCAGCATGAGCTACGTTCTCGATTCCAACGCGAAAACCGTCCGGCAAACGCAGATCACCGCAAGTCAACATCCGCACGGGCCACGACCCAATGCGGCCGCCACCGGTGGTCCGCGCGCTCACAGCGCGAACGCGGCTACCGAGGACCTGGGCACACAAGTGATCCAGGGGGTGAACGCGACTGGCAAGCGCGTCACACATACAGTGGCTGCCGGTGTGGAAGGCAATGACCGCGCGATTCAGGTGGTCACCGAAACCTGGTATTCGCCGGATCTGCAATTGGTCGTAGTGAGCAAGACCAGCGATCCGCGCTTCGGCGATAGCGTTTATCAGTTGACCAACATTACGCGGGCAGAGCCCGATCCAACGTTGTTCACAGTGCCATCAGGTTACACGCTCCTGCAAGGCGGTCGGCGGGGCTCGCCGGCTGCTCAGTAGCTTTGACGCGTTTTTGTGTTAGTTCGTAGTTAGTTTCGTATCATGAGGGTGTGCGTAAACTGGCTCGGGTAGGTTGTTTTCTTTTCTGCTCCTCGCTTCTTCTTGCGAGTCCGGCGATCAACCGGTCGCTGGACTCGCTTGCTTCTGTTCATCAGTTTCGTGAAGTCGAAGTTTCTCCTGGCGGCGCGATGGCGGCTTGGATTGAGTCCAGCCGTGACGCCGAGGGGTCGGAGACTACTTCGTCCACACTCTGGGTGAAGAACTTACGGGATGCTTCCCCCGCGCGGCGCGTCACTGAGCCTGCGAAATCGGTACACGGGCTGGCGTGGTCGCGCGACGGGAAGCTCGCGTTCATCTCCAGCACGGAGGGCACGGGACCGCTCGCGCTGTTCGTCGTCGATAAACCGGGGCATGGAAAACCGCGTAAAGTCACGCAAATCGAAGGCTACATCGAAAGTCCGCAGTGGTCGCCCGATGGAAGTACGATCGCACTCCTATGGATCGCGGGCGCGACACGCGTTCCCAGCCCGGTGGAAGCCGTCACGGCGGACGCAGGCGTGGTGGATTCGAAGATCTACGAGCAGCGGCTCGCATTGGTCAATCTCAACACGCACGAAGTCCGGCCAATCTCGCCAGCCAATATGTACGTCTACGAGTTCGACTGGTCACCTAACAGCAAGAGCCTCGCCTATCTCGCCGCGCCAGGAGCTGGTGACGACAACTGGTACATCGCGGAGGTCTATGCGATCGACGCTCAGTCCGGCGCGGTTCGGAAGATCCTGAAGCCCGATATGCAGGTGGCGAATGTGCGCTGGTCGCCGGACGGGCAAAACATCGCGTTTATCGGCGGCTTAATGAGTGACGAGGGCTCGACGGGCGGAGATATCTACGCAGTCGGCTCGGCCGGCGGAGCGGCGCGTGATCTGACGCCGAACCGGCATTCGTCGCCGAACTGGTTCCGATGGATGCCATCCTCAAAGCAGATCCTGTTCACCGAGAGCTTAGGCGGGCAGATGGCCGTGTCGACGCTGGACATCGCTTCAGGCTCGGTGGAGACGTTGTGGAAGGGCGCCGAGTCGTTCAGCTTTTCCGGCGATCCGAATTTGAGCGCGGTCGTGCGCAGTTCATGGTCGAAGCCCCCGGAGGTTTGGGCCGGACGTCCCGGCGATTGGAAGCAGATCACACATTCCAACGACGCCGCGCGCCCTGAGTGGGGCGAAGTAAAGAGCCTCGAGTGGAAGAGCGACAACTTCGATGTGCAGGGCTGGCTGATGTTGCCCGACCATTTCGATCCTTCGAAGCACTATCCGATGGTGGTGATGGTGCACGGCGGCCCGGCAGCCGAGACTCGGCCCGGTTGGCCGCGTCCGGGGTTGCCCCTGCAGTTGCTGTCAGCCCAGGGTTATTTCGTCTTCATGCCGAACCCGCGTGGCAGCTATGGGCGCGGCGAGGAATTCACGCGCGCCAATGTCCGCGATTTCGGCTACGGCGATTTGCGCGATATTCTCGCGGGCGTCGACGCCGTGGAGAAATCGTATCCCGTAGACGATCGTCGCGTCGGAATCGCGGGCTGGAGCTACGGCGGCTACATGACCATGTGGACCGTGACCCAGACCCATCGCTTTCGCGCGGCCTTCGCGGGCGCTGGCATCGCGAACTGGCAAAGCTATTACGGCGAGAATGCGATCGATCAATGGATGATTCCGTATTTCGGCGCCTCGGTGTACGACGACCCGACGATATACGCGAAGAGCTCGCCGATCACCTACATCAAGAACGTGAAGACGCCAACGCTCGTCGTAGTCGGTGAACGTGACGGAGAATGCCCGCCGCCGCAGTCCTACGAATTCTGGCATGCGCTGAAAACGTTCGGCGTGAAGACAGAATTCGTGCTGTATCCGGGCGAGGGTCATGCGTTCCGCAAGCCGGAAGATTCGCGCGACGTGTTCGAGCGCCTCCTGAAGTGGTTTCAGGACAACATGCCGACGGGAAGTTAGAGCAAATCGTGCCGGTCGAGTTGTTCTAACCGCTTGACTATGTCGCCTACTTCCTGCGAGCGAGGACGATGCGCGATCAGCAGTGCGTCCGGCGTGTCGACCACGACCAGGTCTTTCACACCAACGAGCGCGACCATTTTGCCTTCGGCGTCCACATAGTTACCGGAGCTGTCGTGCACCAGCGCGTGCCCGCGGAAAATGTTGGCGCTTTTGTCGCGCGGCAATAGCTCATAGACCGCATTCCAACTCCCCACGTCGTTCCAGCCGAAGTCGTCTGTGGCGAGCCCCAGCACGTTGGGAGCCTTCTCGAGCACCGCGTAATCGATCGAGATGTTCTCGCAGTGCGGAAACGCGCTGTTCACCTTTTGCGCGAAGCCGCGGCTCGAAAAGTACGGAAGGCTCGCAAGCAAGGTAGCGGTCTTAGGCTGATATTCCCGCAGTGCTTCGAGCAGCACCGACGCTTTCCAGAAAAACATCCCGGCATTCCAATAAAAATTGCCGGCTTTGAGATAGCGCGTCGCCGTCTTGAGGTCGGGTTTCTCCTTGAATTTGCGCACGGCAATCGGCTCGGCTGCTCCAGGGCGCAAATTCTTGGGAAACTCGATATAGCCGTAGCCGGTCTCAGGCCAACGCGGCTGGATTCCAAGCACGACGATCTTACCTTTCGACGCCGCTTCAAACGCCGGGCGGACAAAGCGAAGATAGCGCGCGGGTTTGGCGATGATGTGATCGGAAGGAAAGACACCCATCACTGCTTCCGAGTCGATGGATTGCAAAATGTGCGCGGCCAAGCCGATGGCCGGAGCCGTGTTGCGTTGCGCAGGCTCAGCGAGGATCTGCTTCTTGGGAACTTCAGGCAACTGTCGGACGATCTCGTCACGCAGCGCCGGGCTGGTGAGAATCCATTGCCGCTCCGGCGGGATCACGGGATGCAGACGATCCACCGTTTGCTGAATTAACGACCGCTCGCCGAGAAATCGCAGGACCTGCTTGGCATGCGCCCGCCGGCTCCGCGGCCAGAACCGCGTGCCTCGACCGCCAGCCAGAATGAGACCGTAGTACGCCCGCCGCGCCGCCATTTAGTCGAGCGGGTATCCGTGGATCAGTTTGAGCGTCCGATTCCAGCGCGTCTTAGTGAAGAAGTGCTGTGCCAGATCGAACATGTGGTGCAGGTTGTAGTCTTTCAGGTCCTCGGTCGGTGCATCGTAGGACCAGAAAACCACCAGCGGCTTGCCGGTGATGTTCTCGCGCGGCACTAGGCCCCAGTAGCGGCTGTCGAGCGAGTTGTCCCGATTGTCTCCCATGGCGAAATAGTTCCCTGGCGGCACCACCAGCTCCCCGTTAAAGACATCATCGCGCAGCATGGCGCTGGCGCGTTCCAGCATTTTCGAGTCGGAGGTGTAGTCAATTTCGCCAATCGGAAAATTGTCGCGATAGTTCAGGTAGTTGTCCATGTGGACGGCGTACGGTTCGTTGAGAACCTTGCCGTTCAGAATCACCTGCTTGTTCACCAGCTTGATGTGATCGCCCGGCATGCCGATCACTCGCTTTACATAATCGACCGTGATGAGCGTGGGGTGCCGGAACACGATGATGTCACCGCGCTTTACCTCTTCGTAGGGCAACAAGTGCTTGCTGATCGGTCCTGGAGGCGCGTACGCCAGCTTGTCGACGATCAGATGGTCGCCCGTATAGAGCGTGTTGTGCATCGACGACGTCGGGATCACAAACGGCTGCGCGATGGTGGACGTGGCGAATAGCAGAATCAGAATCGTTACTGCCCATTCCGCAATGGAATTTCGCGGGATCACGCCCGCCTTGACTGGCGGTGCGGATTTCTGAGACTTAGGCTTAGTAGGGACCGTAATAGCCATGGATCAGTCTGAAGGTGCGGTTCCAACGCGTCTTTGTGAAAAAGTGCTCGCCGAGATCAACAAAGTGGCGCAGCAAGGTGTTGACGGAACTGCTCGCCAGGCTTTCGGTGTTGGCGTCGTACGACCAGTAAATGATGAGCGGTTTTCCGATGATATTTTCGCGCGGAACAAAGCCCCAGTAGCGGCTATCGAGTGAATTGTCGCGATTGTCGCCCATGGCGAAGTAGGAATTCGGCGGTACCACAACCTCGCCGTTCACAACATTATTCGCCAGCATGTCGTGAGCGCGATCGAGCAGCATCAGATTGGGCTCGCTCGATGGGAAGTTGTCGCGGAATGAATCAGGATAGGGGTTCTTATGATAGACGTATGGTTCATTCAGCTTTACGCCGTTCCGGTAGACGATCTGATTCACGATTTTGATGTGGTCGTTCGGCTGGCCGATAACACGCTTCACGAAGGTCTGGCTGATGTCCACTGGATATCGAAAGACGATGATGTCTCCGTCCTTAGGCTGTTCATACGGCAGGATGTACTTGCTGAATTTGCCCTCAGGCGCGTAGGCAAGTTTGTCGACCAGCAGGTGATCGCCGATGAGCAGCGTATCCTCCATCGAACCGGTCGGGATCACAAAGGCCTGAACCAGAGTGGTGGTGCCGAATAGCAAAAGCAGAATGGTGATGGCCCATTCGGCGATGGCTCCCCGCGGCGGCTCGCCCTTGGTGGTGGGAGTTGTTGGTACTTGGTCGGCGGCTGTGGTCTTTGGATCGGTGAGCGGCTTCATAGCACCGGTACCTTCAGTCTATCAGGACGCGGGCGGCGCAAACGGAAGATTTCAGCCAGCGCGATATAGATATTTACCAGGCCAAGCCCGCTAAGCGCGCCGCGAAAGTAAGCGCTGTCCCACACGCCGCGCATCCAGGGCGCCAGCGCGGCGATTGAATTGTGATCCCAGTAATCCATCCAAGGAAACAACAATAGAAATGCGCCCACTTCGAAGCAGACCAGAACGAACAGCAGCGTTCCCAGCCTCTGAACCCAGGTTCGCTTAAGGGGCGCGCCCGCTTCGGCGACCGAAGCCGGCGGCGTCACTGGTTGCATGCGGCAACTTCCTCGTGTGGCGGATCGGCGTCTGACCCGGATTCCAACCATCCGGCGAGAGCTTCATCGGTCGTGAACAGCTCACCCTGCCGCGGATAGCCGGTCCAGAGCGCCTCCGGCGAGTGCTCGCGCACGGGCCAAAAGCTGAAGCGATGGAGCGGCGTAGGCCCGTATTTTTCGAGCGCGTTCCAGTGTTCGTCAGTGGAATATCCTTTGTGATTCTTCAGGCCGTACTCCGGAAAGACTTCGTCCCAAGCGCAGATGCAGGCGTCGCGCTCCACCTTCGCAAGAATAGACGCGGCGGCGATGCATTGCGATAGCGCGTCGCCATGAATCAGCGGTTGCTGCGCGATCGGAAGATCGACGGTGATGGCGTCGATCAGCAGGTAGTCTGGCGCTGGGTTCAGTTTCTCGATCGCCCGGCGCATAGCGAGGCGGGACGCTTGATAGATATTGATTCGATCGATCTCGAAGGCGTCAGCGGCCGCGACGGCCCACGCGACGGCGCGTTCGCGAATGCGCGCTGCAAGCATTTCGCGCCGGTCTTTTAGAAGCTGCTTGGAATCTTTCAAGCCCCGGATGGGACGCTCGGGCGAGAGGATCACCGCGGCTGCAAAAACAGGACCGAAAAGAGCACCGCGTCCAACTTCGTCGACTCCGGCGACGGCCTGGTACCCTTGAGCGCGGGCTTCCCGTTCAAATTTGCCCTGGCATCTCATCCAATCACCGCCTCTAACGCGATTGTGGCACGGCAGAGGGGGCGTGGAGCAAGGCGGCGTAGCCCTTTGCGCCCAAGGTTACTCGCGTTCGCGCAGGCGCGCGGCTTTGCCCTTCAAGTCCCGCAAATAGTACAGCTTCGCGCGGCGAACCCGGCCGGTGCGAACCACGTCGATGTGATCGATCACGGGCGCATGAATGGGGAAAATTCGTTCCACGCCCTGGCCGAAACTGACCTTGCGAACCGTCACGGTCTCGCCGAGGCCGGTGTTCTTGCGCGCGATCACTGTTCCTTCAAAAGCCTGCAAACGTTCTTTATCGCCTTCTTTGATCTTCACGTGGACACGAATGGTATCGCCGGGGCGAAATTGCGGGACGTCCGCGCGCTTATGCCGGGAGGACACTTTGACGAGTAGGGGGTTCGACATGGTTACAAATCCTTGAATTCTCTATTGTAATAGATCCGGGCGGTTCTTTGCAGTTTTCTCACGCGCGGCCCTCTGGCGCCAGCGCCGGATCTCTTCATGATTGCCGCTGAGTAGCGTTTCCGGAACCTTCCACCCGCGGAAATCGGCCGGCCGCGTGTACTGCGGGCAATCGAGCAGGTTTTCTTCGCCGAACGATTCCTGAAGCGCCGAGTCCGCATTGCCGAGGACGCCCGGCAGCAGGCGGGCAATGCAATCGATCACCAAAGCCGCAGCCAATTCGCCCCCGCTCAGCACAAAATCGCCAATGGAGAGCTCTTCGTCAGCCAGATGCTCGGCGACACGTTCGTCCACGCCTTCGTACCGCCCGCAAATGAAAAGCAGCTCCGGGTAAGCTGCCAGCCGGCGCGCGGCTTGTTGATCGAATCTCTTTCCTTGTGCCGAAAGGAGCACAACGCGCTGCGATTCCGACCGGGCGGGTAGGATGTTTTCGACGGCTTCAAAGATCGGCTCAGGTTTGAGAAGCATGCCTTCGCCGCCGCCGAACGGCCGATCGTCGACCGTGCGATGGCGGTCGTGAGTCCAGTTGCGGAGGTCGCGGATTTCGATCGCGATCCGGCCGGCTTCTACCGCTTTGGCCACTACGCCATGGCGGAATGGACCCTCGAAAAATTCCGGAAAAATTGTCAGGATGTAAAAGCGCGCCACGCGGTCTTGGTCTCTTCAGTTTAAGTCGGCGAGGCCGTCGGGGAGGTTCACATCGATGCGGCGCGCGGCCAGGTCGATCTGGATGAAGATTGACGCGGCGAAGGGGATGAGCAATTCCCTGCCCTCCGCCGTGCGGACTTCGACCAGCGGAGTTGCGCCGGTTTCCTGCCAGTCCGCGACGGTACCGAGCGCGCGACCATTTTCGTCGAAAACCTCGCAGCCGATCAAATCCGATCGATAGTATTCACCTTCGGGCGGCGCAGGCCGCTGATCGAGAGGAATCAGCACGTCCGCCCCCGCCAGCCGCTCGGCGGCCGAGATCGTGTCGACGCCCTGGAATTTAATGATCAGATGCTCGCCGTGCGTCCAGACGCGTTCCACGGTCATCGGCGATTGATTGACAATCACGCTCTGAAGGCCCTCGAGGCTTGAAGACAAAGGGATCGCGGCGAGCTCGCCCTTATTCCCGCGCGCCCGAATGAGACGAGCAATTTTGACGAGCTGCAGATCTATTCCAGAATTTCGAGCGTGAAGCGGCGATTCAGCTTCATGCCCGCCGCGCCGAGCAGCGTGCGGATGGAGCGCGCGGTGCGGCCTTGTTTGCCGATGACTTTACCCAGGTCGCCCGGCGCCACCCGGAGCTCCAAGACCGTGACCTGCTCTCCCTGCAATTCGCTGACGGTAACCTGGTCTGGCGAATCCACAAGGGCCTTCGCAATATCTTCGATGAGTTGCTTCATTTCCGGTTTGTGCCTGAATAGTAGTTTAACCCCAGACGGCGCAGTACACGCGCTTATTTCGCAGCGAGGGGATTCCTCCAGCGCAAACCCGCGAAACGTGCGAAATCTGAATCCGCCGAACAAAGCTCGGCACTATGCTCGATTGCCAGCGCCGCCAGGTGGGCATCGGAAGTGAGGTCGCCCGCGACGCCCAGCGGGGACAATAACTGGCGCATGATTTGAGCATGGCGTGGACCCGGATGAATAACGAGCGCTCCCGGCTGGCGGATCCACTCGTCGACTTGATCCAGAGCGGCATCCGCCTTGAGAGGCTTCTCAAACATACCGGGCCGCGTCGAAAGCCGTATGAACGCGAGCAAAACATTCCACGCAAACCCAACGGTTTCACCCCCCGAAAGAACTGACTCCAGCCACTCCCTCGCTTGACGATTCAGGCCTGCCCGCTGGTTCGTAGAGTAAATGAGCAGGTTGGCGTCAGGCACAATCACTTCCGTTGCGCCATCCTTCGAAGCAGCTCTTCATCTTCCATGGCCTCAGCAACGGTAAGCGCCTTGTCCCACCGGAAGAGCTGCGGCGCTCCCATGTCGTATGTCTTCTGCACGAACTTCCGCCTTCGTGGCCGCGTATTGGAAAATCCGTCGCGCACGGCTTGATTCAAAGCTTCTTTGAACGAAGTCCCCCGTTCGCGCATGGCGGCTCGGATGAGCCGCTCGACGTCCGGATCTAGCGTCACTGTCGTCCTCATGATGACATCATAGCAGCATCGACATTGCTGTCATGATGCCTAATCTTCTCTTGGATTCTTCCCTGGAAGTCCAGCCGGATTCTCGTGCACCCGCTCGCGGAACCGGCCGCGGAGCGCATTGGCGAGCGAGACGCTTTCTTCGCCGAACTTGTCGCGGATCTGATCGACTGCGCTCAGGGCTTTGCGCCAACGCGCGGTCGAGTCTTCTTCGAGCAGATTGAGCTGGCCTTCACCCGATTCGAGACCCGAAGCTTGGACGCCGAGCAGGCGAATTTTCGCCCGGGCATTCCGATTGACGCGGAACAAATCGCGGGCCGTGCGGAAGATCTCGGTGTCGAGCTGCGTGGCGTGATCGAGCGAATGCGCCCGGGTGATGGTACTAAAGTCCGAATAACGCAGCTTCAACTGCACCGTTCGCGCGTAGAGGGAGTGCTCGCGCAACCGCCGGCCAACCATTTCGGACAGGCGCGCGAGCGTCGACTCGAGAGTCTCGGCATCGTCCGTGTCCTGATGATAGGTGACTTCGTGACTGATCGATTTCGGATCGCTGTTTTCACCGACTTCGCCGGCAAACCATGCGCCTGCGTCCGCGCCGCGCGACTTCCCTGCCAACGCGAGGCCCCACTCGCCGAAATGCTCCCGCAGGAACGATTCGTCGAGCGCTGCGAGATCGCCCACCGTCCGAATGCCGCGCGCGTGCAAACTCTTTTCGGTGACTTTACCGACGCCGGGAATCTTACGCACCTCGAGCGGCGCGAGGAAACGCGCCTCTTGACCGGGAAGCACGCGCAAAACGCCGTTGGGTTTCGCTTGGTCGGACGCAACCTTCGCCACCAGGCGCGAGCCGGCGACGCCAATCGAGCAATTCAGCGAGGTCTCGCGCTTGATGGATTCATGCAACTGATGCGCGGCCGACATCGCTGGGCCGTGGAGCTTCTCGGTGCCCGTAAGGTCCATGTACGCCTCGTCGACC
>DASQJA010000216.1:0-16464 GCA_035631275.1 Bryobacteraceae bacterium
CCGTTCTCGGACCATGGCTCGACGACAAGTCGGTGCCTGACGAGGAACAGCAGAAAATTAAAGAGATTCTATCGCTCGTCGGCGCGAGAAGCGAGTTCCTCGATCTCGTTCGCAGATATGGAATCAATCGACTTGTTCCCCACGTGTTCCTTCCGGAGTGGTGGTCTGTTTTTTCTAAGACACTACAGATGTGAAACCAGCGATTGTCCATGGAGAGTTGGCGATCGAGACCTTGCTGGAAGAGTTCTGAAATCCGCGACGTTAAAGCCGGGGGGCGTTGCTGGCAGTCTATGACCATCCTGAAATTGAGCACAAGTTAAGAATTCACTGGGAGTTTGAAAGGAACGACGGGTATGAAGAAGCCTTACGCCGTTGACCTTGAAGGCCGCAAGAACATCTCGGAACTGTTCGGACGCGGGCAGCGTATCGAACTCCCGGGTCATAAGCTTTATTCGATCCGAAAGCGCGTATAAGGTGCTGAGATATCGAGAATCATTCGAGAGCACTGTGAGCCATGATTGACAGGCAATGCTATCAATCAAACTCAGGCAGGGTTCACCGAAGATTTTGAGGACGAGTTGGTCATGCAGGCGCGTGGTTTCGGCCGCAGCGGTCGAGTTTTGATACCGAGTCATGAGCCAACGGAAATATCGGTCGCAACCCTTAGGGATTTTCTTACATTTAGCTGGATCGCGGCACAGTTTGCCAGCGGCGAAGGATTCGCTCTTGATTCCGGCAAGAGCATCCAGGAGCGCCTGATTGCCGAGAGAGGTTGCGGCTTCGCGAATGACTGCGACGTCGAGCGAGACCGAGATCCTTGTCAATTCTTGTGTTCACACGAGTGTGAACACGGTACGCACAAGTGGGTGCGCCACGGCTACGACTCGATGCCCATTTGCGTCAGGCGATAGCGCAAGGCGTTGCGTGTCAAGCCCAGCAGCCGCGCGGCTTGGCTTTTGTTGCCGCTGGCGCGGTGAAGCGCTTCCTTGATGATAGACTGCTCGAATTGATCGAGCGTCTGGCCTTCGGGGAGAAAGCTGTCGATGGCGGCCGGACGCGATTTGGGCGCCATGTCGAGCTTGATATCCGACGCCTCCAAGACTTTTCCAGTAGCCAGGACCATGCTGCGCTCGATCACATTCTCTAGCTCGCGCACGTTGCCCTCCCAGCGATGCTCCATTAGTTTCTGCATGGCGGCGTCGGAAATCGATTCCACCTGGCTGCCGAGATCCTTTTGGTATTTGCCGATGAAATGGCTCGCCAGGAACGGGATATCTTCCTTGCGGTCGCGCAGCGGCGGGATGTTGATGGGCAGGACATTGAGACGGTAGTAGAGATCTTCTCGGAAGCGGCCCTGTTCGAGGGCGGCGCGCAGGTCGACGTTGGTGGCCGCAAGGACGCGCACATCGATATGACGAGTTTTATTACTGCCGAGCCGCTCAAACTCGCGCTCCTGTAAGACGCGCAGCAGTTTCACCTGGACTGGGCCGGGCACATCCCCTATCTCATCGAGAAAAACGGTTCCCCCGTCCGCCTGTTCGAACTTGCCGGGCTTCGTGGTGTTCGCTCCAGTGAAAGCGCCTTTCTCGTAACCGAACAGCTCGCTCTCCATGAGGTTTTCGGGGATGGAGGTGCAGTCGATTTTCACGAATGGTTTCGAAGAGCGAGGAGAGTGGTGATGAATGGCACGGGCGATCATGCCTTTTCCGACGCCGCTCTCGCCGCACAGCAGGACAGTGGAGCGCGTGGGGGCAACCCGGTCGATGGTGCCGAAAATCTCGCGCATCGCTTCGCTGCGGCCGACAATGTTGTCGTACTCGTAGCGGCGGCTCAGCTCGGCGCGCAGCTCGATATTTTCGGTGCGGAGATTTTTGATCTCGACCGCCTTATCGATGACGGTCATCAGGTGATCGAGCGAGAAGGGCTTCGGCAAAAAATCCACCGCGCCTGCCTTCATGGCCTCCACCGCAGTTTCGATGCTCCCGAAGGCCGTCATGACGATGACGGGGATGTGCGAATCCTGGCTGCGGAGACTCGTGAGCAGGTCGAGGCCGCTCTGGCCCGGCAAGCGCAGATCGGTAAGAACAAGGTCAGCGTTGCCCGCGAGTTTCAGCGCGTCTTCGGCGGTTCCGGCCTGCTCCACATCGTAGCCGGCGGTTTTGAGTTGCAGTTCGATGACGCGGCGAAGTTTTTCTTCGTCTTCAACCACCAGTACCGTTGCCTTCACGCGTGAACCTCTTCGCGCGTTTCGCGCAGCGGCAGGTAGACGCGGAAGATGGTTCCAGATCCCGGTTCGCTTTCGACTGCGATTTTTCCTTCGTGCTCGTCGACGATCTTCGAGACGATGGCGAGCCCGAGGCCGACGCCGGTCGACTTAGTCGTGAAGAACGGATTGAAAATGTTTTCCAAATGTTTCGGCTCGATGCCGGAGCCGCGGTCGATGACGGCGATCTCAACGGTCCCTTCGCTCTCGCGCGTCTTGACGGTGATGCTTCCGCCCGGAGAACTGGCCTGCGCGGCGTTGAGCAGCAAATTGTATATTACCCGCTCCATGAGCTGTGCATCCAGGAGGAATGGCGGAATATCCGGCGAATAGTTTTTGTAGATGGCGACGTTGAGCGGCGGGACGTGTTTGCCGATTTCATTCACGGCCTGATCGACGAGCTGAGCGAGATCGGTTTTTTCGAGCCGCACGGACATGGGGCGGGCGAAATCAAGGAAGCGTGTGACGAGCTGGTTGGTGCGGTCGACTTCGGATGAGATGAAGCCAGCCATTTCGCGCGCAACTTCGTTGGCGGGCTCGACTTGCTTGGCGAGCATTTCAGCGGAAGCTTTCATGGTGCCAAGCGGATTACGCAGTTCGTGGGCGAGTCCGGCGGAGAGCTGGCCCAAAGCGGCGAGTCGTTCGGTGCGGCGGACCGTGGCCTCGGCCTCGCGCAGGTTTCGATTGGCTTCCGCGAGTTGTTCGGCCGCGGCCTCAGCGCGCCGGGCGGCTTCGCGGTTTGCTTCGGCAAGTTCCTGAGTCAAGTATCCGACGACGGGAAGCAGAAGCGCTCGCATGATCAGTTCCGGGTATTCCTCGCGAGGGATATACTGCGACTCCTCGACCAGGCGCAGGAATGACAGATAGATGCCGGAAGCTACCACGCTGATTATGCCGGTCCAGCCGATGTTGAGTGTCGTCGCCGATGAGATCACGGGAAATAGGAGGACCCAGTAATAGCTGCTCTGAATTCCGAGGGTCCAATAGATGATGGCATAGCAAACGGCGAACTTCAGAGTTATGAAAACGAGCAGCGCTTTTTGGGAGTACGAGGACAGTCTCGGTTCGAGAATTTGCAGAAGGCCTAGCGTGCAAACGGCGATTTTGCTCTGCGTTGTACGGTCGGGCCCAAAAAACGCTAGCGCCCCGAATAGCGCGATCCACACCAGATCCTGGGGGCGAACCACACTCCCGGCGCTACGTTGCTCCACGCTGTCATCTTATCCCGGCACTGTGACACAATGGTCATACACGCGTTCTTCATGGAAAACCTGACCTCCCCAGCAATTCCAGGGGGCCCCGATTCCTCGATCGACGAAACGGCACAGCCTTCCGACCAGACCGCCGGCAATTCTTTCGGCGATATTCTTTCCGAATTCGAGCAGCAGCATCACGGCCCGCCGCGCGGCGAAGCGATTCCCGGGCACGTGGTGTCGATCACTGCGGAATCCGTTTTTGTCGATATAGGACGGAAACTCGACGGCGTGCTTCCCTTAGAGTTGTTCCGCGGACAAAAAGGCGAATTGACGATCACAGTCGGGGATCCTCTGCTTGTGACGATCACCGGCAACGACGGCGAGGCGTACACGCTTTCGACGCTTAAAGTAGAGCGCCCGAAGGATTGGAGCGCATTCGAAAAAGCTTTCGCAGAGGGCCACGCGATCGGGGGCACGGTGACAGAAGTGGTGAAGGGCGGGCTGCGCGTGGAGGTCGGCGTTCCGGCGTTTATGCCGGCGTCGCGTAGTGGAGCGAAGGACCAGGCCGAGATGGAGAAGCTGATCGGCCAGGAGATCCAGTGCAAGATCATCAAGCTCGATACGGCGGATGAGGACGTCGTGGTGGACCGGCGTGTCGTGCTGGAGCAGGAAGAGAAGCAGGCCCGCGAGAAGCGGCTTTCTGAATTAGTAGAGGGCGCAGTGGTACGCGGCACAGTGCGAAGCCTGACTGATTTCGGTGCGTTCGTCGATCTGGGTGGCGTGGACGGGCTGCTGCACGTAGGGGATATGGCGTGGCATCGCGTGGCGAAGCCGTCCGATGTTGTGTCGCCGGGCGATTCGGTAGAAGTCAAAATTCTGAAAGTTCATCCGGAGACGCGCCGCATTTCGCTCGGCTTGAAACAGCTGCAGGCCGATCCGTGGACGCTCGCCGGAGAACGGTTTCATACCGGCGATCGAGTGCAGGGCAAAGTTTCGCGGCTGGCGGATTTCGGCGCATTCGTAGAATTAGCGCCGGGCATGGACGGCTTGATTCATGTTTCCGAAATGTCCTGGTCGAAGAAGATCAAGAAGCCAAGCGATATTTTGAAAGCGGGCGAGATGGTGGAGGTGGTAGTGCTGGGCGTGAATGTGGCCGAGCGCCGGATCTCGCTCGGCTTGAAACAGGCGCTCGGCGATCCGTGGGAAGAAGCGCAGAAGAAGTATGCACCGGGCGTCGTGGTGGATGGTTCAGTAACGAGCCTGACCAATTTCGGGGGGTTCGTCGATTTGGGCAACGGGATCGAGGGGATGATCCACATTTCGGACATCACGCGCGAGAAGCGGCTGAATCATCCCCGGGAAGCACTGACCGTTGGTCAGACGGTGCGAGCGCAGGTGCTCGAACTGGATAAGGAACGCCGCCGGATCAAGCTGGGGATCAAGCAGCTGGAACCGACCAGCGTGGATGAGTATCTCAACGAACACGTGGTAGGGGAAACGGTGACAGGCCGGGTGGTGGAAGCCTCGAGCGGACGGGCCAAAGTGGAGCTCGGCGAAGGAATTTTCGCCGACTGCAAGATTCCGGTGGAATCGGCGGGCGTGCAAGCCACCAGCGGGGCGGCCCCTGCGGCCGATCTCTCATCGCTAACAGCAATGCTTTCAGCGAAATGGAAGCAGGGTTCCACGCCCTCAGCGGCGCGGATCGAGCCGGCGAGGGCAGGACAGATCCGGTCATTCAAGCTGACCAAACTGGACCCTGCCAACAAGAAAATCGAGCTCGAGCTGGCTGGTTAACCGGGCAATTCCGCCTCGCCGGCGCTCAAGTACGGCCATAACAGTTTCGATTCCGCACAGACGTGACAATTTACCTTTCCGCCCGTCTATCACAATGTTGCAGGCAACTGTGGCCCAAGCGGCCGTCAAAATGGACGAACCCGAGCTGATTCGGGCGGCGCAAAGGGGCGACCAGCGCGCGTTCGAGCAACTGGTGCGTTTGTACGACCAGAATGTCTTGCGGCTGGCGTTGAACCTTCTTCGTTCGGCTGAGGACGCCAACGATGTGTACCAAGAGGCGTTCCTGCGGGTGTATAAGAACCTGCATACGTTCCGATTCGATTGCAGTTTCCATACCTGGTTGTATCGGATCGTCACGAACCTGTGCCTGGATGCGCTGCGGAAGCGGCGCGTGCGGCGTGAGGAAGACACCGTGGTTGAGACCAGCGAGGGCGTGCTCGACCGTATGGACACGGTGGAGGAGAGCCGGGCGCACGGCGATCCGCAGCGGCAATTATTGAGCCGGCAATTGCAGGCTCGGATTCAAAAGGTTTTGGGCGAGTTGACGCCGCGGGAACGGATGGTGTTCGAGATGAGGCATTATCAGGGACTGCGTTTACGCGCCATTGGCCAATTGTTGGGGACATCCGAGGAAGCGGCTAAGAACTGCCTCTTCCGGGCCACGCAAAAAATGCGCGCGGCGCTAGGAGATTTCATATGACGTGCGAAGAAGCTCGCGATACGATGCCGCTGTTTTTGTACGGCGAGCTGCCGTTTGACGAAGAAGAGAAGCTGGAAGCGCACGTCGACGAGTGCGCGTCGTGCCGGGACGCGATGGTTCGGCAGCAGGCGCTAGTTCGAGCACTCGATTCGGCGCAGCTGGCCCCGAGTGAAGAGCTGCTGGAAAGATGCCGCGCGGAACTGCGGGCGCGCATCGAGCACCAAGCCGTCTTGCCGTCCGCGCAGACGGAACCCTCCGGCGGGTTCTGGGACAAACTTCGGCAAGGGTTCACCATTCATTTTCATTTCGCGCCGGGATGGATGCAGGTGGGCGGCGCGGTGGCCATGCTGGCGCTGGGATTCGTGGCGGCGCGCGTCACGCCCGGATCGCTCGGCGGCGGATTCAATTCGGCTGGCGTAGCGTCGGAACCGATGACGTCGCGCGTGCGGTATGTTGAGCCTACAGAGGGTGGGCGCGTGCAGATCGTGTTTGATGAGACCAGACAGCGCGTGTTGTCGGGGAGTTTGGAGGATCAATCGATCCAGCGGCTGCTGCTGGCCGCGGCAAAGGACCCATCCGATGCCGGGTTGCGAGTGGAGTCGGTGGACTTGCTGAAGAACCGGCCGCAGTCGGCCGAAGTGCGCAGCGCGCTGTTGTATGCGTTGCAGCATGATCCGAACGCAGGCGTGCGGCTGAAGGCGCTGGATGGGCTGAAGGAATTCGCCAACGATCCCGAGACCCGCCAGACACTGACGCAGGTTTTGTTGAAGGACGATAACCCGGGAGTGCGGACGCAGGTGATCGATCTGCTGATCCAGCATCGCAGCGACTCGATGGTCGGAGTTCTCCAGGAATTGATGAACAAAGAGAACAACGACTACATCCGGATGCGCTGCCAAAAGGCGCTGCGCGAGATGAGTGCGTCGGCAGAGACTTATTAGACTTCTCAGCGCGCATGAAGCAGATTCAAGCCATCTCGTTGATGATTGCCGTAGCCGCGGCCACTGGCGCAGCGCAGGACTCATCTTCGCTTACGCGAGAGGGCAGATTCTGGTTGTACACCGTGACGGGGCCGGTTCCGATATCGGCGGGACAGCGGTTTCATTTGGAAACTACGGGCAACGTAGTGCTGCGCGGCGAGAGCGGAAGAAGCCCGGCATATACGCTCAGGCTTCGAGTGCAGGCGCGCGACGCGCGGGAAGCGGAGCAGTTGTTCCATCAACTCGCATTGCGCAACGCGAATCAGAACGGTTGGGTGTATTTCGTGATCACTCCGCCACGCCGCATCACGGAAGCGCCCGATCTCACGATATCGGTCCCACGCGGTTTGGCGGAAGCGCGCATCGAGACGCGCGGCGGAAACTTGCAGGCCTCGGGCCTGGACGGCAGCGTCGAAGCGCACGCGCTGGGCGGGAAGATCAGCGTGGACGGAATCCGGGGGCACGCGGAAGTGCGGACCGGCGGCGGCGATATTCAAGTGGGCACAGTGAACGGGCCGGTGCGCTGCTATTCAGGCGGCGGGGTGATTCGCGTTCAAAACGCGGGATCGGAATGCTGGCTCGAGACTGCAGGCGGAGAGATTTTTCTACATCGGTCCGATGGGCCGGTGCACGCTTCGACGGCCGGCGGGAACATTCGCGTTGAGCGAGCAGCTGGAGCAGTGTTTGCCAAGACCGCGGGTGGGCTGATCGACGTGCAGCAGGCTGACGGCCTGGTGACGGCGGAGAGTTCGGGCGGGGCAATTCAAGTGAGCGCGGCCGACGGCGTGCGGTGCGATTCAGCGGGCGGCGCCATCCGGTTGCGCAATGTCGCGGGTGCGCTTCAGGCGTCTACCAGCGCAGGGAGCATACTGGCGGAGCTGGCCAGCGGGCGGTCCCGGATTCGGGATTCCAATTTGAGCGCCAATGCCGGTGACGTAACGGTTCTCATATCGTCCAATCTTGCGGTGACTGTCTTGGCCAAAAATCAATCGGGTGGCGCGGGGCGGATCATTTCTGATTTTCCGGAAATTCGTGTGAAGCCCGCGGCGGCGATGGGTCCGGGGCCAGCGGTGGCGGAGGGTTCGCTGAACGGCGGTGGTCCGCTGCTGAGGATCAACGTGGTGGGCGGAACAATTTATCTGCGAAAGCAGAGGTAGTTTGAGGTGAGATTATGAAGCGACTTATGATATGCGCGGCTATGACGGCCTCGAGCCTCGCCGCGCAATCGCTGGCCGGTCAATCGTTTGCTTTTTTTCAGGCGCCGGGCGGAACGCAGGTTTACGAATTTCATACCGGCGGGCAGACCTATTTGGGCGTGAATATCGCCGAAGTGAATGCAGACCGCGCCCACGAGTTAAAGCTCAGGGATGCGTACGGCGTCGAGATTACGCGCGTTGAGGAAGGCAGTCCGGCGGAGAAGGCGGGATTGAAGTCCGGCGATGTGGTGCTCGAATACAACGGGCAGCGCGTGGAAGGGATGGAGCAGTTCGGGCGAATGGTGCGTGAGACCCCTTCGGGGCGCGAGGTGAAGCTGCTCGTGAGCCGCGGCGGAACGGCGCAAACGGTGTCGGCTGTCCTCGGCACGCACAAGATGAAACCTATGATCGGGAATTTTCCGGGCGTAGAGCTGCCGGAGATCCATCTACCGGATATTCCACAAATCTTCACAGCGTGGCGGAGTCCGATGCTGGGCGTCGAGGCGGAGGCGCTGGGTCCACAACTGGCGGCATACTTCGGGGTGAAGGACGGCGTGCTGGTGCGGTCGGTGGTGAAGGAGAGCGCGGCTGAAAAAGGCGGGATCAAAGCCGGGGATGTGATCACGAAAATCGACGGCGCGCCCGTAACGACACCGAACGAGGTGTCCGGTGCCGTCCGGTCAGCGACCTCGAAGAAGACATTCGCGGTGGATTTGGTGCGCGAGCATCACGACATGAGCATCAGCATTAACGTTGAGGACATCTCGCAACGCGAACTGCCAGCCACGCGCGCGGTACACAACTAGCGCGCGGTTCGCCGGTTCTGCTCAGGCCTTCGGTTCGGAGGCGTTTTCCAAGCTCAAGTTGTGGATCTTGAGGAGCAACTCCACTTCTTTGCGGGGCGTGCTGAGAGTGGTGGCGATGTGTTGGCCGCTGCCTGACCGCGCCGCGATAGCCGGATCACCTGATTTGTGCCGGTTCATGTTCAGGCTGGGTCTGATGACACAGGGCTGAGCGGCGCTGGCGCGATTTTCGGTCTCGCGAAGAAGTCCAGCCAGGTCCTCAAGCCGAGACCCTATCAAACTGCAACTCCGCCAGGCTGACTTTACTACCGCCGGCCGCATCGCCGCCGCCGTAAATCGGAAATTCAGGGACGCCGCCGCTCAGCCCGCGCACCTAGAGAATTCCGCGCTCGTCTCGGTGGATATACCGGGCGCCTACAAAACCCGGATAGTCGATTTTCTCGGCGAACTCGAGGATCTGATAGTCGACGCGGACTCGCCCGCCCGGATCGTGGTCAACGAGCGAACCGGAACCATGGTCTTGGGCAAAGACGTTCGCATCTCGCCGGTCGCGATCCTCGACGGCACTCTCACCGTCGAGATCCAAACCTTCTTCAACGCCTCGCAGCCTAGCCCACTCTCGACGGGCCAGACCATGGTAACGCCAGAAGTCAAGGTCGACACGAAGGAAAAAAAGGCGCGCAACGTCGTGCTCAAGCAAGGCGCAAGCGTCGAAGAACTGGTTCGAGCGCTGAGTGCGATCGGCTCGACGGCGCGCGACATCATCGCAATCCTGCAAAGCCTCAAAGCCTCCGGCGCGATTCAAGCCGAACTGGAGGTCATCTAAGAAATGGCTATTTCTCAAGTGCTCAATAGCGCCGCGCTGGCGCCGATTAGCGGCCTTCCTCGCGCACGGGCTGCAACTGCGCCCAAAAAAACCCCGCTCGCCGCCGCATCCGCCAAAGACTCGCCTGACAAAATACTGAAAGGCGTCACCGACTTTGATGTCCTACTCATCGGCCAAATGCTGCGCTCGGCACGGGAGGCCGGAGGAGGTGGGCTGACGAGCGACGACGAAGACGGCGAAACCAACTCGAGCCTGCTCGAACTCGGAGAGCAGCAATTCGCTCAAGCGCTCTCCAGCTCCGGCGGCCTGGGTATCGGTAAGATGATAGTCGCAGGTTTGAACCATGCGAGCCGATGACCTGAATCGAACGGCCGTTAGGCGGGGCGCGCAACAAGCCGAGGAGACGTCGGAGAAACGCGCGTCTGAAAAGAGCGGCGACCTTCAGGCTGCCAGCGGCGACCAGGCCAATGTCTCCTCGCTCGCCCGTGCGCTGTCATCGCGCGATGCGCAAAAGCTGGAACAATTGCGGCTAGAAGTGCAGTCTGGCAAATACAACGTTCCCGCCGGCGAGATCGCCAATTCCATCATTAGCAGCCATCTGAAAGACTAGCGCGGCAGCGCGCCTTGGCCTTCCACCGCACCTGCGCTAGAACTCTGCCCATCCGCGCCCACCAGCAACTTGGCCCGCCCGACCGAGATGCGCATCACCATCCGCCGCAAACCATACGAAACGGCATCGATCCGCTCCTCGCTCCCGCTATGCTTTGAGAGAGCGATGACACATCTTCAATTCACCGGATTGGTGTTCGGGATTTCCGCCGTCGCGGGCTGCCTCGGTGCTTTGACCGGGCTGGGAGGCGGCGTGGTAGTGACACCAGCGCTGACTGTATTGTTGGGCGTAGATATCCGCTTCGCGATCGGCGCTTCCCTCGTTTCCGTCATTGCAACCTCATCGGGCGCGGCTGCGGCTTACGTCCGGGAAGGATATACCAACATCCGCATTGGGATGTTCCTCGAAACGGCCACCACGATCGGCGCGCTGGTAGGCGCGTACCTGGCCACCAGAACGCCAACCGCGATCCTCGCCATCGTGTTCGGTCTCGTGCTCTTGCACGCCGCCTGGTCCTCCAGCCGAGGCCACCCGCGCGATGTCGCCGGACGCGAAGATCGGCTGGCCGAGCGCCTCCGGCTCGACGGAACCTATCCCAGCGCGCAGGGCCAGCAGCACTACAACGCCACCCACGTGAAGACCGGTTGGGGGCTCATGTTCGGCGCGGGCACGATCTCGGGATTGCTCGGCATCGGATCCGGCGCGCTCAAAGTGATCGCGATGGATCAGGCTATGCGCATTCCGTTTAAGGTCTCTACCACTACCAGCAATTTCATGATTGGGGTCACGGCCGCGGCGAGCGCTGGCATTTATCTAGGCCGCGGATACATCGAACCGGGCCTTGCGATGCCGGTGATGCTCGGCGTGCTCGCAGGGTCGCTCATCGGCGCCCGTCAGTTGGTGGGAGCGCGCGTGCGCGTCTTGCGATGGATTTTCGCTGGCGTAGTGGGAGCGATGGCGATCGAGATGATCGTGACGGGCGCACGAGGGATCAAGTGAACTCCTTCGACGACGTAAAGCTCGAAAAGATCGTCGCGTGGCTGCTCATCTCGGGCGTCGCATTGTCGGCACTCGTCGTTCTCGTGGGCGCCGCCGGCTTTCTGTCGAATCACGGTAGCGAGCTAGCCGACTACCACGTGTTCCGTGGCGCGCCACAGCGGTACCGCAGTGTCGAAGGCGTGCTGGGCGCCGCGGGACCGTCGGACTGGCGCGCCGTCATCCAGCTCGGCCTGATGCTCTTGATCCTCACGCCGATCGCGCGTGTCGCGTTTTCATTGATGGGATTTGTGCTGGAAAAAGATTGGACCTATACGGCGCTGACCGCTCTGGTCCTGGCGATTCTCGTATACAGCTTCATCGCACCGCACTAGCTCAGCCGGCCACGAGCCTCGCGCGCGTTTCAGAAAAGCTTTGCGATTGACCGCTGCAGTTCTTTGAAGATCTGATCCGGCGTCTTGGCAGCGTCCACGATGACAAAGTTGTAACGCTTCGCCATGCGGTCCAGCGCGCGGATCACGCGAGCCTGGTAGCGCACGAAACTGTCGTGCATGTCGGCGCCGAAGCGCATGTCCATGCCGCTCTCCCAATGATCGAACGAACCGCGGCCCAGGACGACGCGCGTCACCAGGTCGCGAACTTCGGCACGCAGATAGTAGATCGCATGCGGCACCAGCGCGAAGCCGGCCACCCGCTCGATCCAGGCCCGATCCTCACCCCGTGCGATCGCGCGCGCCATGAGCGAGAAGATGTAACGATCGGTGAGCACGACAAAACCGGCGCGGAGGGCCGGAATAATTTCGTTCTCCAAGCGATCCGCAAAATCGGTCGCGTAGAACAACGTCATCGTGATCGGGCCGAGCAGATTGCCATCTTTTGCCTGCGAGATCCCTTTGCCCGCCAGAGCGCCGCGAGCGAGACCGGTGTCGAGCACCGCGTGGCCTTCATGCTCCAGCCAAGCCCGCAAACGTGACACTTGCGTGGAACGGCCCACCGAATCGGGGCCTTCGATCACAATCAGCTTGCCCTGAAGCTCGTCCTTATCGACACCCGCCAGCGCTTCGCTATAGAACGCGAGCGGCTGCTTGTGCAGCATCGATGTCTCCTTGCGACGCGCGCAGGATGCCGTTGCGCAAATTCTCTCCCAGCTGCTCGATCACGATCTCGCGCATCTGCTGCTGCTGCTCTTCAATCGACCCCGTCGCGTCGATCACGTGGAAACCCACCTCCTGGATCATGGCTTCGTATTCATCCAGAATGCGGCCCTGAAAAATGCGGAAACTTTCCTCGACGTTGCGGCTCAGTTCCAGATCCATCCCCGCTTCGTAATACTTGATGGCGTTGCGCCCGCCCAGAATGCGGCCGATCGCGACTTCCAGCGGCACCCGGAAATAAAACGCCAGATTCGGACGGACCGCGAATCTATACAAATTGCGGACCCACTTTCGGCTGACGCCGCGCACCACATCGCGCGCGAAAGCGGTGTATGCGTAGCGGTCGGCGCAAACCACAGCGCCCGCTTTCATCAGCGGGATAATGTAGCGCTCCAGGCGATCCGCGAAATCGGTGGCGTGGATCAGGCTGAACGTCACCGGCGTGAACATGTTTTTCTTCTTGCCTCGCCGCGTGGTTTCCCGCACCAGCGGCGACGAGTTCCATTCGCTGAAGGATACCGCGATGCGCTGCGAGCGCAGCCACTGACTCAAGAGCGACAACTGCGTGGATTTGCCGGAGCCATCAATCCCTTCGACGACGATCAGTTTGCCCCGATAGCGATTCGGAACCAGAAGAGGCATAGAGAGCGGAAATGCCCATTATAGCTTTCGAAATCAGGATCAGTCGGCTTCTGAGTACTCGGTAAGAAACGGAGCGCGCAGACAGCTTTCGTTCCACGTCCTTGGGGGTGCCCGCGCAGCTTTTCCGGCTAGTATTGTATTTGCCGCGCTACGCAGCCGTCGATATCGGCAGCAACTCCGTGCGGATGCTGGCCGCCGAGACCAGCCCCGGCACGCCCACCAAGATCCTCGCCGCCGAACGACAGGTAACACGCCTAGGCGCGAGCGTATTCCAGAGCGGGCGAATCGCGCCGGACGCGCTCGAATACCTCGCCCAGGTGCTTACGCGAATGGCGCAAGCCTATCGCAAACTGGACGTCATCGCCGTGCGAGCCGTCGCCACCAGCGCGGTTCGAGACGCGAGCAACCAGCACGAGCTGCTCGAACGCGCTTCTGCCGTGCTAGGCGTTCCGGTCGAGATCATTTCCGGCCAGGAAGAAGCGCGGCTGATTCATCTGGGCGTGCAAAGCCGCTGGCCGCAGACCAATAAGCGCGTCCTCATCATGGACGTGGGCGGCGGCAGCGCCGAGTTGATCCTGAGCGAGCGCGGCGAATTAGTGGAAGCGTTCTCAAAACCCCTTGGGGCCGTACGGCTCACGGAGGCTTTTCTCAAAACCGATCCGCCCGGTGCGCTCGACCTGCACCGCATGTACGAGTACATCGATGAGAAGCTCTCCACTCCGCTCCGGCGCATCGGGACCGGCCCCTTCGACCGTACGATCGCGACGTCGGCGACCGCCGCGGCCATCGTGTGCGCTGTCAATCGCGTCGCCCGCTCCCGCCGCGATGAAGCCGATCGCTTGAAAGCCTCCGTCCAGCAGGTCCGCAAGTTCGCGCGCGAGGTCAGCGCGGTGGACCTCGCCCGGCGTGGCAAAATCCAGGGAATCGGACCTAAGCGCGCCGAGATCATCATCGCCGGCGCGGCCGTTTTTCGCCGCGCGCTCGAGCTTTTCAAGCGGCCTTCCCTGCATTACTCCGCCGCCGGAGTACGCGACGGCATCATCGCCGACTTGGCTGCGCGCGGAGCCGGCCGCGAGTTCACGATGCTGAATCGCGACCAGCGCCGCGTTGTCGAGCAAATGGTCAGGCGCTACGGCACTCCCATGCTTCATGCGCGCAAGGTCGCCGAGATCGCCCATCGATTGTTCGAGACTTTACAACCACTCCACCGGCTGGCGCCCGGCTACGGAAAGCTCCTGGAGGCGGCGGGCTACCTGCACGACATAGGCCACTTCGTTAGCGCCAGCAGTCATCATAAGCATTCGTACTACTTGGTCGCGCACTCGGATCTCCCAGGCTTCACCGATCGCGAGCGGCAAATGATCGCCCTGCTATGCAGATATCATAGAAAGTCTATGCCTCTCCCCCGACATTCCCCCTTCCAGGAATTCGATCCCGACTCCCGGCGCGCCATCACTATGCTTGCGCCTCTGTTGCGCATCGCCGACAGCCTCGACCGTAGCCACGAGCAACGCGTGTCCGGCATTCAAGTTCAATTTCGTAACGAATCTGTAATAATCGGATTGGACGCGGAAACCGATACAGATTTGGAGATGTGGGCAGTCGAGCGTGTGGCGGACGCCTTCCGCGAGACTTATCAGACCTCGCTGGCCCTGATAAGAGTGAAGCCGTGAAGCGAGACGCCGGAATTCAAGACTACGTCATCGAACGGATGAACCGTTTGCTCACCACGCTCGCGTTTCAGGTCCATCGCGCCGCCAAGAAGCCGGGCGCGGAAGAAATTCACGACCTGCGTGTGAGCATCCGCCGCTTCCTACAAGGTCTTTTGCTTTTCACCGAGATGTTTCCCAACTGGGAAGTGAAGAAGATTAAGCGGATGCTTAAACGCATGATGCAGTTGACGTCTGAAATCCGCAACCGCGACATTGCGCTCGAATATCTCGCCACGGAAACCGGAAGAGCGCACTGCGAGCGCTTACGAAAAGAACGGAGTGTGTTCCAACGGCGCTTCGCCGAGATGGTGCGCCGCTGGAACGCTCGCGATTTTTCCGCCAAGTGGCGTAATGCGCTGTCGTTGCGCGGCGTATGAAGTGGGAATCTTCATTGAGCGCGGACGCTAACGCGCACCGCATCCTCCCGCGGTTGGCCGCAGATTACTTTAAGGCGGGGCGCAAAGCAGCGGACAAGAACTCGCCCAAAGCGCTGCATCGTTTTCGAATTTCCACCAAGCGGTTTCGTTATGCGTTGGAGTTGTTCGAGCCCGTCTACGGCCCAAGTCTCAAAAAGCGGCTGAAAGCGCTGCACAAGTTGCAGGACGCGCTCGGCAAGATCAGCGATTACAAATCCATCATCGAACTTGTAAATGGCGATCTGTCCACCGCCGCGGACCTGGGAAAAGCGATGAAGCGAAAAACGAAAGAATTCCGTAGGGAATGGAAATCGTTCGACTCGCGCGGTCAGTTGCAAGATTGGAAGGACTATCTCGCTAACTCGGCCAACGGTAAGCGCCCCGCGAAAGCAGCTGCATCCCCGCAAGCGAACAAGTAGCTAGTCCATCAATAGGAAATTGCGAGTTCTTCTGCGACCGCGCGCAAGCGCGGATCCGCGGTCCATAAGCGCAACCTGTCGACAAGCGCGGAGGCCAGCAGGTGAACGTCGACCCAGCCAATTCCGCGCCCGTATAGCGCCCGCGCACGAACAAACTCCACAACCTCCTCATGGGAGACCACACTCGCGGAGGGAATTAGCGCGTATTCGGACAAGAATCGCGTCCTACCGCCTCGGTCGCCGATGAGAAGTTCACCGTAAACCAGATCGTGGCTGGCAACTTGATCGGAAAGCAGCAGTTTCTCCAGTTCCGCAGCATAAGGCGCACGGCCGCCAAAGAAACGAATCCACACCGAGGTGTCGACGAGGACCATCAGGCGCTCTTGCGCTTGCGCCGTGGAGGTTCACGTCTTCGTGGAACATCGGCCGCAGCGGGATCGGAGCCACTCAGCGCAGCCAGCCTTCGATAAGCCGCATGCCGAATCAGTGCCTCGAGCCCCATCCGGACCGTATCGGTATCGGTCGCGGCGCCGCAGGAAGCCTTCGCCTCTTCGAAAAGTTTTTCGTCGATGTTGAAGGTCTTCTTCATACATACCATTTTGCCATACATGTATGGCTGGGATGTAAGGTCCTGGATTCGCCTTTCGATGGCAGGCGGCATTGGCCGCAAGGCCCAATCGGTCGCAGCCAGCTCCCAGATGTTAAAATGAAAATCTCCTGCTGGGAGGTCGTCTAATGGTAAGACTGCAGACTCTGG
>DASQJA010000217.1:0-22820 GCA_035631275.1 Bryobacteraceae bacterium
GATGTTCCTTAAAAAGATTTCCTGCCAGTAGTACGAACTGAATGAGAAGAATGCCCGTCCAAATGGACGGGATACCGCGGTGGGCGATGTCAGCGTCCTGCTGCTGGGCTAGATCCTGCCGAAAGTCCAGAGGGGCAGAGTTTTCCACGTATCCGAGTGATCGGCGATTTCTAACAAAATCTTCAGCTTAGGGTTGAAACATTCTCGCTCCGTGGCGCTTTAATTGACAGCCACCTGGACACTCTGCGCGCCGCCCTCGGCGATCGTCACGGGCCCGCCATGAGCGCGGCAGGCATCGATATCGCCGGGATTATAAGGATCACAGGGAGGCTGGTCCATCCAGGCAATCAGAACGTATCGGCCTGGGGCCACGCCACGGAAGAGAAAACTTCCGTATTCGTCCGCATAGTTGGATTTGTAGGCTTGTATCCGGCCGTCGAGCGGATCGGGGATCAGTACAACGGTTGCGCCACTGGCGACGACGGTCGGATCACTCGTAATTGCTTGGCCTATAACCTGGCCGCCGCCGGTGCTGACCACAAGCTCTATCGGAGCGGGAGTCTCGCCCGGCTGGCACTCCAAGCCCGTAGCGAGATGCTCGGTATTGGCCAAACGGACCGATTTCAAATAGACTCCTTCGGGCGCATTCGCAAGGTAGACGTCATAAGTTTCGTTCGGCCATAGCGACACCGTGAAGTCGCCCGTTTCGGTGACCTCGGCGCGAACCGGCGACGCAGTGGCGCGGCGGGGTTCAAAAGACAGCACGAATCCGTTGAGAGCGGGTGGACTGTCGCCGTCGATTTCAATTTTGCCGGACCAGGCGATTTCCGGCCCAAGCACGATGTCGACGCCGCTGAGATCGTCTTCGCCGACGGTAAGCGGAACGCGAGCAGTGAGCGTATGTCCGTTCTCGCTGGCTCCTGCGAGGAGCCAATACTGACCCGGTGGAACGCCTCTGATTTCGAAATTCTGATCCTTATCGAACGTTATGTCGGAGGGTGCGGCAACCGATCCGGTGTTGCCAGGATCGTTCCAGCGTAGCGACAATCCAGGCGCTTGCACCGTCTGTCCGCTCAGGGCGCTGACGACACGGCCGCGCACTCGCACCGTATGGACCGGGGTCAAGTAGATGTCGACGGCGCTGACTTCCTGGCCGGACTGGACGCCTATGGCTACGGCATCCGACATTTTCTGCGTTTGCGGAAAGAAAGTCGTGGTGTAGCTGAGGCTCTTGGAGGCGACTCCGTTCGGATCCGTGGCCTGCTGCTCGACCGCGTCTTTCGGTCGCGCGGGCGCGCGGTAGAGCGCCGCGACATAGTAGGTCCCGGCGGGCAAGCCCGTCAAGCGGTACTCGCCGCGGTCGTTGGTGAAACCGTTGGCAACTGCGGCGTAGGCATGCCGGCCGCGATCGTAGTATCCGTGATAAACGGCAACGGCCACATTCATCGCAGGCTCGGCATCGTCGAACTTCACCTTGCCGCTGATCACGCCAGCCGGAATCATGCGAAAATCGAGGCCGCTGACTGTTTCGCCAGCCCGCACGGAAAAGACTGGCGGCATTTTGTAGTTGCCCAGGCGCGCGGCCGTCAACCGCAGGAATCCATCGCGGTCCACGGTGATGGAATAGCGTCCGGGAGGCACGGAAGGAAAAGAGAATTTGCCGTCTTCTCCCGTGGCTTGATAACGTGTACCCTCATTCGAACCGACTGGTTTGAGAATCACCTGCGCGCGGCGCAACAACTCACCCGTGCCGTTGCTTTGGACGACGCCGTCAACCGATCCGGGCTCCCGACCGGCGGTCAGTGTTGGCGCGGAATCTTGCGCCAACAGGGCGCAGACGGCCGACAGCGCGATCAAAAAAAAGCTGGACCTGACGGTAGACACTCCTACCTACTAATGTGACGCAAAGCGTGCCATCCTCGTGGAACCGGCGGCGTCCGTGATTTGCACCCGCCGCTCGATTCGAGTGATAATGCGCGTGAGTTCCAATAAATTATGGACGGCCGAATCATTGGTCACTACCAGCTTCTCGAGAGGCTTGGCGCTGGCGGGATGGGCGAGATCTACAAAGCCGAAGACACCCGGCTCCATCGCATAGTCGCAATCAAGCTGCTGTCGCCGCTCATCGCGGCAGATCCGGAGAGGCGCAAACGGTTTCTGCAGGAGGCCCAGGCAGCTTCGGCTCTCAATCATCCCAACATCATCACCGTGTACGACATCATCTCCGATGGCGACACACAGTGCATCGTAATGGAGTACGTGGCGGGGAAAACACTGCGCGATTCGATCCCGGCCGGCGGTCTCGCGGTCCCGCAGGCGCTTCAGTACGCGGTGCAGATGGCAAGCGCGCTCGCGACGGCGCATTCGGCGATGATCATCCATCGCGACCTGAAGCCGTCAAACGTGATGATCACACCGTCGAATCTGGTGAAGATTCTCGATTTCGGGCTCGCCAAGTGGATCGACCCGGCGCCGGCGACCGGTGAAGAGGCCACCATCGATCATGCGCAGCTCACGCGCGAAGGCTCCATTATCGGAACCGTGAGCTATATGTCCCCGGAGCAGGCTGAGGGCAAACGCGTCGACGCGCGCAGCGACATTTTCGCGTTCGGATCGGTGCTCTACGAAATGTTGACGGGGCGCCGCGCTTTCGAGGGGACGTCCGGGATTTCCACTCTTTCAGCGATCTTGCGCGATGATGTGAGGCCGATGTGCGAAGCTGCGCCAGAGGTTCCACCGCTGCTCGAGCAGATCGTTCTGCGCTGCCTGCAAAAAAATCCTGACAGCCGATGGCCCGGCATGAAGCAGTTGGAAAGTGCGCTCAGCAATTTGCAGCGGCAGTTGGATCCGGCCGGACAATTCGCGCCGCCGTTGTCGACGATGGCGATGTCGGAGCGGCCCACCGTGCTGGCGGAGGAGATTTTCGCTCCTCCCGAGACTTGGAACGTGACCGCGCCCGCCGCTGTTCCGGCTCCCGGCGCTCGTCCAGGAGAACAAACTGCTCGCGCGTCGACATCCACAGCCGGGCGAGGTTCGCTGCCTCCGAGCCCTCGGGCTAGGTCAGGCTCGCGCAAGTTGATTCCGATCCTGATCGCGGCAGTTGGCATCGTGTTGCTCGCCGGCGCGGGAGCCGGCATCTGGTATTTTCGCAACCACGCGGCGCCGAAGAAGGCCGAAGTCGCAACCGTCGCGACGCAACCCTCACAGCCAGCGCCTCCGGCCAACCCCACGGACAGCACGGCAAACGCTGTGCCGCCTCTGGCGCCGCTGCCGCCCGAGCCTACGCCTGAGCCCAAGAAAGCCCCCAGACCTGCGCGTAAGAAGACGGCCGCCGAGCCGGCGAAGACGGCGCCTCCTCCGCCTGCTCCCGTTCCGGAGCCGATCGCACCGCCGCCTCCTCCGCCCGAAAAAACTGCCGAGGCCCCAAAACCGAAGCCCGCGACGCCGCGTATCCAGATGGTCCCGGTGATGATTCAGGACGGCATGCCGTTTCGCGTGACGCTCGTCCAGGATGTGCCGGCCAACGCACCCGACGGATCGGATGTTCGGTTCACTGTGGTCGACGATCTTCGCAACTCGGATAACGTAGTCGTGATCGCCAAGGGCGCTACCGTGACAGGGAAAGTAGTCGCCGCCGGCGGGAAGAAATTCCTCGGCATGGGTGGTAGCAAAACCTCCTACGAGCTTGAAAAGGTAGAAGGCGTGGACGGCAAAAAGCTCAATGTCCGCGCTTTGGCGGGCCGCAACGCGGACGGCGCGGCGCTGCACGCGTTTGAAACTCCGAACGGCCGCAAGGCCAAAGGCTACGCCGCGCTGCAAGGTACTGAGTACATCGCTTACACGGAGGGCGATCAAACGGTCTCCGTACAGAAGTGATGCTCGCCTATAATTGAAGATTGTCTGAACCCGTCCGCGTCTACCGATACTACGATCTTCTAGCCAGCATCTTCATAGTCGTCCTGGTGATTTCCAACCTGGTGGGGCAGAAGATCTGCGCCTTCGGGCCGTTTCGAGTGAGTGGGGCACAGTTGCTCTTTCCGATCACTTACATCTTCGGCGACGTGTTCACCGAAGTATACGGCTACGGCGGATCGCGGCGCGTAATCTGGGTGGGGTTCGCCGCTAGCGCCACGATGGCGATTCTGGGCAACATCATCGTTGCGCTGCCGGCCGCGCCGGAATGGAAGAATCAAGAGGCCTTCGCGATCGTGTTTCATCAAGTACCGAGGCTCGTGGTGGCGAGTCTCATCGCCTACTGGTGCGGTGAATTTGCCAATTCTTTCACGCTGGCGAAGATGAAGCTGGTCACGAAGGGACGCTACTTGTGGACGCGCACGGTCGGATCCACGGTGGTCGGTCAAGCCGTGGACACGGTGATTCTGGTGATTATCGCATTCTCGGGCGTGGTCACCGGATCCGGCATGGTGCGCCTGATTTTTTCGGCGTATCTTTTCAAGGTTGCCTACGAGGTACTGGCTACGCCGTTGACCTACGCGATCGTCGGATTTCTGAAACGGACTGAGGGCGTGGATAAATTCGATTACGAGACTCGCTTCAGTCCCTTTGCGACCGGGATGTAGTCTTCGCGGTGAGCGCTTCGCACAAATCATCGAGTTTCTGCGACTCCGTCTCGATCAGATCCTGCGTCAAGTGCTTGAGGCCGGCGATGGTGGATGTTCGGGTGGTGTCATCCAACGCCTAGTTGTGGCCGTCGAGCGCCACCTGGAAGCGATAATAAGGTTCTGGTTTGCGGCTGGTGTTTTGAGACATCAGTTGATGAAGCTGATAGTCGACCGTCTCGCTCAGGCCGTCGACGATATCGAGCAGCGGTTGTGCCAATTCGCAGTGCCCCAGTATTTCGTGAGTCGTATCAGTAAGGTCCGCACGAGCGCTCCATGCCCAGCGATACGAGCAGGTAGTCTGCAACGGTGGATGTGGTGCGAGCTTCCACGAGTGCGCAAGCGGCCGGGTCATTGGCGAACACCCACCATCGCTCAGCGTGTCGTATTCGGAGTTCGTCCCGCTGGATATTTTCATAGGTTCGAAGTAAGCAGGCGCGGCGGATGTTGCGCGCGCGACGTCGCAGGCCCGGAAGTCGTAATCGGGCCAGACACGGGCATTGCGGCTTTTGAAAAAGAACGGAAATCGCCGGACGATTTCGTAGCTGGTTGTCAACACGTCGGAAACAGCATCGCCCAATCGCGAGTCCGCGAAGTATTCGTCGAGCATGGCCTCGATTCCGTTCGACGAATCCTTTTTCCACGTGAAGCTGTCCATTGTGAGCATCGTTCGAGCCAGGGAGCGGGAGAAGATACGCCCGCCTTCCTTCTCGTAGAGTTCGACGTAGTGACCCGCGCTATAGAGCGGTGCGCCAAGAGATTTGGAAATCGTTAGGCCAAGTGCCATGATTTCCGCCCGTGGGAGTGCCGGCGACCAAATCGAACCATTGAGCAATCGGGTTTCCCTGTTCGCCGCTCAATTTCGGCTTAGCAGCGTGGCTGGAACGATGCCGCGAATCCCGCCGACATCGATGGAAAGAATTCTGACCACGTTTCTTACGGCGAGATTAAGCCATACGCCGCCGCTCAGCCTGCGCACCCGGCGTAAGCTGCCCGCCATAAAGCGAAAACAAATCTCCGAGCGCAGTGACCGCCGTTATTTCGACACCGGCAGCGTTGTGCTGTTGGTCACAACCCCGTTCTGGCTGATGACCACCGGCAAGTTGCCGGTCGAAGCAGTTGTTGGGACGTCGAAATCGACCTGATAGAGTCCGGCGAATCCAGGAGTGAGGCCGGCGAAGTCCACGTGAGCGGATTGCCCGCCGACGGTAATGGTCGGCTGCGCGGTAACCATCGCGAGCGGATTGGACGGGGCCGGCTGCCCCGATGCAACCGGCGGATTCGTGGCGCCCATGCCGAGCAAATAAATGACGATGGTCTCTCCGGGTTTCGTGGGGCTGGCGGCGGTGACCAGCGAGAAGTCAGCCCCGTGCTGCGCGACGATCGTGCCGGTGGTGGAAGCGTCGACGCCCGGTTGCAGCGTGACCATATCGAGCTGATCCGGCAATGTCACCGCACCGTTCACGGTCACCAGGATTGGGTATTGCTGGTTCGCTGGAAGCTCGCTCGGGATCTGAACATTGAGCTGCCCGTCGCTAACGTAATAGAGAGGAGCCGAGAGTCCGCCGATCAGTACCGTGGTTCCGCTGAAGGAGATCGGCAACGGCGGCGCACCCGTTGCGGTCGTTGCCGAAGAAAGTCCCGTACCGAACATCTCGACGATCGTTCCTGGGCTCAGTGCGCCTCCGGAAACCGGATTGAACGCATTCACTGTCCCGCCGCTGGCCAGTACCGGCGCGGCATTTTGATTCGCCGCCACTCCGCCCACCAATTGCAGAGTGGCCGGAGCGAGCGTTACCGCGGTGGCGTTTAGCGATACAACCATCTGCGACGTCGTTGTCGCGGGCTGCCAAGTGGCCGAGTAGTTCGCTCCTTGGCCGGTGTTGTGCAGTGAAATCGGCGGATCGCCGTTCGAGAAGCTCGCAACCACGGCGCCGTTGGTCACGGAATTGGCGCAGTCATCATTGAGGTGCACGATCAATGTCGCGGGCCATTTGGCGGGAACGGAGAAATTATTCGCTATGCCGATCTCAGTCATCGCCAGCTTGCTGGGCGTGCAACTAGTCGCGCGAGGCGACTCGTGCCGAGCTTCGAACGACGACGGAATAACACTGCCCGCCGGCAACACAACCACCGTGATGTCGATCGCAGTAACCACGGCGCCGATCGAAACGCTGACGCTTCCCGAATAAACACCGGGGGACAAGCCTGGCGGGTTCACGGCGACCGTGAATGCCCCGGGCGCCGATCCGCTGGATTGGCCCGACGCTGGATTCACAACCAGCCAATTGCCTCCGTCGGCGGTGAAAGCTGCAACCTGAAACGCGACCGGCGTCGCGCTGCTGGTATTGAGAGCGACGGTTTGAGCCGGCGATTGCGCCCCGCCCGCTGCGACGGCAAAGAAGAGCCCAGTCGGTTCCGGATCGGGCACGGGCGCCGCATTGCTTGACGCCAGGTCCAATACCACGACGATATAAACGGGCGAGTTGGACGAATTCGGATCTGTGATGCTGATGAGAGCATAGTACCCGCCCGGGTTTTGCTGCGTCGCACCGGCCGCGAGATTGATGGGCAGCGATGCAGGTTGCGTCGGAGTCGCGGTTCCGCTGGTGGCGCCAAGCGATACGAGGTTCGCTCCGCTTACCACCGTCGCAGTCCAATTGACCGTAGTGTTCGGATCGCCAAGATCCAGAACTTGGACGCTCTCATTGCCCGTAAAGCCGCCGTTTTGCCGCGCTCGATAGCGGAGGCCGGTGACGTTGACGCCCAGCACCGATCCCGCATTCCTGACGAACAGATACACAGGAACATCGGCGGTTCCACCCGGGTAGGTGAAGTGAATCGTATCGCTGTGGCTGCCGATACTCTGTCCCTGTGTGTTGACGATGACTCGCACAAACACCGCGGAGTTCCGTACTGTCTGACCGGACGCGCCCACGATCGAAAGCCAGGAGCTTCCATTCACGACGCTCGCGCTAAATCCTGCCGGGTTGCCGCCGGCGGTTGTCACGGCGAGGTCCTGCTCGAACGTTCCGGGCGATTGAATGGTAGCCGCGAACCGCAACTTAATAGGAGCCACTTGCACCTGCGCCGCCGCCGGAGTGACGGTGAGATTCACCGCGACATCCGTTTCCACTTTGTTTTGGTCGAAGACGCGGATACGGCCTGAGGTATTTCCCGCTTGCAGCGATCCCTGATCTACGTTCACCACTAGTTGCGACGGAGCATTTCCCGAGCCGGGTGCCGCAGAGAGAGTGAACGGAGGATTCGTGCCCTGCTGTCCGCTATCGATGGACACCGAATACTTTGCGCCAGAAATGGACGGAGCGGCCGCGATGCTGACGGCTTGGCTCGCAGGCGGAGGTCCGCCCACCGCGGCTGTGAAATTCAGGGTCGTCGGCGAAATCTGAAGCGACGGCTGGCCGCTCATGACTAGAAGCTGAAAAGTCTTTTGTACTTCCGCCGCCAGATTGTCGATCAATGTAGCCGTGAACGTATACGGCGTCGCGGACGCGGCGCTTGCAGGCGGCGTACCATGCAGCAGGCCGCTGGGCGAGTCGAGCGTCATCCCCGGAGGCGGCACGTCGAGCGAAACCGACGAATAGGGTGGTGTTCCACCTGTTGGCATCAGCGACTGGGAATAGGGTTGCCCGACAGTCGCGGCTGGAAGCGAAGTCGTCGCAAAGCCAAGCTGAGGGTTTATGGCGATTGAAAACGTCTGCGTCGCTGTGCCCTTGTTGGCCTCCGTGACCGTAACGTTGAACGTGTACGGACTGCCGGCCGCGCTCGTAGGCGTTCCGCTGATGATCGCTGACGTGCTTCCCGTGGCTGGCTGCGAAAGCCCCAAACCCGGAGGTAGCGTGCTAGTCGAACTGGATGAACTGGGGCTGATAGCGAGCGTGTACGGCAGCATGCAACCAGTGACGATAATGGCCTGAGAATATGGCGAGCCGATGTCTCCGCTCACGAGCGCTGCAGGTGTAAGAAACGTCGGTGTGCAGGTGTTGATAATGAGGGTCACGTTCTCGGTTCCAGTGAGTGCAGAATTCGTGGTGTCAGTCGCCGTTATGGTCACTGGAAAATTGCCTGCTTGCGTAGGCGTTCCCGAGAGCGCGCCTCCCATACTGAGATTCATGCCCGACGGTAATCCCGTCGCGGCAAAGGTGTAACTGCCGCCTCCTCCCGCCGCGGCGAACTGTACGCCAGGGTACTTGATGCCCAACAGTCCTGCCGGCGGCGAGCCTGTCACATCGAGATTGATGACGATCGTAAAGTTGCTCCCGCCGAAATCGCCGTTATTGCCGTCGTTCACGTTCACGCTCACAACGTAGGTGCCGGCTTGTACCGGCGTTCCGGAAACCACGCCGGAATTGCTCAAACTCAGGCGAGGCGGTATCCCGCCGTTCATGCCATCGAACGCAAACCACGACCAATTGTAGGGGGCCGTCCCGCCTGTAGCAGTGAACTGAAAACTATATGGCACGCTATAGGTTCCGTTCGGCGGCGTATCCGTAATCGTGATGGTTTGGTTGAAGTGAGGCGTGCTAGTAGCCTTCGTCGCTGTAACCTCCTTCGGGCTGGTTAAAAGGAACCAAGGATTTGCAACTTTGGGCGGAGCGGGTGCACCTCTGTTCTGCGCCGAAGCGCTAACGGAAAACGCGAGAACGAACCCAACAAAGACGCCCAGTTTGAATCGCATTGCGTCTATTTTACTTGAACATGCAGGTGCTGCAACTAGAGTGTTTTGCCGTACGTCCTTAAGATTGAGAAGCGTAAGTCAGTCTTAACCTTCTCCTCCTCTGGTTGGCGCGGTCCGCAACGGGCCGCGCCTTTTTGTCGGGGTACATTGAACCTCGCAGCGTTCGCGCCGATACCGTCGGTGTGTGGCCGTCTTAAGCCTTATTTAACCTGCCGTAAACCTCTGGCGTTCTCCGCCGTTATAATTCATTCGGAGGAACAACCAGTACATGAAGCTACGCCATGCGGCATTCTGTTTTTTTTCATGTTTTGCAAGTCCGTTACTCGCACAGCCCACCACGATCGGCGGAGGCAATTGTAGCTCCGCAACCCTTAACGGGGCTTACGCGGTGACAGTTTCCGGGCGAGGTTTCAATGGCACCGGTAACCTTGTGAGCATTTTCCAGGCGATCGGGTACGCTACCTTTGATGGGTTGAGCAAGGCCACCTTCAATTTGACCGCCGACACCAACCAAGGGATCGGAAGCACTGTGACTTGGTTAGGAACCTACAGCGTCCAAGTGAATTGCGTGGCGACGCTGACTATCGCTTCCGGCGGCAACGCAAACTTCAACATGGCATGGCTCTCTACGCGTCCGGCGCAGACTTCCTCATGACGGGAAGCGATTCGGTATATGTGTACTCAGCCAGCGGGAACATTTCAGCCGGCAAATTGTTCGACGAGTCTTCTGTCCGGTGTCTATTCGGTCACTGGTCAGGGATATTACGGCACCACATCCACGAGTGCGGGCGGTGCAGGAGCACTGAGCGGGCTGATGCAGTTCGATGGCGTCAGTAACTTTGCCGCGAATGTCAGTATCTCCGCGAACGGAATACTGGCCGGCCAAACCGCAACCGTGCCGCCAACCACCTATAGCGGAACCTACTCCATGTCATCCAATTGCGTGGGCAGGCGACCGTATCGAACGGAAGCGGCACCGGAACGCTGATTTTCAGCGCTTACGGAGCCACGAAGACTGCCATCTCGGGGATGTATGTCAGCTTCGCCGCAGCTCCGGCTGTAGCCACAGGATTGGCGAACGCGATTTATGGACAACCAACCTCGACGCCCGCGATCGAGACGTCGGCGGTTTTCGACCAAAACGGCATCGCCTCACAACAGACCGGAGGATGCGAAGGGGGGAATATGAGCAGCTCTCGTTGGCTCTTCATCGCACTCTTTGTCTTCGCCGCGCCTGCCGCGGCGCAAAACTTCACCGGCGGCCCCTGTAGCGCCTCCAGTATGCACGGAACCTACTCGTTGAGTTTGAACGGGCGAAGCATTTCGCCGAACGGGGGCCATCACCAGCGTGTTCGAGGGCGTCGGTACTGCCGTTTTCGACGGCAAGAGCAATGTAACGATGAGCAGTACTTCCAACACGAATCAATCCGCCGCAAAGCAATTCACGTATTCAGGTACGTACAATTTGGCGTCGAATTGTTTCGGCGACATTACGCTTGCGCAAGGAAGCTCGGCCACGTTCGCGCTCGTGGTATGGAGCAACGGCCAGCAATTTGATATCACCGGCTCGGATCCTTCGACAACCGCAAGTCCGAACTCCATGGTTTATTCGGGCAACGGCAGCGGCGTCGCGCCGCCGGGATGCGGTACCGCGTCGCTTTCTGGTGCATATACTTTCGACGCGACTGGCTTTACTCTGTCGGGGACAACTCCGCACGACGCCGAGGTCGAGTCCGGGCTATTTCAGTTCGACGGGCAAGGGAATGTGACGGCCACATACAGTGTCACCGGTTCGCAAACGGCGGCCAAGCAGGTAACGTCAATGGGCACATACACAGTCGGCTCGAATTGTTTGGGAACGGCAAGTCTGACCGATTCGAATGGCGCGGTGAATGCTCTAACCTTCGCGCTCGCGGGGATCTACGGTCAGAATCCGAAGCTGCTCGAGTCGAATCCGTCATTTCTGCGGACCGGCCAGGTGCACGCCGCGTTCACGAACCCGACGCAGTCCATCGCCAACGTAGCCAGCTACGCCATAAATGCCACCCCTCCCGGCAGCGTCTTCACATTGTTCGGTGTGAATCTGGCGACGAGGCCGGCTGGCGCCGCCAGCACCACGTTGCCCACCACGCTGCTCAACACCACCGTGACCGTGAACGGCGAGTTGGCGCCTCTGTTCTACGTGGATACGGGACAGATCGACGCTCAGATGCCCTGGGACATCCCTGGAAACACAGTCGCAACCGTGATCGTGAAGAACGGTAGCTCTACGAGCAACGCCGCGGCGGTTTACGTACCTGCGTCCGCCGCTCCGGGCATCAGCGTGTTCGCAAATAATCGCGCTGTGGTGGTAAACGCCAACAACGTCGTGAATGACGCCAACACGCCCGCGGCCGTCGGCGACGAGGTGGTCGTCTACTTCACTGGCGGCGGTGCGGTGAACGCGTCCGGCAAATTGGTCACGGGTTCGCCTGCGCCATCGGGGCTCTCTCCAGTTACCGATCCCAATGCCACGGTCACCGTCGGCGGCCAGAACGCTGTCGTCAAATACATCGGACTGACCCCGGGATCCATCGGGCTGTACCAGGCGAATTTCATTGTTCCGCAGATCGCCAAGGGGACATACCCGGTAGTAATCACGATCGCGGGAACGGCGTCGAATTCGTTAGGCGGTCCGCCAACCGAATCCGGTGATGACGATCAGTAACTGAAAGCAGGTGCCAGGTCTCAGGTGGCGCTTGCGGCAGTCGTGATTTTAACGGCTGCCGCGTTCGCGCAGACCTGGTCCCCGCTACGCTGCTAGCCTGTTCTTGTGGCCAGCGACGACGCCGAAGTCTTGTCCATCGACGGGCGCGAAGTACGCATCACGCATCCTGGCAAGCTTTATTTTTCCAAGCAGACCAAGGTAACGAAGCTTGACTTAGTGCGCTACTACCTGTCGATCGCACCCGGCGCGCTCGCCGGCATCCGCGACCGCCCGATCGTGCTGAAGCGCTTTGTCAACGGCGCCGAGGGCGAAGCGTTCTATCAGAAGCGCGCGCCTTCCGAACGCCCCAACTGGCTCCGGACGGTGATGCTGTCGTTCCCCTCCGGGCGCACGGCCGAGGAGATTGTGGTCGACGACGCTGCCGGTCTCGCATGGATTGTCAACCTCGGCTGCATCGAGCTGCATCCGCACCCGGTGCGCTCCGGCGGTCTCGATCATCCCGACGAACTACGCGTCGATCTCGATCCGGGGCCCGGTGTCGAGTGGTCGAGCGTGCGAACGGTGGCGCTTGAAGTCAAAGCGCTGCTTGAGGACTTGGGCCTGCAAGGCTGGCCCAAAACCAGCGGCTCGCGCGGCATGCACGTGAACGTGCGAATCGAGCCGCGCTGGACCTTCAGTGAAGTGCGCCGCGCCGCGGTCGCGCTCTCACGCGCTGTGGAGCGGCGTGTGCCATCGCTCGCCAGCTCGAAATGGTGGAAAGAAGAACGCCACGGCGTATTCCTCGACTACAATCAGAACGCAAAAGATCGCACCACATGTTCTGCATACTCAGTGCGCCCCCTGCCCGATGCACGCGTCTCCACCCCGCTCGCCTGGAGTGAGGTGCCCGATTGCGATTCGGCCGATTTTACGATCCTCACCGTCCCCGATCGCTTCGCGAAAATCGGCGATCCGCATGCGGGGATGGACGCCGCCGCTGGATCGCTCGACAAACTGCTGGAACTCGCTACCAAGGACGAAGCCGAGGGCCTAGGCGATGCTCCCTGGCCTCCCCATTTCCGCAAGATGGAAGGCGAAGCGCCGCGTGTCGCGCCATCGCGCGCAAAATCGGCAAAGAAATCTGCAGCCAAGGCTCCACGTACGAAAATGCCGTTGGTCGTCGTCGCGAACTCCCCAAACAAAGAAGCCGCGCTCGCGGGTCTCGAAAGATGGAAGCTCCGACACCCCGACGCGGCGAACCTCCTCGCGGTGGACGACGTGCTTGTGGACTCGATGCGCGGCCGCTCATGCACCTGGACGCGCATACGCGTGAATCTTCGGCACGTTCCTGAGGAGTTGCGACCCGCCCAGGAAACGCCCGACCCCGATGACGACCCTACGCGCGACTGGCGCGAACACCGGCGTCACGCTGCTGAGCACTTCGCATCGCGGCTGCGCGACAATAAGAACACCAGAGGAACCCATGAGCCTATCCGAAGGAAAAATCCGCCACCTGAAAGCCCTGTCGAATAAGGAGGGTATCATCGCCGCCGCTGCGATGGATCAGCGCGGCAGTTTGCACAAAGCCATCGCAAGCGCGAAAGGCGTGCCTGCCGATCAAGTGACTCCCGACATGTTGACCGAATTCAAGGTCGTGGTCACCAAGGTGCTCACGCCGCACGCCAGTGCGATTTTGCTCGATCCAGAGTACGGCATTCCGGCCGCGAAAGCCCGCTCGTCGAACGCGGGGCTTCTGCTCGCCTATGAGGAAAGCGGCTACGACAACACCAAGCCGGGCCGCCTGCCGGATCTCCTGCCGCACGTATCGGGCAAACGTATTGCCGACTGGGGCGCAAACGCAGTGAAAATCCTGCTCTACTACACTCCCTTCGACGAGCCTCAGATTAACGACATCAAACACGCCTTCATCGAACGCATCGGTGCCGAGTGCCGGGATCTTCAGATTCCGTTCTTCTGCGAATTCGTCGGCTACGATCCGAAAGGCGGCGACGAAAAAGGCCTCGAGTTCGCCAAGATCAAACCGCAAGTGGTGATTGGCAGCATGCAGGAGTTCTCTAAGCCGCAATACAAGATCGACGTGCTGAAAGTGGAAGTCCCGATCAATGCTAATTACGTCGAAGGCAGCAGCGTGTACAAGGGCCAGAAAGCCTACACGCGCCAGGAAGCACTCGGACATTTCCGCCGCGCCGCCGAAGTGGCTACCAAGCCGTTCATCTATCTGAGCGCCGGTGTCGGCAACGCTCAGTTTGTCGAATCGCTGAACATGGCGGCCGAAGCTGGTACCGATTATTCGGGCGTCCTGTGCGGCCGCGCCACTTGGAAAGACGGCATCCCGATCTACGCAAAACAAGGCGCCAAAGCGCTCGAGGACTGGCTGAAGGTGGAAGGCGTCAAGAACATCGAAGCCGTGAACGCCGCGCTCAAAACCGCCAAGCCGTGGTACGTGAAGGCGGGCGTTCCACAGCCCGTGCACGCTTAAGCCTGTCCGTTTTCGCACGGCGCAGTCCCATCGCACGACAGCGTGGTCCGCATAGCCGCTCCGAAAATTATTGATTCTGAGCAATCCGGGCCTGGCCTACTAAGTGCTACTCTCACCAAGTTCAGCCAGGAGTAAACGTGCGCGCAATCTGGACCGATATCCGCTACGGCCTCCGCATGCTGGCCGCGACGCCTTTGTTCACAGCCGTGGCCATTCTTTCGCTCGCAATCGGCATCGGAGCGAACACCTCCATGTTCAGCTTCGGGGACGCACTGGCGCTGCGCCCGCTTCCAGTGCCGCGATCGTCGGAGATCGTCCGTGTTGTGAGCACCCACCCGTCGGAAAAGTTCGGGTCCGTTTCCTATCTCGACTACGTCGATCTCAGGCGCGAAGCGCGGACAGTTTCTGGGTTGATCGCTTCCGAGCAAGTTCCCATCGGCTTCTCCAGAGACTCGACCTCCACCGCGCGTCCGAAATTAGGCCTCGCCGTAAGCACAAACTTCTTCGATGTCCTAGCCATCCAACCTGCGCTCGGCCGTGCCTTCCGGTCCGATGACGACCGGCGCAATGTGATCGTGATCAGCGACACTTTCTGGGACTCCGAGTTCAATAGAGACCCTTCCGTTGTTGGCCGCGCTGTGAACTTGAGCAATACGGGCTTCACCATCATCGGCGTAGCGCCGAAAAGCTTCACCAGCTTGGACCGATTCGTTCATGAGGATTTCTACCTGCCGCTCGGCACCGTGTCCCAATTCGGCTCGCGTCTAGAGCAAGAGCTTGAGCAGCGTGACGCCCTGGAGCTGACTGTGTACGGCCGCCTGGCCCGAGGACGAACGGCCCAGCAAGCGCAGGCCGAGTTTCAAGCCATCGGACGCAATTTAGAGTTGGCCTATCCGGGCACAAATCGAGGGCGCGGCGCACTGGCGATTTCCGAGTTCCGCTCGCGCTTTCTCTTGGATTCCTACAACATGCTCACGGCTGCCGTGCTGCTGGCGATCGCCGTTTGTGTCCTGTTGATCGCCTGTGCCAACGTCACCAGTCTTCTGCTCTCCCGCGGGCGGTCGCGCGCTCGCGAGCTTGCCATCCGCGTCGCCATCGGTGCCAGCCGGAGGCGGCTCTTCCAACAGCTCATCACCGAGAGCCTGGTCCTGGCCATCATTGGCGCGGCTTTTGGCCTTTTGCTGGTGCTCTTCAGTATCGACTTCTTCGCTTCGCTGCGCATTCCGGCGTCGCTGCCGATATGGCTCGTCACCAAGCCCGACCTGCGCGTTCTTGTCTTCGCTGTCATCACGACATTCGTTAGCGCAGTGATCTTCGGAGTCGCTCCCGCCTTGCATGCTCTTCGATCCGACGCGAATACAACATTGAAATCAGGCGACGCCGCGCCGGCGGGAAAACGCCGCTGGTTCCCGAGCCGCAACGTGCTGGTGGTGGCCCAGATCGCCATTTCAATGATGCTTGTGGTCTCGTCTGGACTGCTGGTCAAGGATTTCGCTGACCTCACCGCTGAGCACGCCGGGTTTCGTGTCGATCACGTTTTGGTGATGGGCGTGAATCCCGCGATGGCTGGCTACAACGACACGCAAGGAGCTGCGTTCTACCGGCAATTGCTCGAGCGCATCGCATCTCTGCCCGGCGTGCGATTAGCTGCGCTCGGCCAGCACATCCCGCTCGGTTTTTCCAGCTCGACGCGCAACCTCGCCGTCGAAGGCTTCGAGATGACGCCTTCGCAGCGCAGCATCACCGTGACATCGAACATCGTCAGCGATCAATACTTCTCGATAATGCACATTCCGATCGTCGCCGGTCGTGCGTTTAACGCGCGCGACCTCGCCTCTTCTCCCCACGTCGCCATCGTCAACGAAGCCATGGCTCAGAAATACTGGCCGAAGGGCAACGCGATCGGCGGCCGTTTGAGGCTGGAAGGCAACGAGACCATCCAAGTCGTAGGGATTGCCAAAACCATCAAGTATCGCGACGCGAGCGAGGCGCCGCTCCCGTTTCTCTACTTGCCGCTTTCCCAGCAGTATTCGAGCTTCATGACTTTGCACGTCGAAACCGACGGCGATCCCGTAACCATCGTCGCCCCAGTGCTTTCGCGGGTCAGCGAGACGGATCGTGCGATGCCCGTCTCCGACGTCCAGACTCTTGAGCATTTCTTCAAAGAAGGTGCGCTGTTCGGCAACCGGCTCATCATGCAAATAGTGGTGGCGATCGGTTTGATTGGTTTGCTGCTGGCCGTAACCGGATTGTACGGCGTAGTAGCCTACGCGGTGAGTCAACGCACGCGCGAGATCGGGATTCGCATGGCGATCGGAGCGCAGCCGTCCTGGATTTCGAGTCTGGTTCTGAGGCAAGGACTTAGACTAACCGTGCTCGGCACGGCCATAGGTTTGGTTCTCGCACTCGGAGCCTCGCAAGTCCTCGCGAGCCAGCTTGCCGGCACCAGCCCGTTCGATCCATTCGTCTACTTCGCCGGCGCTCTGGTACTCGCAGGCATTAGCTTGTTGGCGTGCTATGTTCCGGCGCGGCGTGCAGCGCGAGTGGATCCGCTGGTTGCACTGCGCCAGGATTGACCCCGGCGTTACCAAGCTGTGCTCCCTCCCAGCGCGCGACCACCGCAGTCGCCATGCAGTTGCCAAGCACGTTCACCAATGTGCGCGCCATGTCCATGATGGCGTCGGCGCCGAGCAGCAGCGCGATCCCCGCTACCGGCAAGCTGAACGAGGCCAGCGTGCCGGTCAGTACGACGATCGCCGATCGTGGGATTCCCGCGACACCTTTGCTCGTGAGCATCAGCGTCAGCATCATCATAAGCTGCTGGCTGACGGGCATGTGGATCGCGGCGGCCTGTGCGATGAACACCGAAGCCAGTGAAAGATAGAGCGCGCTGCCCATAAGGTTGAAACTATAGCCGGTCGGCAAAACGAATGCTACGATATGCGGCGGAGCGCCGAGCCGCTCCATGTTCTCGAGCGCCAGGGGCAAGGCTGCTTCGCTCGAAGCTGTGGAATAGGCGATGAGACAGGGTTCGCGAACCGCGTGCCAGAACGGCCCGAGCGGGATGCGGGCGATGGTGAGCGATGCGCCGAGGAAAATAGCGATGAAGAGAATCAGCGCGACGTAGAGCGTAAGTACCAGCTTGCCGAGTCCCAACAGCACTCCGACACCGTTCGTTCCGATAGCGTGCGCCATCGCGGCGCCGACACCGATGGGCGCCAGGTACATGACGTACTTCGTGTAGCGCAGCATAACGTCGGCGAGCGAGTGACAGAACTCGACGACTGGCCTGGCCTTCGTGCCAATTGCCGCGCAAGCTGCGCCAAACAAAAACGAAAACACGACGATCTGCAAAACGTCGCCGCGCGCCATCGCGTCGATCACGCTCGATGGGAAGGTATGCTCAAGAATGCCGCTGAAGGTTTGCGTCGCTTGAGGAATATTCGCTGCCGAGCCTGCACCAGTCAGCGTGAGACCCTCGCCCGGCCGGACCAGGTTCACGGCGGCAAGTCCGAGAAACAGCGCGATCGTCGTGAGCACTTCGAAGTAGACTATGGCCTTCAGGCCGATCCGGCCCATGGTCTTCACGCTACCGGTTCCCGCGATTCCGTAGACGAGGGTTCCGAAAATGAGTGGCGCGATGATGGACTTGATCAGTCGCAAGAAAACGTTGGCGAGCGCGGCCACCACTTCCGCCTTCGCGGCTTCAGGGCGCAAGGCGCCGAAGGCCATGCCGAGCAACATCGCGAGAAAGATCCAGACGGTGAGCGACATCCGCTTCATCGTTCGCCCCACTTCAACTTCTGGCGTAGCACATCGAAGAAGAACATTTTCGGCGGCCGCACCAGCAGCACTCGATGCTCGGAGCTCCGGCAGAGCACGTGGTCGTCTTTTAATAGCGGCTCGCCGACCTGCCCGTCCACCGTGAGAAACGCTTCGTTGTCGGTGGCGTGCGACACCAGCTCGATGGTGCTTGATTCCGGCACCAGCACCGGCCGATTCGTGAGCGTGTGCGGGCAGACTGGCGTGATGCAGATGGCTGAGACGGCGGGGAACACGATGGGTCCGCCAGCCGAAAGCGAGTATGCAGTGGAACCAGTCGGCGTCGCTACGATCAGGCCGTCGGCTTTGAACGTGCTGACGTACTGCGAATCGACGAATGCTTCGAGGTCGATCATGCGCGCGAACTGTGTTTTCGAAATCACGACATCGTTCAGCGCTTCATAAGATTGCACGGTCTCGCCGCAGCGGATCAGCTCGGCATGCAGCATACGGCGAGGCACGACACGCTGTTCGCCGCGAAACGTGCGCTCGAGCTCAGGGTAAAGCTGATCCGTCGTGATGGCCGTCAGAAAGCCTAGGCCGCCGAGATTCACCGGCAATAGCGGAATCTCGCGGCCGGCCACGGCGCGCGCGGCCGAAAGCAGAGTGCCGTCGCCGCCGAGCACGATGACCAAATGCGCCCCTTCGGGAACGTCGTTGCGATGCAGTCCATCCGTCCGGCCCAGGTAGATCGCGGTTTCCTCGTCGACGCGCGTTTCGAGGCCTCGATCCTTGAGCCAGTGGATCAGTGCCGGTACCAGACTCGAAGCGTGCGGGATCGCGGGTTTGGAGATGATGCCGACGACTCTAATGTCTGGCATAAAGAAGGAATTCCTGATTGCCCTCGGCGCCCAGTATCGGACTGGGAATGATGGCGGTGCGGAAGCCTAACTGCTCCACAGCTTTTTCGATCCGCTGGCAGGCACGCAGGTGCAACGCGGGGTCGCGAATGATCCCTCCTTTACCCACTTGATGCTTTTCGAGTTCGAATTGCGGCTTTACCAGAATAACCATTTCCGCGTCGTCCGAGAGGAGCGGCGCGATGGCCGGCAGGATCATGGTGACGGAGATGAAGCTCACGTCCGCGACGGCCAAGCTGACCGGTTCTGGCACTTCGCGCGCGCTCAGGTAGCGGGCGTTCACGCGTTCGTGGACGATGACGCGCGGGTCGTTCCGCAGCTTCCAATCGAGCTGTCCTGTTCCGACGTCGATAGCGTAGACGCGCGCAGCGCCGTGCTGGAGCAGGCAATCGGTGAAGCCGCCGGTGGATGAGCCGACGTCGAGGCAAATTCGGCCGTCGACCGAAATGTGAAAATGCTCGAGCGCTGCTTCGAGTTTCAATCCTCCCCGCGATACATAGGGCGGCGGTTCAAGCAGTTCGAGACGGCTATCATCGGGTACCGAGCGGCCAGCTTTGTCGGCGCGTTGTCCGTTCAGCAAAACCTGACCGGCGAGAACGAGCGCTCGGGCCTTTTCACGCGATGGCGCCAGGCCGCGTTCGACGAGAAGCTGGTCGAGTCTCACGGCCGCACGCGCCTAGGTCTTGCGATGAACGATCCAGTCGGCAATTTCGCGCAACCGCTCGGCGCGCTCGTCGAGCGGGCGCAAAGCCAAATGAGCCGCCATCCGCTCCTGCTCGGCCATCTCGCGCGAGCGCTCGCGGCCGTAGACCGCCGGAAACGTAATTTTCTTCTGCTGAGCATCCTTGCCAGCGGTTTTGCCGAGCGCCTCCGAGGACTGCTCGACATCGAGCACGTCGTCCACGATTTGGAACGCGAGCCCTACATGCTGCCCATAGCTTGTAAGCGCGCTCAACTGTTCCTCATCGGCGCCGGCGAAGATGCCGCCGATGCGCAGGCTGGCACGGAGAAGCGCTCCCGTTTTGGCGCTGTGGATCGCTTCGAGCAGCGCCCCATCCGGAGGCTTGCCTTCGCCTTCGATATCGTGAACCTGTCCGCCGATCATACCGCGTACCGTGCCGGCCGCAGTGGCCAGCTCCTCGATGAGCCGTGATTTGCGATCCGTGCCGCACTCTAGCTGCGCCAGAACCTGAAACGCCAGCGTCAGAAGAGCGTCACCCGTGAGAATCGCCATGGCTTCGCCAAAGACCTTGTGGCACGTGGGAACCCCGCGGCGCAGATCGTCGTTGTCGAGCGCGGGCAGATCGTCGTGAATGAGGGAGTAAGTGTGAATCAGCTCGAGCGAGCAAGCAGCCGGCTCTACTCCATCCGGCGAATCGGAAATTGCTTCCGCCGCGGCCGCGCACAAGATGGGCCGGATCCGTTTTCCGCCTGCGAAGAGGCTGTAGCGCATCGCCTTGTGTATGGACTCAGGCGCGACAGTCTCCGACGGGACCAGCCTGCGAAGAGTGTCGTCAATTTTTTGCTGTTTAAGTGCGACGTACTCGGCGAGCGTCATGCCTTGTCGGACCGGAAGGGCTCCGGTTGCACTTTGTCGCCTTTCCGGACCAGCACTTCAATCCGCGTTTCGGCTTCCTCGAGTTGCTTACGGCAGGTTTCGCTGAGGCGCATCCCTTTTTCGAACAGTTCAAGCGCGCGCTCGAGTGGAAGCTCGTTTGATTCCATTTCTTTGACGATTTGCTCGAGCTCCTGAAGGCCGGTCTCGAAGCTCGCCGCTGGCTTTTCTTCGCCGGGCATTTTCCTATTCTAACCGCTGACGCGTGGGTTCCCCGGTCTCACACGGGCCTCCGTTTTTTCAGCTTGAGATTGATGTTCACTACCTTTTTGCTGTTGAAGAGGCTCAAAGTCTTCCATCCGCTGGTCATTTCCTGAGCGTCGGCCTTCAACTGGTACTCGATGTCCGTGCTGAGTCCGGCGAAATGATAATGGCCGCCGGAGTCCGTGATGAAGGATTCGATCTGCAGCGACTTCGTATTTTTCAATTGCACCACAGCCTTTTCTACGGCCTTTCCCGAGGCGGAAGTGACCGTGCCTTGGACCTCACGGAAATTAGTGTCCTGGGTTGTCTTCTTGCGCTGTGAGAAGGCTGGGTCACTCGTCAAAAGTACCAGGATGCAAACGGCGGAAAGCGCCCTGGTCTTCGTAGTGCCTCCGTTTATTTCGATTCCGGATCGAGTTGGAATGTCACATCCACGCGATCTTCGCCCTGAAGCACAACCGGTTTTTGCACGGCGCGGTACCCCTTCGCAGAGGCGCTGATGATATAGTGCATGGCACCGGGAGGAACACGAAACGCGAATTCGCCCCGTGAGTCCGAGACCGCCTGGAGCTTCTTCAGTTTCAGCGGAGCGCTGTCAGGATGGGGATCGGGCGTGAGCAGGACGTCCGCGACGGCCAATGCATAACCGTTCGCGCTAAAGACAGTTCCAGCGATCAGCGAATAAGTCTCTTGTGAGGATTTCTTCTTGGCGGCCTGGATCGGGAGGATGCAGGCCAGCATGGCGGCAGCAACGCTCAGGCGGCCAGGCGCTCTAATGCCAATCCTCTTCTTCCTCTTCATCCTCTTCTTCTTCCTCCTCTTCGTCTTCGTCGTAGTCGAAATCGTCCGATTCTTCCTCTTCCTCTTCCTCGTCTTCGCCTTCTTCGCCGCCGGCCCGCTCCAATTCCAGCGGATCGAGACTACTCACGGTGAGGTTGGAGCCGCATTCTTCGCAAGTTAACTCGTCACCTTCATCGAGTTCATCCTCATCCACGTCGATCACGGCGTCACATTTCGGACAGTTAACCATTCCATTCCTCCCATTCGCCCAATTCCGTTATATAAAAAAGTCGAATCGAAAACAGCTATGCGTTTGCTTTAGCGGTTCTCCGCCTTGTAGTTGGCGGAACCACGCCATTCAATCGAAGATACATGAAGAGCTGGGCGCGGTGTGTAAGTTCGTGCTCCTTGATCACCTGGAGCATCTCAAGACGCGTCACGCGCTGACCATCGAAGCGGGTGATCTCGCCCGAGTAAAACTCCGCCGGTTGAGACGCCAGCCTGGCCCGGTCCGTTTCAAGGCGGCTGCGCAATTCCGCGGCGAGGGCCGAGGGTGTGTCCGTTGCGGGCAGCTCGTTGGCGTATTTGGCGCGGATCGCGGCGAAATCCGGGCCGGTCATGTTGTCAACGCCATCCAGCATGGCCGCAGCCAGGATATGGCCGGCTTGAAGAATGTGACGGGCGATATCGCCGAAGCTCATCAGATCGGCGGTGGGCTTGTAGTCAAGGGGCTGTCCCGCGAAATCTTCCACGGCTTGAGCGGTGTCCCCGCGCACTGACTTCCAGGAGTTGAGAATGGATTCGGGCCTCATCATTAACTCATTATTATCATGGCTGGTGCCGGATGTTTACACGGCGCGACAGGGCAAGCGGTATTAACTCGCAAGAGCTGCGACGTCGCGCGTTTCGAGAACGACTTTGGGCGCGCCTTCTTTAGCGACCCTCAACATTGCGCGGCCCAGTTTCTCGGTGGTCGTGAATTGATCGGGCAGGCGGCGCTCGAGCCATGGAAGCAGCGGACCAACGAGCGCATAT
>DASQJA010000218.1:0-15905 GCA_035631275.1 Bryobacteraceae bacterium
CAAGCCCCGCTCCGTAGCCTCTATCTTCGCCCCGGCGATGGGTCGCACTACAATCAGTTTTTCCCGACCAACACCCTGATCGGCTATCCGAACCAGCTCTTGAATCCGAACTCCAAACTCTGGACCATCGGCGTCGAGCATCGCCTTTTCTCGGGCTGGGTCCTCTCGGTCGACTACGTCGGCTCTCACACCACGCGCATCAACCGCCCGCGCGACGTGGACGCGCCCTCGTCATTCATTCGCACCTCGCCCGGCCAGGTCCGCACCGCGCAAGCTGCCAACTGCACGCGTCCCTATTGGATCTGGTGGTACAGCACGCACGGCCTTGCCTGCAATCCCAACGCAGCCACAAATCCGCAGCCGCCGTACGCGGTCATCCAAAGCGACGTCAACGACGGTTACGCCAATTACGACGCACTCGACATCAATCTCAACCACCGCTTCAGCACGCGGCTCTCAATGCTCGCCAGCTACACATGGTCGCATGCACTCGACAACGTCGACCCAGACCTTCCCAGCCAGAATCCCAACGATCCCAACTTTACCGGCCACGTCGAGTACGCCAACGCAATCTTCGATCAGCGCCACCGTTTCGTTCTGAGCGGACTCTACCTCCTGCCGTTGAAAATCGAGTTCGGCGGCGTCGCGACCCTCGCCTCGGCCCTGCCTTACAACTACGTCACAGGCGTCGCCAACAGCGGCGACACCGGCGCGACTAGCGATCGCCCCGTCATCAATGGCGGTGTGATCGGTCGCAATCGAGGACGCGGGCGTCCTATCTATGACGTTTCGCCGTTTATCGAACGCCCGTTCACACTGGGCAACGAGCGCCTGCATCTCGACTTACGCGCCGAAGCCTTGAACGTACTCAACCACACGAACTTTGTCGGTTACAGCGGCACTTACGGCAACGGCGCGACCGCCGGCGCGGGATTCGGCGCGCCACTCGTTGGAATCACGAACCAACTGCCCGCCCGATCGCTCCAGTTTTCCGCTAAATTCTCCTTCTGACACGGCGGTCCGTGGGCCGCGCCTGGTGATAAACTTGTCACCGGTTCGAATCTCGACTCGAGGAGATTTCTATGTGCAAGATCACCGTTTGCGCTCTCGCGATTCTGCTCGTTTTCGCTTCCTTGGCCCAAACCCCTCCGCTTCCGGCGACCGATGTCACGAACTCCGACATCCAATCGTTCATCAATGCTCTTCCGCGCGATGTGGTCAGCGATAAAGCCATCCGCATCGTAGATGTCGGCGGTTATCACGTCGGCGTGTTCGGCGTACTCCGCCCGAAGACCATCAAACAAGAAGCCAATCTCCACCAGACCAAAGTCACAGAGATTTACTACATCCTGGACGGCAGCGCGACGCTCGTCACCGGTGGCACGCTCCCCGATCCCAAACCGAACCGTCCCGGCAGCACGACCCTTCAAAGCGCACACATCGACGGCGGCACGAGCCGCCACGTCGGGAAAGGCGATGTGATCATCATCCCCGGCCGCACCCCGCACTGGTTCAGCAGCCAGGAGGGCGACCTGCGGTATTTGATCTTCCGCCCGGACCCGGAAAGCACGCTAGCTCTGAAGTAGAAGCGGTGGGCCGCTATTCTTGGTCGACTCGCGAGAGCAGTTTGCGAGTGTCGAAGGGCAATCGCCGATTCTGATCGAGCCCCAGCTCTTCGATGTCCTTAAGCACCAGATTGCCCTGCTCGAAGACATGCGTCACCTTGTTCTCGGGATCCATCTGGAGAATATGCCGCACATCCAGCTTCTCGTATTCGCGGAACCGCTTCGAGCGTGGTCTTCATTCGATCATTGGGCGAAAAAATCTCGATCATCACAACCGGCGCGTCCAGCACCACTCGATCGGTCTGGCGAAAAGGGCGGGACAGAATCAAAACATCCAGCACACGGTAGCGCGTTTCCGCAATGCGAGTCCTGGATTCCGGCCGGACTGCAATGTTTAGAGACTTCTCGAACGCCGCGAGATGCACAATCAGGATCTTCTGCCAAGCCGAGTGCTTGGGAGTTCCCACGTTCTTGGCCACTACCACGCCGTCCAAATATTCCGAATTGTTATCGCTCGCCAGATATTCCTCAACGGAAACGAGCGGGGGATTGAGCGCGACGGTTCTTATTGTATTCGGGCGCCTTTAGCGAGCGATTGCGTCGCCTTCGCGCGGTGGAACTCTGCCCCGCCACCGCTTCATGATCCGTCGAACGCCTTGAAGTTCGCACGCGCCTTTCACTCGCTGAAAAATCGTGCGGTCTCGAAAGCCGACACTTTCTCGGCCACCGCGGTCGCCACGAATTTGATTGATGCTCGTCCCGTCCTCCCTGCTCAGCCGTTCTACCGCCTCTTTGAGCGATCGCGGCGGCCGCAAAGGGTAAGTCCTCCTTTCCTTAGTCTCGTGATCGCTTCTCGCGGCATCCAAACTTGAATGCCGAAATAGCTCGGCGATTCCCAAAATCTCGCGCGTTAAAAGTCAAGATAGCATCGGCGCGGCCATTGATCGCCGTCTCCAAAACCATCTCGTCGCTCGCGTCCCGGAGTTGTGGGCGCCATAAGAAATGAACGCTAACAGGTCCGCACATTGCAATCACCGCATCTGCGAATAAAGCCGCCTCGCGTGCCGTGAGGCCCGTAGCAGCCCGATGCTCTGCCCTCAAGCAGACGGATTCATACTCTAATGCGAGGGGTACCGTCACCATCAGAGCAACCGCACCAGAATCGTGCCAGACTCAGAATCGCAGCAGAGGCGCCGTCGGGGCACCGCACTCCCGCAACAACGGTATCCGTATCGAGCACGAGCCTCACCGCTCCCGCGATATCGTATTGCGGTAGATATCATGTCTCAATCCTTCTCAATCAGCCAGGTCGACATTTGCTCTCGACGCCCGCGCTCCGCGCTAACATCTCAATAATCGGGAAAGGAACGAAATGAACGACAACCAAAACCTGATCACCAACCGCCGGGCATTCCTCCAAACTGCCGTCGCTGGTGCAGGCGCGCTCGCCGCAACTCGCTGCGCTACCGCGGCGGACGCAGCCGACATGAAATCAATCGAGTCAGAAATCGCCAAGCGGCACGACGAATCCATCCGCCGCATCCAGGACTGGATCAAGCTTCCCTCCATCGCCGCCGAAAACCGCAACATGACCGAAGGCTGCAACATGATGCTCGATCTCCTGCGCGAGGCCGGATTCAGCCAGGTCGCCAAAATCTCGACCGACGGCCACCCCGGCGCATTCGCCATACTCGATGCCGGCGCACCTCGCACTATGGGCATCTACTTCATGTACGACGTCAAGCAGTTCGATCCCTCCGAGTGGTCATCTCCGCCTCTCGAAGCTCGGCTCGTCGATAAGCCTGGCCTCGGCAAGTCCATCGTGGGCCGCGGCGCGGTGAACACGAAAGGCCCGCAGGGCGCTTTTCTCGCGGCACTGGCCGCCTTCAAAGGCTCGGGCCGAAAGCTCCCTGTGAACCTCGTCTTCGTCGCGGAAGGCGAAGAGGAGATCGGCTCTCCGCATTTCCCGCAGATCGTTCACAAGCCCGAAATCCTCGCCGCTCTCCGCAAATGCAACGGCGTCTTCATGCCCATGGCCGTCCAGGATCCCGATGGCTCTGTACAGATCAACCTGGGCGCGAAAGGCGTCGTCGAGCTCGAGCTGGTCTCGAGCGCCGAAAAATGGGGACGAGGCCCGATGGAGGATCTGCATTCAAGCAACGAGGCGCGGGTCGACAGCCCGGCTTGGCACCTGGTCCAGGCTCTCAACACGCTGGTCGGCCCCGACGGTCACACGCCTGCCATCGACGGATACACCGACAAAGTCCGCCCGCTCAGCGCGACCGAAAAAGCGCAAATCCGCGAAGCCGCCAAACGGATGAATGAAGAAGGCCTCAAGAAGGCGATGGGTGTGAAGCACTGGGTCCACGATGTCGATTTCCTCGAATCCCTCGAGCTCCTGGTCTCAAAGCCGACGGTGAACATCGAAGGTTTGGTCGGTGGCTACACCGGTCCCGGTGGCAAGACCATCCTGCCGCATCGAGCCGTCGCGAAGCTCGATCTCCGGCTCGTCCCCGCTATGACCGCGCAGGAGGCGCTGGCGAAGTTAAAGGCTCACCTTGCCAAGCGCGGATTCGGCGACATCGAAGTGAACATGTCCGGCGGTTACGATCCTACGAGCACCCCGGCCGACGCCGCTCTAATCAAAGCCGCCATCGCGGTCTACAAACGCAACGGCATCGACCCCATGCTGTGGCCCCGCCTCGCCGGCTCCTGGCCCGGCTACGTCTTCACAGGCGACCCGCTTCGCCTCCCCGCCGGTCACTTCGGCCTCGGCCACGGCAACGGCGCGCACGCTCCAAACGAATATTACCTAGTCGAATCGACGAACCCGAAAGTCCAGGGCATCGACGGTGCGGTACGCTCGCATGTCGAGTATCTGTACGAACTGGCATCAGTGAGTTGAACTCGGCTCAGCCAGCGTGCGGCGGTTTGTAAACCCAGCAATCAGATTCGAGACCGAAACAGCGACGACAACTATTGTTGCGACAATCCGGGTAAGCCACCAGCCATTCGACAACGAACACCTCGTGCGGCAGCTCGAGTTCCTTCCACTTTCCCGCCATTCCGCGAAGTATGGCAAAGCTGAGGTACAAGTACAACCGCAATGAAAAGTAAGCGGCAATCAAGGCAAGCACGGATGCCGTTCGCGGAAACCAAAATATATCAGAACCGTCGCGAAAACAAACAGAACACAGACAAGCCCCTGGTTTCCCGCAAGCGTAGGGTTCCCAAACTCACTACGCGCGAACTCCAGCAAACTTCCCACGAGACAACGGCGCACACCGCGCACACCAGAAAGCTCATGCTAGTCAGCACGCTTCTCAAAGTCTTCTTCACCGTCGGTCTCCCCGTGTCCCTTCTAGCAAGCATCGACACGACAATCCGTTCGCAGTAGTATTGGAACGAAGCCGCTCAATTCTCGAAACGTGATTTGGCGGCCCCACCCACTCGAGGCGCTCTGTGAGGGTAACGAAAACAGCCTGGAAGCTCGCCGTCGCCATCAGCGTTCCGGTCTTTCTGATCGTTTACGAATCCTTCGCCGCGGAAAAACCCTTTCGCGAATATCCTGGCATCGAGTACGACAACTTCCCGCTTCCTTCGGACTGGCAGCAGAAAACTGAATGGGTTTTCGCGCGCCTCATGTATCCGCAAGTTCGCGGACGCTTTCGCGGCTACGGCGCTTCGGGCAACGGCGACTGGCGCCGCGGCTTCTCGATGTGGACTCAGGACTACCCGCGCGCCGACCGCCACTTCTCGCAAGCCATCCGCCGCCTGACGCGCATCGATGTGCGCTCGGTGGAACAGCCTGTCAATCTCGACGATGGCGACGACGTCTACCACTGGCCCTGGCTCTACGCCGTCCAGGTCGGGCGCTGGAGTCTCACCGATGAACAGGCGAAGAAGCTCCGCGACTACTTACTGCGCGGGGGCTTCTTCATGTGCGACGATTTCTGGGGCGAATACGACTGGGACACCTTCCTCGCCAGCATACAGCGCGTCTTTCCCGACCGCCCGATCGTCGACATCGAGAACTCAGATTCGATCTTTCACACCGTGTTCGATCTCGACGATCGTTATCAGGTTCCCGGCGCGCGCTATCTCTCCACCGGCGTGACCTGGAAATGCGAGCCCTGTCCGGCCCACTGGCGCGGTATTTACGACGACAAAGGCAGACTAATGGTCGCGATGAGCCCCAACTCCGATCTCGGCGATTCCTGGGAGTGGGCCGATGATCCGCGCTACCTCGAAAAATTCTCAGCGCTCGGCATTCGTATCGGCGTGAACTACATCGTTTATGCGATGACCCACTAAGCTGTGGCGCACGGGCCCGTGCGTGCTGCGTCGGCAATCGTGCCGTCACCGTGGTCGTTTTGCTAGAGAGTGTTCACACGAGTGTGAACACAGCACGCACGAGTGCGTGCGCCACGCCGTTACCGGATATCAATATGCAAAATGGCGTTGGAATGCTCGTGACGCCATCCCCAATATGCCGCCTGATCCTCAGCCTTCAGTCTGTGAAAATCCCGGTATTTGCGGTGCTGCTCTTTTACCCAGATGCGATACGCGCGATCTTCGTGCGAATCCCAATGGTGCTCATCGTGGAATCTCTCGTCGCGGTACAGGCGATCATCAGCGCGCAGAGTCACTGGCGTCAGTGCCAGCGGAGCGAGCAGGGCCGCACTCAACAGCACCGTATTCATGAAGCGCATATTAGTTCTCCTTCGCCGGTCCGTTTGTGCAATTCGCACACCAACGCCTCTTCTCAGTTGCAACAAGTTGATCTCGAACGGCAGTAGGAGTTAGTGGCGAGTTAGAACTACCGGCCGGGCTGAACTTCTTACCGCAAGTCCGCGAATCAGCCGAGCTTCGCTATCACCGCGTCGGTGAACTCACTAGTCGAAGCGTTGCCGCCGACATCCGGCGTGAGATTCTTCCCTTCGGCATAAACGCATTCGACAGCCGATCGTAATCGCTGCGCGGCCGCCAGTTCATGCAGATGAATCAACATCAACACTGACGACAGCATCAGCGCGGTCGGATTCGCGATCCCTTGCCCTGCGATATCGGGCGCGCTGCCGTGCACCGCCTCGAATACGGCATAGCCATCGCCCATGTTCGCCCCAGGCACCACGCCCAGCCCTCCAACCAGTCCCGCCGCCAGGTCCGACACGATATCGCCGTACAGATTCGGCAGCAACAGAATATCGAACGTCTCCGGCCGGATCACCAGCTGCATGGACGCGTTGTCGACAATCAGCTCTTTGTACTCGACTTCCGGGAAACGCTGCGCGACCTCGCGGCAGCATTTCAAAAAGAGCCCATCCGCCAGCTTCATGATGTTCGCCTTGTGAATGGCCGTGACTTTCTTGCGATGAGTCTTCTTGGCAAAATCGAACGCGTATTCGGCGATGCGAATGGAGGCGGTGCGCGTGATCACCTTAAGGCTCGTCACCACGTCCTTCACCACCTGGTGCTCCAGGCCCGAGTACAAATCCTCCGTGTTCTCGCGAAAAATAACCATATCTATGGTCACGTCCGTGAAACGCGTCTTCAGGCCTGGGAGCGAGTGCACGGGCCGCACGTTCGCGTAAAGATCGAAGTGTTTCCGCAGAGCGACGTTGACGCTCTGAAATCCTCCTCCGATCGGCGTCGTCACCGGACCCTTCAGCCCAACGTGTGTCCGCTCCATCGACTCGATAACGTGCGGCGGCAGCACTTGCCCCGACTTCGAAATGATGCTCGAGCTCAGATCCGCGCGTTGCCAGTCGATCGAAACGCCGGTTGCATTTACGGCGCGCACAGTAACATCGGCCACTTCCGGACCAATGCCATCACCAGGAATTAACGTTACCGGATGGGACACGTTTACCATTGTAAGTAATGGCTGCAATCCAACGAGCATTGATCAGTGTCACCGATAAGAGCGGCATCGTCGACTTCGCCCAAGGTCTGCGCGGGCTCGGCGTCGAAATCATCTCCACCGGAGGCACGGCGCGCGCCATCCACGACGCCGGAGTTCCGGTGCGCGAAGTCTCCGAACTCACCGGCTTTCCCGAGATGCTCGACGGCCGTCTGAAGACTATCAACCCTCACATCGCGGGCGGAATCTTGGCTATTCGCAGAAACGCAGAGCATATGAGGTCGCTGGCCGAGCACCAGATCGGGACCATCGATATGGTGGTGGTAAATCTCTACGCGTTCGAAAAGGCTGCAGCCAAGCCCGACGTCGCGATGCACGAGCTGATCGAGAACATAGACATTGGCGGGCCCACCCTGATTCGCGCCGCAGCCAAGAACTATCAGGATGTCGCGGTTGTGACTTCGCCGAACGACTATGCCGCGATCCTGCAAGAGCTTCACGAATGCAAAGGCAACCTCTCTGAAGCCACGCTCTGGCGCTTGGCACAAAAGGCTTTTACACTCACCGCGGCTTATGATCGCGCTATCAGCACGCGCTTGGCCTCCATCGGCGCCGAGGAAGGCTCCGGCTTGCCTGCGTTTCTCGACATTCGCGCCCCGCGCGCACTCGACCTCCGCTACGGTGAGAATCCGCACCAGAAAGCCGCGCTCTACTCGAACCGTCAGGGCGGTATCGCGAGCGCCGAACAACTCCAAGGCAAAGAGCTTTCCCACAACAATCTCGTCGACCTCGACGCAGCCTGGCAACTCATTCAAGAGTTCGACTCGCCCGCCTGCGCCATCATCAAGCACACGAATCCCTGCGGCTGCGCGGAAGGCGCGACTCTCGCCGAAGCGTATGCGCGTGCGCTCGAAGCCGACCCCGTGTCTGCCTATGGCGGTGTACTGGCATTCAATCGCACGCTGGACCAGTCCGCCGCCGAAGAAGTAGCCAAGCTATTCACCGAGGCCATCGCGGCGCCGGACTACGACGCAGGCGCGCTGGCTGTTCTGGCTGCCCGCAGAAACCTGCGGCTGCTCAAAGTTGCTCCTGGGCCGGCCGGCGAGCCGGTCGTCAAGTCCATCAGCGGCGGCTTTTTGGTCCAGACTCCCGACATCCACCGTCTGAACCGCGCCGAGTGCAAGGTCGCAACCCAACGCGCCCCAACGGAGGAAGAATGGCGCGCGCTCGATTTCGGCTGGAAAGTATGCAAACATGTCAAGTCGAACGCCATCGTCTATGCGCGTGCTGGGCAAAGCCTCAGCGTGGGCGCCGGACAGATGAGCCGCGTCGACTCGGTAAAGGTCGGCGCGATGAAGGCCTTGTTACCGCTCGCCGGAACCGTGCTCGCGTCCGATGCGTTCTTCCCATTTCCCGACGGTATCGAAGAAGCCGCCAAGCATGGCGTCACGGCGGTGATCCAGCCCGGTGGATCCGTGCGCGACGACCTGGTCATCGAAGCTTGCAATAAGCTCGGCCTAGCGATGGTCTTCACCGGCGTCCGCCATTTCCGGCACTAATGCTCGACCCGAACATCGGCGAGGGTGCGCAAGACTTAAACCGCCGGTTCGTCTCCGCCGAGCCCTTTCGCCACGTCGTGATCGAGAAATTCCTCGAACCGCAATTCTGCCGCGAGTTGATGAACCAATTCCCATCCTTCGATGTCAAGCACGCTTTGAACGAAATGGGCGACGTCGGCCGAAAAGCCGCGGTCACCGATCTCAAGCGCATCGGCCCAGCCTACGCTCAGTTCGACGCCACGATCCGCAGCCGCGGCTTCCTGGATACGATGAGCCGCATCACCGGTATCCCCGATCTGCTCTACGATCCCGAATACGTCGGCGGCGGCACGCACGAAAATCTGAACGGCCAGGATCTCGACACCCACGTCGATTTCAACTACCACCCCAAACGGCACTGGCATCGCCGTTTGAACCTGATTGTCTTCCTGAATGAAGAATGGGACGAGACCTGGGGCGGCTGTCTCGAGCTGGTGCGGGACCCGTGGTCCGGCGACGCTGCGCAACCGACACGCATCGTAGTTCCCTCTGCCAATCGCGCTGTGATCTTCGAAACTAACGAGCGCTCCTGGCACGGATTTCGCCGCATCCAACTACCGGATTCGAAGCAGGGAATCTCGCGCCGGTCGCTTGCAATCTACCTGTACACCCGCGAGCGTCCCGCGGAAGAAGTTGCCGCATCCCACGCGACTATTTACGTCCAGCGGCAGTTACCCGCGCATCTCGCGCCCGGCCACACGCTCAGTGAGGACGACATCGAAGACATCGGCGCGCTAATCCAGCGCCGCGACTCCCATATGCGCTTTCTTTACGAGCGCGAAAGAGAATTTTCCGAAGCTCTCGAGAACATGCGGCAATCGCCATCGTTCAAGATCGGCCGCGCCCTGACTTGGCCCGCCCGCGCCCTGCGCAAAGTGGCGCACGCACTCGTGCGGGCCGTGTTCACAATGGTGTGAACACAGGAGACGCCAAAAAAGATCATCATTCATCCAGCCAGCTCAGTGCGTGCTAGCCAGCTCACTGCGCCACGGCCGCGCAGGCAATCAGCTCGGCTTCGCGGCGGTGTTCGCGTCCGGCCAATTCTTCCTGCATCAACGACCTTACAACTACAACGGTTCGATCGTCGTCGCACGCCATTGAATGCAAGCTCTCCACCTGATGCAAGATGGAGTTCGCCAGGTCCTTCGAGCTGGCCCGCCGATGACGGCGCAGGACGTCGATAACCAGGTCTTCATATGACTCTGAATCGGTCGCTTCGACGGCCTCGCTCACACCGTCCGTAGCGGCCACGAGTGTATCCCCGGGCCGCAGCATAACCGTCGATTCGCGATGCTCCGCCGCGCCGATGGCACCAAGCGCCGGACCCGTGCTCTCGAGCGGCATTAAAATACGCGCTTTGTCTCGCACGAGCAAGACGGGCTCATGCCCTGCGCTGACATAGCGCAGCTCGTGCCGCGCCATGTCGATATGGCTTAGGAACATCGTCGCGTATAAATTTGAGGGCGCAATTCCGGAAAGCAGACGGCTTAGCCTCGCCATGATGGCCGCGAGCGGCTCCTGTCCGCCCGCGGTGAGCGCTCGCAAGGAAGCTTGCAGTCCCGCCATGATCAGCGCTGCGGAAGGACCCTTGCCTGAAACATCGCCGATCGACAAGGTGAGAACCGAATCGTCCGTCGTAATGAAATCGAAGAAATCGCCGCCCACTTGTTCTGCAGACCTGCACGTTCCGTAGTAGTCGAGCCCTTCGATCGCGGGCAGACGTTGCGGAAAGAAACATTTTTGAACTTCGCTAGCTCTTTCGAGCCCTGCATGAATAGGATCAACGTGAATCTCGTAAAAGCTTTGGATACTTCTCATACCAAACATGACGAAGGGCGTTAGCGTTTCGTCGTTGCCCGTCGGCGTAAAGAAAGTAAATTTGCGATTACTGACGGATCAGGAATTCGACGTAACGCGATTGTGCGAGGCCAGCGTCTTGATCGAGGAAGAAACGCTCGTGTAAAGCGCGAGACACTCGCGCAGAAGCGCAGCTCGCTTCATTGCAACACTTTCAGCGCCTGCGCGCCCTGCGCATTGTAAAACTCTCGCAACCGCCGCGCTGCCGCTGGCCCCACCACCTTCGCCAGTTCCTCTTGCGACGCCTCCCGCACGCGCTCCAAACTCCCGAACTCTCTGAGCAGCCGCGCAATCGTCTTCTCGCCGATCCCTTCCACCTGCTCGAGCTCCGACGCCAGCCGAGCTGCATTGCGCCGCGTCCTATGAAAAGTAACCGCGAACCGGTGGGCTTCATCCCGAACCTGCTGGATCACGTGAAGTACGGGCGAATAATGATCGAGCTGGATCGGCTCGTTCTCCTGCCCGTACACATAAATGATCTCCTCGCGCTTTGCAATCGACGCGAGAGGTTGATTGATCACACCGATCGCCTCCAGCGCACCTGCGGCGGCATGGAGCTGGCCAAGTCCTCCGTCAACAAGAATAAGGCTTGGAAAAGCCTTTTTCTCTTCCTGCAATCGCGAATACCGCCGCGTAATCACCTCGCGCATTGACGCGAAATCGTTGTTTCCCACAACCGTGCGAATAATGAACTTCCGGTAGTCCGACTTCTTCATCCGCCCGTCTTCCCACACCACCATGCTGGCCACTTTGTCGGTACCCTGAATGTGCGAAATATCGAAGCACTCGATGCGCTTGGGCGCGTCCGCCAGCCCGAGCGCGTCCTGCAGCGCCTCCTGCATCGCCTTCGACGACGGCTTCATCACGCGGAACCGCTGATGAAACGCGTGCTTGGCGTTGGTTTCCACTAGATTCAACAGCGCCTTTTTCTGACCGCGCTGCGGCGTCTGGACCTCTACTCTCCGCCCCCGCCGCTCGCTCAGCAAATCCTCCAGCTCTTCCCGATCCTCAAAATCCACCGGCACATGAATCCGATTCGGAATGTACGGCTGATCGAGATAAATCTGCTTGATCAGCGACGAGAAAAACTCGTCCGGCTGAAAATCCATCAGATCTTCCCAGAAATATTCGCGCCGGTCGACGATGCGTCCGTTGCGCAAGTGAAACAGATTCGCGGCCACCAAAGGAGGCTCAGCGTAGTACGCCAGTATGTCGATGTTCTCACCCTCGGCCGCTGCGATCTTCTGTTTCTCCTCCATCTCCTCGACGGTCGAGATCAGATCGCGCAGCCCCGCGGCCTCTTCGAAACGCGTTTCTTCCGATGCCTGCTGCATCCGCAGGCGCAGATCCTTCGCCAGGTCCTTTAGCCGCCCTTCCAGAAACAACCGCACATCGCGCACGGCCGCCGCGTATTGCTCCTCCGTCGTCAGTCCCTGAACGCACGGCCCCAAACATCGATGAATGTGATATTCCAGGCACGGATGCGTGTGCACGCGCGAAAAATCCACCTTGCATGAGGGCACCTTGAAGTGCCGGTGAATGAAGTGCACCAGCCGGTGCGCGAGATTGCCTGGAAAATAAGGCCCGAAATAACTCGATCCGTCTTTCACAAGCCGCCGCGTCACATACACTCGCGGATATTTCTCGTTCGTCAGCTTGATGTAGGGGAACGTCTTGTCGTCGCGCAGCAGGATATTGAAGCGCGGCTTCCACTGCTTGATGAGATTGTTCTCGAGCGCCAGCGCTTCCTTGTTGTTGTCGACCAGAATGTACTCGACATCGCGCGCTTCGGAAATCAGCGTCCCGGTTTTTGCGTCCGCCAACCGGTCCTCGTTGAAGTAGCTGCGCACCCGAAAGCGCAGATTCTTCGCCTTGCCGACGTAAATTACCGTCCCGTTCGCATCCTTGTAGAGATACACTCCGGGCAGCAGAGGCAGTTGGGCCGCTTTGTCGCGCAGTTCCATCAGCAAACTTCCAGGAGGGGCTACTTTTATTGTCGCAAGCCGCCGTCTTTATGACGCGTTACCATGAGCAAGGAGCTGCTTCTAAATGCTCTTTCGCGCCGCTGCACTTTCCCTGCTCTTGTTTCCGATCGCCGCGCAGGAACCAAGCACGTCATTCCGTGTAGACAGCTCGCTGGTGGTCATTCCCGTCTCGGTCACCGACAAGACCAACCGTTACGTCCTCGGCCTTGACAAAGATAACTTCCAGATCATCGAAGACGGCACAAAACAAACCATCTCGCACTTCTCGAGCGAAGACGCACCCCTCTCGATCGGCCTAATTGTCGACATCAGCGGCAGCATCGGCTCGGAGCTTGAGACCTCGCGCCGCGCCGCCAGCGAGTTTTTGAAAACTCTGAATAAAGGCGACGAAGTCTTTCTGGTCGAGTGCAGCGACCAAGCCCAGGTCGCCATCCACTTCACGCACGACGCCGCCGAGATCAACAGCAAGCTCAAAACCGCCACCACCGGAGGGCTCACCGCGCTTCTCGACGCTGTGCGCCTCGGTATCGACGAAATGAAAACCGCACAGAATCCGCGCAAAGCCCTGCTTGTCATCTCCGACGGCGGCGATAACAACAGCCGCTACACTTCGCAGCAAGTAGAAGACCTGGTCCGTCAGGCCGACGTGCAGATCTTCGCGATGGGCGTATTTGAGCCGTTTACGTTCGGCCACGCCGGCGCGGCGGAGTTAAGCGGCCCGCGCCTGCTTTCGGAAATCTCCGAGCAGACGGGCGGGCGCGCCCTGGCCGCCAGCGGTTCGCAGGACCTGCCTGGTCTAGCTTCGCGGATTGGCCTTGAGCTCCGCAACCAGTATGTGCTGGCTTATTCGCCCGCAAATAAAGAACGCGATGGCAAGTTCCGCCACGTGCAGGTCATGCTCAAAGCACCGGAAGCGCTACCGGAATTGAAGGCGCGCTGGCGAACGGGCTACTTCGCTCCCGGCCAGTAGCGTACCCACTCGTGCGGGCCGTGTTCGCACTTATGCGAACACAATCACTGCTTCACCAATGCGTTCGGCGTCAGTTTACCGGTGTCCACCGGCGTGCGCCCCGCCAGCGTGCGCCCCGCCCACATGAACGGGCGCTGGTGCCACCGGGTGCGCGACACCAAACCCGGGCCGCGCTCCGATGTAAGAGGGCCTGGTCCCAACTCCAATGCCGATCCCAGTAGCCGGCGTAACCGGGCGCACACCGAACCCTGGCAAGCGATTCACCATTGGCCCGCTCGTGAACGACGAACGCGGCACAATCGAATTGCGGTACACAGGAATGCCGTAGAACCCGTAATAACCCGGATACCCAAACGCCCAGGGATTCATCATTCCGAACGAATTGAATGGAGTGAGCGGCATGTACGGGTTGCTATACCACGTCGTGTAGGGCGCGGTGGGAATGTAGCCCGGCGGTGGAAGATATCCCGACATACCTTGCGCCGACAGCGCCGACGCCGGGTCGTTCTGCCAGTCATCGATCGCCGTCGCAAGATCCTTTGTGTTCTGGGCGTCCTGGTTGCTCTGCGCTACTGAGTCGCTACGAGTCTGATCCCACTGATCCAGGGAATCCTGCTTCGGATCGCTCCCCTCTACTTTCGCCGTGAGCTGTCCGGAAAGCGCAGCTACCTGCTTGGCGTTCACTTCGAGAGACTTGCCCTGATACAAAACCACCGCTTTGCCCGTCTCCACACGCAAATCCGCGGGATCCGAGTTGAAACGGTATCGGCCTTCTTCTAGTATCCGCACCTCGTAGTCGCCTTTGAGAATCGTCACCGATGTCTTCGGCGCCAGGCTCGACGCGTCCACAATCGTGCCGCCAGTCACGAACCGCACCCGCGTGTCCGCCAATTGATTCGACACCATCCGGATCGCGCTGTTCTCGCCCATGCGCAGGAAGACTCCCGGTGTGAGGATCAGCTCGACGCGCCCGGTCAAAGTTCTGAGTTCGGCGCCCTCTTTCATTTGTTCGAATCGTCCTGGCGACGTGTGCAGCACATCGCTGTCCAGGAAGACTACGCCATCTGCATATTGAATTAATCCGGCGCGCGCGGACACAACTGGCTGCGCGTAAGCCGGGATCAGGAGGAAGACGAAAACCGACGAAAGGACCCACCCGCGGTTAGACATCGCTTAGACCCCTCTCGTCCAAGATTCTACCCTTTCTCTGAGCCTGTCAAGCGAAACGCAACCCCTTCGAGCTAATCTAACCGTAATTGCGGAAATGCCTCCAGAATTCCGACCACGACTCTTTTTCAGTCGCCGGCAGACGAAAATGTCGGGATGAGATGTCGTCTCCTCATTCGCTATGCCGTAACTGTTCTTAACGTGACCAGCCAATTCCACCGATTCAAAGTGCCTTTCAAGATAGCGGCGCGATAATCCGATGATAATCAAGGTACGCGGTTCGGCCGGCCCATAGCCACGCAGCCAGTAGGAATTGGTCCCAGAAATCACTTTCGGAAGACCATACGCCGCGCCGTAAAGATCGATCGCGCCCGCCTCGCCGTAATTGCCTGCCATGATCGTGACCGCGCCGCGTTCGTCGGCCGACAGCGAGTCTCGCACACGCGCCACCTCCGCAACCAATTCCTGCCAGCCGATCTCTTCGCGCCAGTCGTCCTGCACTTTGTTCCCGGCATTCCACCAACGCGAACCTACCGGCGCGATCGGCACCACCACTGCAATTGCGAGCACCGCCCCTGCGGCTACAAGTGCGTAGAAGCGCGCCAGACGAAAAACTCTCGCGCGCTCGGAAGCCACGGCGTCCAAACGGCGCTCTGAGACTACCGCGCCCGCCGCCAGCAACATCGGATATGCGGGAGCCATGTAATAGCCACGTCCTTGTAGCGCCCAGAACAACAGGAACGCGGTTATGAACATCTAAAAAGCGATGCGAAATTTGCGCCCCGGGTGCGAAAAATAATGCCACAGTCCCGCGATCTAAATTGGAATCATGAACGGATTCGCCGCCACCAGCAGTTGATCGATCAGAAAATTCTTGGTCCGCCCGATCCGCACGTCTCT
>DASQJA010000219.1:0-2196 GCA_035631275.1 Bryobacteraceae bacterium
GAACTCGGTGTTGTTCGCGATCTCGAGCGCGTGATCGTAGTTGCGGGCCTTGATCACGGCCAGCACCGGCCCGAAGATTTCTTCCTGCGCGATCCGCCCTGTAGGCGGGACGTCGGCAATCACCGTGGGCTGGATGTAGTAGCCTTCGCCGGCATCGGCCGTCTTGGCGCCGCCGGTGATCAGGCGTCCGCCTTCAGCGACACCCTTCTCGATGTAGCCCAGGATCGACTTCATCGACTTCTCGTTGACGACGGGGCCCATGTTCGGATTGAGGGTGGGTTCGCCAACCGTGATCTTCTCGACGCGCTCCTTCAGGCGCTGCACAAACTTGTCGTAGATGCGCTCGTCGATGATGGCGCGCGAGCAGGCCGAGCACTTCTGCCCCTGAAAGCCAAAGGCGGCGGAAGCGACGCCCTCGACGGCGCTGTCGATGTCGGCATCGGCATCCACGATGATGGCGTCCTTGCCGCCCATTTCGAGGATGGTGCGCTTGATCCAGACCTGGTCTGGGGATTGAGTCGCGGCGCTCTTATTGATGTGCAGGCCGACTTCGCGTGATCCGGTGAAGGCGACGTAGCGCGTCCTGGGGTGCGCGACGATGGCATCGCCAAAACTGGCGCCGGCGCCGGGGCAGAAATTTACCACGCCATCGGGCATGCCGCATTCTTCGAGAAGTTCGACGAACTTGGCGGCGATGGTTGGCGAGTCGCTCGACGGCTTGAGTATAACCGTGTTGCCTGCCACGATGGATGCCAGGGTCATGCCCGCCATAATGGCGGAGGGGAAATTCCACGGCGGAATCACTGCGCCCACGCCCAGCGGGATGTAGAACAGGCGGTCACGCTCGCCGGGCAACTGAATGGGCGTTTCGGTCTTCGCAAGACGCAGCGCTTCGCGGCTGTAGTACTCGCAGAAGTCGATGGTCTCGGAGATATCGCCGTCGGCCTCAGCCCAGTTCTTGGAGACTTCAAACACCAGCCAGGCCATGAATTCGAGCTTGCGCTCGCGGAGGAGGTCCCCGACGCGGAACAAAAGGGCCGCGCGCTCCTCGACCGAGGTGCGGCTCCAGCTTTCGAACGCTCGCAGAGCTGCCTGCATGGCGGGCTCGACCTGATCCTTTCCGGCTTTCTGGTGCACGCCAACGATCTCCGAAGGCTTCGCCGGGTTGATGGACTTGATCTTGTCCTGGGTCTTTACGCGCTTGCCGCCGATGATCAGGTCGTACTCGCGGCCCAGTTGGCCGCGCACTTTCTCGATGGCGGCGCGCATCTTGCGCACGTTTTCTTCCTTGCTGAAATCGACGAACGGTTCGCTTTTGAATGGCCCTTCATGCAGGCGGACCTTGGGGCGGGTGGGGGCTTCAATCGTAGCCATGATTGCTCCTTGACGACGTAAGGATTCCGATCGGGGACCAAGGCGAAACATTTATTGTAGCACCCGGAGAACAGTGCTGCCGCAGCTCCTGCCCAGCTCACAAGAGGTTCTAAGCACGGTCCTGGCACGCCCGCGTGGTCTTGCGAATTGTAAATTTCCACTCCGCCTGGTTCACCCCGCCCACGAGGTGACGAGGCCCCGGCCGATCCCAGCTCTGATCAGGGGCATGAATGCAGGGTCCGTGCTAGCTGCCACCAGCGCCCACTCGAGGGCGAACAGCTGTCTGTGATGTAAGCCATAGGCGGGAGTGAGCCTTAGCAGCGGGCGCCGCGCCGCGTTAGGGTACTTTGACCGAGTCGTTTTTCTCGACCCGTTCGGCGGGCGTGTAACTTACCGCGGCGGTGCGCTCCAGTTTGTCCCAGGCGAAGGGACGACCTTCGAAGGCGCGCTTCAGCGTCTTCAGCAGCACCAGCGAGAACAGCTGGCGATAGGCAAAACGCTGCAGCCAGACCTGGCTGAGCAGCATGCCATCCTCACGCGCTTCGGGAACCCGCCGCTCGAGAGCAAAGGCAATCGCCGAAGTGATGAAGTCGATCACCATGAAGACGGCGAAGAAGAGCACCAGACGCTGGAAGCTGGTGGGATCGGTAGATTCCGGGTGGAAGTACCTCTGAATGCCGTACCACAGCGCACCCACGACAAACATGAGATCGATGAAGGGAGAGACGATGGGCAGCAGGATCTGGAAGATCAGAATGTTGGGCAGCGCCACCCAACCCAGCACACCCTTGCGGGCGAAGACTTCGCCATGCTTCCATACGG
>DASQJA010000220.1:0-6630 GCA_035631275.1 Bryobacteraceae bacterium
CAAGCACATGGCGATCGTGGTGGACGAGTTCGGGACCATCGTGGGGCTGGTGACTCTGGAAGATGCGCTGGAGCAGATCCTCGGCGAGATCGGCGATGAGCACGACGTGAAGCGGCCGAAGCCGGCCGCCGAGGCCGTGGTGATCGATGTCGAAGGCGCGACCACGATTCGCGACCTTGAGACGCAGTATGGCGTGGAGGTTCCGGCCGAAGCGGGGTTTGAAACATTGGCCGGGTTTTTGTTGTTTCAGTTGGGCAAGATTCCGGCTGAAAGCGAGAGCGTGGAGTACGGTGGCCGGCGATTCACGATCATAAAGATGGAACACAACCGCATTGCGCGGGTTGCCATTCGCCGGGTTCCGGGCCGCGAGGAAGGCAGCGCGAAGGCCTCGGACTAGCGAATGTCGGCATAGCTGACTTCGCTGTGGGCTGCGAGGCGATGAAAATCGGAGTTACGCAACGAGAGGCCCACTTTGCGCGAGTACAGAAACAGCGCTTTGAACTGAAATTCGCCGCCGTAGGTGACTGGGAACCAGAGGCCATCGGCGAATTTCTTGTAAGTCACCTTGAAACCGAGCGCCTTGACGTCGGTACCGAACACGGCCTTAACCCACATCGGGATCTTCTCGGCCAGGTGCGTGGTGACGAGGACGGGCTGAAATTCGTCGCGGTGGATCAGGGCCTGGCCGGCCCAACACTCATCGTCATCGCCTGTGTTTTTCCTCGGCTCGAACGTGATGCGGTACACCGCCGTCCCCAGGTAGTCCTCCTCGCCTTCGAGCTGAAAGCGGTACTTGCGCTGTTCTCTGGTAGTGAGCGGGAACAGATCGCGCTCGATGCCATCGCGCGATTTTTTGTCGTTGCCGAAAGAATCACTTAAGCCGCCGATAATTCCGGCGTCGGCGTCTAGAGATTTGTGCTCGAAGCCGGGCTTGTCGAATTCGACGGTCTTGCCGTGGTCCACGTACTTGCCGTGGAAAGCCAGCCGTTCGCGCTGCGTGCCGTTCGGTGTTGGGGTGACGGTGTACTCGCTATTCTCTTCGCGCGCCAGTTTTCCGTTCGTGCGGTTGAGGCGGATCAGAACATCCTGGTGGTAGACGTAAGCCGCGCGAGCTTCGTTGGCGCGGTCCTGATTTTCGGCGACGCGGGCTACGATGGTTTCGGCCGTTAACGGTTCCTGCGCAAGAAATAGGATGAGCGGCAGTACGGTCATTTTTTCTTCCTTTCCACTTTGTCGATTTTTCCGCGGATGTCCTCGGGGATACCGAAGTTGCCGGATAGCTTTGCGAGGCCGTCCAGATCGATGACGCCGTCGATGTGCACGACTGTCAATTCCCGGGGTTCAGCAGACACGATCGCGACTCCGCCGAAGCGGTCGCCGAGATCCTTGACGTACACGTCGGTGTTGTCGACGTCGTTGCTCTTGTGAATTTCTACGATCGGCTTCCAGCTCGAATCCTGGAGTTGTTTGCGGATGGCGTCGACGTCGGAATCCTGATATTGGCCGTTGGAAGAGAACTCGAAGTTGCGGACGTAGATTCCCTTCAATCCTTTGACGAGCACTTTGATTTGGGCTTCGTCGGGATCGTCGTTAGAGAGAAATCGGGTAGCCAGATGAAGCAGGTTGCCGTCGAGCGAGACCTTCACCGTGCCGGACGCTCGGGCGGCGAGCCTGTCGAGGCTGTCAAGCTTCAAGGGTTGCGCGAACAGCGGCGTGGCGATTAAGAACAAAAACAATGCCGGATGTTTCATCGGAGAGCACCTTGTACTTTCTTGTGGATCTTGTTGAGCTCGACGGAAGTGATAGACATGGCCTGGATCAATTGGGCGCGCGCCTGTTCGCCTTCTTCCCGCTCGATGCGTTCGCGGCGTCCGAGATCGAGACCGGTGGCGGCGATCAGCAGAGACGCAGCAACGGCGGCAGCGGTCCAGGCACGCCAGTCGAGCCAGCCACTGAACCGCGCGCGTGAGCTGCGGCGGGCCGAGACGTGCGCCATCACGCGAGCGGCGAAATCCGGAGAGGGATCGCGGCGTGCGAGGGTGCGACGAAGTTGATCTTCAAAATCAGTCATAGTTTGTCCATCGGTTTCTTTTCATCGGGCGAGGTGAACGCCAATTTGCGCCGTAGCAGAGCGAGCGACCTTTGCAGATGGCTCTTGACCGTTGCGAGCGGCATTTCGAGTAAGCCGGCGATTTCGGCAGGCTCAAGGCCTTCCTGATAGCGGAGGATCACGATCATGCGGGGCGCGTCGGCGAGTGCGGCGAGCAACTGCTCGGTGTAGCGCTTGACGAGCGGATCGGTCGCGGGCATTAGTGAGAACGGTTCGGGCGCGTCGTCGAGGCTCACGTGGCGGCGGAGTTTGCGGCGGCGAGCCTGGTCGATGCAGCGGCGGCTCGAGACTTTGCGGAGCCAGTGGACGAGGTGTTCGCGAGATTGGATGTCGCTCCAGTGGCGGTAGAGTTCGAGAAAAACTTCCTGGGCAAGTTCTTCGGCGGCGGCGTGGTCCTGCAAAAAGTGGAAGGCCAGGCTGAAGACCATGGACTGGTTTTCGCGTAGGGCGGCTTCGAACGCACGGTCCGCATTGGCGGCGGCCGTTCGCGCGATTGCAGCCGGTTGGGCCAAGGTCGAAGTCACCGTTGCCTTTCATGAAGCTAATACGCAGGTGCGGGCGGATCGAATGCGCTAATTTTCTAAAAGTTCGGGGCGGGAATGACGCATGTGAGGAGTTCCGGCGCGGGGGTGTGTGTTTCGAGCGCGATTTGGAAAAACGAAGCCAGTTAAGTGGTGCATTTTCATCGAAGCTGCGGCTGGGGAGGCGAATGCCGCCAGTCGTGGCCGGTTCAAAATAGGATACGGCAGTGGATGGCTGCGGCCCCACCCGCGCCTTTGGGAGCTCCTGACACGTAAAGAGAAGCGATCGCCGGGGAGTTGTGATTTGCTCAACTTGCCTGCGGCGGCTACTGCATTCCCAGATCCTGCCTTATTTCGTACGCAAGCCGAACGGCATCTGGCTCAAGAGTTGATCCAGGATTGTGCGTTGCCGTCCCTTCGCCGTAATGTCGATGCGGGTCGAATCCGAGCCAATCAGTCGTGATTGAGACGTGCGTGATTTCGTTGGCTTTTACATGCCGCTTCCGCGTCCATAAAGATGTCTTGCGAGCCCTCCAGTTCTCCCGCGCTGATCGTTACGATTTGGTCGTCACATTCCTTTTCACCCAAAGCCCGGAAGAACAGGAAGAGTGGCACGACGAGTCCGAGGCTGAGACAGGTGTCCATAAGGAGGTCCATTGCCGAGGTAGCGTGGAACATAGGGACGATTACGAACGCAACGATGAAACAGGGCCAAGGTAGTGCGATAACTGCCAGGCCGACCCAGTCAGCCAAACTTCTCGGCCGAGAGACCACGATATTCAAATCGCGTCCTTCTCTGTGAACGACGGCCTTGTTCCAGCGCTTCAATTGAAACATTGGCTGGCTTGTTGCTCAGCGTATCAGGCGAGTGGCCAGCAGCGCGAGTCCTTGCGAGGTTAGTTGGACAATATGGCCGTCGGTTGTGACCAGGCCGTGGTCGAGGGCGTCTTCCCAGACTGGGAAGCGTGGGCAGGAGGTGCGCCACGCCTGCATCGTTTCTTCGTAAGTGCGCTCACGCGTGGAGAGCCACGCGAGTAAGTCGAGGATCAGAGCTTCGGGAGCGGTCGTCGTCACTTACTTTTTCTGTTTCTTCTCCATCTCGCGGGCGCCGCCCATGATGTCGGTCATGGCGTAGTTGCCTTCGTGGCAAGCGTACTCGTAGACCGGACCTTTGGTGGCGTTGAAGGGGAACTCCATGGTCCACTGCTTGGAGAACGTGGACGGGTCGTCGATGATGACTTTGTAGAGAATCGTGTCGGAGTTGTTGCGCTCGAAGCGCTCGATCACGTGCAGGTTCTCGGAGGCTCCCATGAACGAGGCATCGGGGCGGAAGTTGGTGGTGTCGACGACGAGCGTGTCGCCGTCCCAGTGGCCGATGGAATCGCCGAGCAGGGTGCGGACGTTCGACGGCGGATGGGTGCCATTCATGCGGATAACGCGAATGTCGTGCACCATTTCCACAAGGATCATGATGTTGTCCTTGGTCTGGACGAACTCGTAGGTGTTGTTGTAGAGAACGGGCATCATGGGCGGGCCGGAAGTGGAACCGAAGCCGATGATGCAGCGCTCGCTCAGCGGGCGGTTCTTGACGTCGTCATAGTTGAAGAAATTGCGCATTTCTTTGGCGCGGCGAGCCTTGGCCGCGTCGGTGACGGGCGGAATTTTGCCGTCGGGCGGATCGACGATCAGAGAGCTGCGCTTGACGCCATCGATGCGGTCCATCTGGCTGCCGCGATCGATGAAGAGGGCGTTGTAGCCGCCGGTGCCGGAGGAGCCGGCCGCGCGGATCAGCGGGCCGTCGGATTTGCCGTCTTCATCCTTGAGATCTTGGGTGAGGGCGTTTTCGAAGACCTCGGCCTCAGCATCGGTAAGCGTGGGCTTACCGGCAAATTGGGCTGGGCGCTCCATGGGAGTTACGGTGGCGTTGGTCCAGATGCCGGAAAGGTCGGGATGGCCGTCGATGCGCGGGACGGCCGAAGATTTGGATTTGGCGGTTTGCGCGGCGGCAGGCACGGCCAGCAACGCGATTGCCGCGGCGGGCACGGCCAGAGCCGACATTAGGAATTTGTAGCTCATTTGTCTCCTTTATTTCTCAATTGAGAATCCGTTTTTCCCGCGTCCGCGAGATCCGGCTGGCAGCAGGGCTGCGGAGAGAGCGGCAGCAGCCAAGGCGGAGTCTACTGCGCATTATGTGTCTTATTGTAACGCGGGGGCCCGATTTTGGCGCGCCGTTGGTGCGGGTGGCCGCTTTCACAGGAGTACGGATTTGCGGAGAGCCTCGGAAATCGCCTTAGGTTGGATTTGGAGGAATGGCCGGGTGGTTGAAAGGCGGCGATCCTGAAAAGCGCTCAGGCGCCGACGATAGGTATCTCCCAATTCAACATCAACCTCTCTCCAGCCAGCGGCTTACACTCATTTTCAACTTGGTTCCTCTTGAACCGATTTCATCCGTTTTGAGGCTCTTATAGCGCCAATCTGGTGACAGGTCGCCGGTAAGGTAAGATTACGAATCTAGAGCGTGATGAGACTTGCCATCTCGTTGCGCGACCTCGTCTCGATCTGTGCGCGCGTCGCCAATCTGCCGCGGATTTCACCCGCCGCGTCCGTGATCCAGATGTTTCGGTATTCGCCGGACCGTGCGGAATAGACGATGTGCCCGTCCCGCGTCCATACGACGCTGTTGAAGCCGCGCAATTCGCCGTGCGAGACTCGCGTCGCGGCGTTCGGTTCGTCCAAGGTCGCCAGCCAGAGCGCTGCGGGCGTCTCCTGAATCGCCGTCATTGCGGCGCCGTCTTTCGAGACGCTCAATGGGGAGTAATCGGTCAGATCATTGGTCACGCGCCGGACTTCGCCGCGGGGAAGCGAAATCTGCCAGATTTGGAGCGAGTCCTCGGCAACGTCGCTCGCCGAGAGCAACAGGACATTTCGGGCGCGCAGTAAGGATACAGCCAACGGCCACGCTCGATTGCCAATCTCGGATTCTGCTCCTTCGGCGACGCGCACCCTAATCAAATGAAACGCGGACTGAGCATAGAACGCCTGCTGTCCGCCTGGTCAGAAATCGTTCAACCGTCGGCTGACCACGCGAGTCGGCTGCGCGAAAATAGCGGGGCGCGCGGCGCAGCGCGACTGTACGCGCGCCGGACCCGTCGATGTTTGCGACCATCAGCGACGTCTCTGCGCGATTATCTCCACCTGGCGAAAAAAACAGGCCGCTGTGCTCGTTCGCCTCCAGTCGGACGAGTTGCGTATCCTGACTCGAGCGCCTGACCCACACTCCTGCGGTCGCCTTCATCGAGTGTGTAGGCGATCGACGCGGCGTCGGGCGAGATTGCGGCATCGGAAACCAGGGAGCGCGCAATGACGCGCGTGATCGTCATTGACGCGAACGAAGCCGCGCCGCGGCTTTCGACGGTCCTGTAAATCACGAACGCGGCCGCGACTGCTATCACCCCGAGGGCTGCGCCCGCGAACAGGATTTTTTGCTGTCGCGGCCTGTTCTCCGTGCGGGCGATCACGCGGGCGAGGTCCGCTCGAAGCTCGGCGACGGAACTGCAGCGCGACTCGGGATCTTTCTCCAGACACCTGCGCACGATTTTTTCGAGCTCGGCGCGATCTACGAGCGATTTGCGGAGCGGCGGCGCATCAGATTCGGCGATCGCCGTCAGAGTCTCTGAGATCGTGGTCCCAGCGAACGGCGCTGTGCCCGAAAGCATTTCATGCAACATCACGCCGAGGCTGAACAGATCGCTGCGCGCGTCGCCAGTCCCGCCATTCACCTGTGCCGCGAAACATACTTCGCGGTTCTCACCAATCCGGACGGCCGCGATTCGCCGTCACTAAAGGATGCGAGGCCGAAATCGAGCAGCTTGACCAGCCCGTCTTGGCGAATCATCACGTCTTCCGGCTTGCATCGCGATGCGCGATGCCCGCGGCGCTTGCCGCTTCGAGAGCAGACACAACCTGGGCCGCTATCGTCAACGCTTCAATTGGCCGAAT